>JAUYTY010000046.1 GCA_030694905.1 Eubacteriales bacterium | reverse complement strand
CCTGATTGTGGCAAAGAGCATAGCGTTTTCGGAGAAAGCCATGTAGGGGAAATCGCTAAGGAGCATGATGTGGAACTGTTGGCGAGAATGCCAATTGATCCTAAAATCTCAAAAGCGTGTGACAGGGGACTCATTGAGCTTTTTGAGAATGACTGGCTTGATAAAATCCCCGGAATTTTAGAAAAAGACATGTGATTACAGGAGGAAAAGCATGAAAATTGCAATAGCAAGCGAGAATAATATGGTTACAGAACACTTTGGTCACTGTGAGAGTTTCAGCATTTTTGAAGCGGATAATAATCAGATTACCAAGAGCATTGTCATAAGCAATCCGGGACACAAACCAGGATTTTTACCGGAATTTCTGGGGGATATGGGTATAAATGTCATTATTGCAGGTGGTATGGGAAATAGTGCTATTCAGATCTTCAATGGAAAAGGGATCGAGGTCATTGTGGGAGCGAATGGTGAGACAAAAGCTGTTGCTGAGCAATACCTTCAAGGAAATCTTAAAACAACTGGTTCAGTCTGTCATCAGCACCAAAATTCCCAGGATTGCAGCCACTAATCTGTTGAATCAGCCAAATAACCCTCTGAAAAATCATAAGAGGGTTTTTTGTTTATGATTATTTTAGTTGGCTGATTATATGGTATAATAAAATCAAGAAAATATTAAAGAGAATACTTACATGATGCTTAAGATCCCTTGAAAGAAAGGTGGCGGGTTTATGAAAATATTGGTATTGAATGTTGGCAGTTCAACTATCAAGTATCAGCTTTTTAATATGGTCGGCGAAACGGTTTTAAGTAAAGGCCTATTGGAAAGGATTGGTACGGACACTTCAGCGCTTAAACATGAGAAAACAGGAAAAGATGCTATCACATTAAATCAACAAATATCAGATCATAGCCAAGGCATTAATCTAATCTTGAAGATGCTGGTTGATTCTGATTATGGACCCATTCAGGATTTAAGTGAAATCGACGCTGTAGGTCATCGCGTAGTTCACGGCGGAGAACATTTTTCCAAGTCGATAATAATTGACGAAAAGGTAAGACAAGCTATCAAAGAGTGCTGTGGGTTGGCTCCCCTGCACAACCCTCCGAATCTAATCGGTATAGAAGAATGCCAGTCACAGATAGGGGATATCAAACATGTAGCAGTTTTCGACACTGCATTCCATCAGACCATGAAACCCGTAAACTATTTGTATGCCTTGCCAATGGAAATGTATACAAAATATAAAATCAGACGCTATGGTTTTCATGGCACATCACATGATTTTGTATCTCATAAAGCGGCGGAATTTCTCAGGAAGCCATACAATCAGTGTAAAATTATTTCGATTCACCTAGGCAACGGGGCAAGTATGGCGGCAATCAGGGACGGGCAGGTGGTCGATACATCTATGGGATTGACACCTCTTGAAGGCTTGGTAATGGGTACGCGTTGTGGCGACATTGATCCGGCAATCATATATCTATTGATGGACAAGCTGAACATGAATCCTAATCAGGCCAATGATTATTTCAACCAAAAATCAGGCATGCTTGGTTTAACTGGTTTTTCCAGTGATTTGAGAGATATTCTTGATGCGTCTGCAAGTGGTAACCAAACCGCTAAATTGGCGATTGATATCTATTGCATGCGTGTCAAAGGCTATATAGGGAAATACATGGCGGAGCTGAATGGATGTGATTGTATCATCTTCACTGCAGGTGTTGGTGAGAATGCTGTTGAAATAAGAAGCAATATTTGTGAAAACATGGATTACATGGGTATAAAAATAGACCCGGAAAAAAATAGGATCAGCGGAAAACAGGCCGATATATCTTCTCATGATTCAAGAGTGAAAGTACTTGTAATACCAACTAATGAGGAACTCATCATCGCACGGGAAACAAACAGACTAATTAAATAGGAATATATGGTTCAAAGCTTGTGTGATTTTTATCTAAAAGGAGGAAAATAAAATGGATTTTGCTTACACTTTAACCACTGATAAAACAATGGAACAGGCGGTTTCGGACGTGAAGGCAAGGCTACAGGAGCTTAAATTTGGGACACTCTGGGAGTTCAATATACCAGCTAAATTAAAGGAAAAGGGTGTCGATTTCCAAGGAAATGCTACTGTTTTGGAGGTATGCAACCCAAACAGAGCTAAAGAGGCATTGGAACATAACATGAATGTAGTATACTTTCTTCCTTGCAAGATTGTAGTCTACGAAGAAAAAGGGCACACAAAAATTGGTATGGTAAAATTGACACTATTCATGGACCTTTTGAAGGATAAACATCTCAAGGATTTTGCGCAGGAAGTGGAAGAAACCCTAAAATTGGCTATGGATAGAGCAATTTAGTTGCGGAGGTAAACTTGAAGTATACGGCTAAAGATATTACACTCATAGCTTTAACAGGTGCTTTAACGGTTGTGATTGGCTACGTTTTTTATATTATAGGCAGTTTTTTGCCTGTCCCAGGTCACAAATTTGTAATATTCGCACCATTTTTGAGTTTTATGATGTTTATTCCTGTCAGAAAAATACAGAGAATAGGTGTAATGACTGCTGTCAGTATTGTGTTTGCGGCACTCATGGTACCAGTTACTTTTTTTATGGCTTTGGCTATTTTTTTAACAGGATTGTCAGCGGAGCTTACAGCTTTTTTATTGTTTAGGGATTATAAAACAACTTGGAAAATGATTGGGGCGGTCGCTTTTTATCCGACTTATGCTATACTTTGGGCTTTTGCAACTGCCCGATATTTCACAGGGAATGCCATCTACACACTTGTAGGTGGATGGACGTTTGTTATCGTATTATGTCTTTTAATCTATGGACTTGGATTACTAGGAGGTTACCTTTCCAACAGAGTCATATTTAAGAGGTTGAAGCATCTTGATGAGTCCAGGCCTCGCAATATTTAATACATACAGCAAAAGCTCTGACAGGGGCATATCCATGCTAATCCTGCAGAGCTTTTTTAGTTGGTGTAGGTTATGGTGGTTATGATGATTTCAAATCCCAGGTACACGCCTGAAAAACCCCAGGGGATAATACGAATTTGCATTTCCTTATTGTCCAGCTCAGCTATAATATCAGTATAAAAATTTTCTCCAGACGTGATATTCCATTTGTTTTCCCTAAAAAATCCGATATAGAAGTCTCTTATATCATCATAATATTGATCAAACCAAAAGTCCATTTCAGTATAATAGCTATAAGCTTTCACTTCAGCAGACTGCTCTGTATTGCTTGAATAGCCGGATAAATAAGACCCGGGATAAATTAAAGACGCATCCAGTTCCTCGACATTCAAGTCATATCCGGTTCGATGAATGATACGTCTTGACTCAGAGGCTGATTCATCAAAGCAGACAGTATAACCGTCAGGTAATC
>JAUYTY010000038.1 GCA_030694905.1 Eubacteriales bacterium | reverse complement strand
TTTGGTTAATTTTTTTTCTTTTCTGAGTTTCTTGATTTTTTCTCCAATTCGCATTGCCATATCATCCATCCTTTTATCTATTGCTATGTCTATAACATAGCATAATGTTTAATTTTTGTAAACAAATATTAGAAAAAAATAAAAGTTTAATACTATGAAATATTTACTTGACATCATTACTGAAATAATGCAATATATTATTAACAAAACATATCTTGAAAACCTTTGCATTAAGAGTTTATAGCAGATTGACCTTACTTGACTGAAAAAAAGTCACAATTAAATATAATTTAAAAGTTTTATAATATTAAACTATTTAAAAAGCTTTGCGTTCCTCAGCTTAATAATTCATAGATATTCTAATTCCGGTTTTACTAACAATCAGCAAAGAATATTCTGGCGATTTTTGATTTATTGACAATGTTTTTCTTAAAAGGAGGCAGCTATGCACAAGTATGTTATTAGAAGAGTATTATTACTTATACCAATTATTCTCGGTGTCACCTTCATAGTTTATTTTATTTTAGCCTTAACGCCTGGTGATCCAGCCCGGTTTATATTGGGCTCAAATGCGACTGATGCCTCAGTTGAAGCATTGAGAGAACAGTTAGGGTTGAATAAACCTATTATATTACGTTATTTTACATATTTGGCAAAAGCTCTTAGAGGCGATTTTGGGCTCTCATATTCAGATAGCCGTCCCGTGTTTGACTCCATTTTGGTAAGATGGCCTGTAACAGTTAAACTAGCTTTATTTTCAACTTTTCTAAGTATGGTAATTGGTATCCCCGCCGGAATTATTTCAGCGCTCAAGCATAGAAGCCGAATAGACGTTAGCTTTACATTAGTGTCAATGATTATGTTGGGTATGCCCTCCTTTTGGCTAGCGTTGGTTTTAATGTTGGTGTTTTCCTTGTCCCTTAGGTGGTTTCCTTCAAGCGGAATAGGGGGTTGGCAACACTTTATTCTTCCTGTTGCTACAATGTCGATAGGAACGAGTGCTTCATTGATGAGATTGGTTCGGTCAACAATGTTGGACACCATCAAGCAAGATTATATCATAACTGCTAGAGCAAAAGGTGCTCCGGAAAGAGTCGTTATTCTAAGACATGCTCTAAAAAATGCCTTGATGATTATTATAACACAGATTGGTCTTACATTTACCGCCCTTCTTGCTGGAGCAGTCCTGATTGAACAAGTGTATGGATTGCCTGGCTTAGGTACATTAACACTAATTGCTATTCGAAGCAAGGACATTCCTATGGTAATGGGAACAACGATTTTCATGGCAATCATTTCTACTCTGATGATCCTATTGCTAGATATTATTTACGCTTGGATAGATCCAAGAATAAAAGCTAAGTATGTGGGAGGTAGTCACTAATGAGTGATCTAAACAGTTTAAGCCTTTATAAAAAAGAGAGTTTATGGATAAAAGCTTGGAAAAGAATGAAAAAAAACAAACCTGCTATTGTTGGTTTGGTAATCATTCTTATTTTTGTCTTCTTTGCATTATTTGCGAATGTTATCGCTGATTATAATGAGGTTGCCTTAAAACAAGACTACACTCAAAAATTACTACCTCCAAACTCAAATAATATTCTTGGCACAGATGCTTTAGGGAGGGATATTTTTGCAAGGATTATTCACGGAGCTAGATTATCCTTGACCCTGGGATTTGTTATCGTAGGAATAGCATTGTTTTTCGGGGTTTCCCTTGGTGGAATATCCGCTTTTTATGGTGGTATGATTGATTTGGTGATAATGCGTCTGTTGGACGTTTTTATGGCTATTCCTCCTATGCTGCTGATGTTATCATTGGTTGCGGCGCTTGGACCTGGACTGGATAAATTAATGATTGCACTGATTGTGGTTATAGTGCCAGGTTATACTCGAATCTCTAGAGCTTCCATGCTTGCTGTCTCGGGAAATGAGTATATAGAGGCGGCAAAAGCTTGCGGCTGTTCAAATTTAAAAATAATATTCAAGCATTTATTTCCAAATGCACTTGGACCGATTTTAGTAGTGGCAACATTGTCTCTCGCATCAACCATCGTCATGATATCGGGTTTCAGTTTTCTAGGAATTGGCATATCAGCTCCTACACCTGAGTGGGGAGCGATGTTGTCAGAAGCACGTGCCAACATGAGATATAATCCATATCTAATGATCATTCCCGGCACTGCACTTCTACTGGTCTCTGTTTCTTTCAATTTGATAGGTGATGGCATAAGAGATGCATTGGACCCGAGAGTAAAGGGATAGACAAGTAAAGGAGCATGATTATGAATGATGTATTGTTGGACATACAAGATCTAGAAGTAACCTATGAAGTAAACAATGAGGTGATAAGAGCTGTTAATCGCATCAACATCCAGCTTCATAAAAAAGAAACATTGGGAATCGTTGGAGAAGCTGGTGCGGGCAAAACTACCACCGCTCTCAGTATTCTTGGACTATTGCCTAAAAAAATAGGCTTTGTAAAAAATGGGAAAATACTATTTAAAGGACAAAACTTATTGGATCTTGAACATGAGTTGATTCGACAGATTCGAGGTGAAGTCATCTCCATGATATTTCAAGATCCCATGACTAGCCTAAACCCCGTTATACCAATTGGAAAGCAAATAGCAGAGGTTTTGGAATTTCACAATAGTGTATATCAAAACAGTCTAATGTCAGAGAAAAATAAACAAAAGAAAACAAAAGCAGAAATTGAGCGATTAGTTGAGGATATATTGCAAATGGTAGGCATTTCGCCTTCTCGCAAACATGATTACCCTCACCAGCTGTCAGGAGGCATGAAGCAAAGAGTTGTTATTGCGATTGCACTTATTTGCAATCCGGAGCTTTTAATCGCCGATGAACCAACTTCAGCGCTTGATGTGACCATTCAGGCACAAATACTTAGTATTATGGAAGACCTTAAAGACAAACTTGATACTTCTATGATTATGATTACTCATGATTTGGGCATAGTTGCTGAAACCTGTGATACTGTAGGAATCATGTATGCCGGTCAAATAGTTGAATTTGGAACTATTAAAGACATTTTTACAGGTGACAGACATCATCCTTATACAGTCGGTTTAATAAACTCTTTGCCTGATATAGACTCAAATCAAGATCGATTAAAGGCAATCCCGGGATTAATGCTTAGTCCTACACAGATAACAGAAGGGTGTAAATTTCACAACAGATGTCCTAAATGTTTTGATAAATGCAGTACTATTGAGCCAAATGAATATGTAAAAGGATCACATCGAATTAAGTGCCATCTATTTAGTTGTACTGATTGAGCAATTATTTTGGAACGTTTGAAACAAAATAATGATAATTCCATTACATAATTTCAGATATGACATCAGCATAAAAGGAAAAAACGAGGTGAAATAATGTCTATACCATTAATTGAGACGCATAATCTAAAAAAATACTTTAAAACTAAAGCCGGATACTTGCATGCAGTAGATGATATAAATATCCAGATCAACAAAGGGGAAACATTAGGCATAGTTGGCGAATCGGGATGTGGAAAATCCACCCTTGGAAGAACAGTTTTGCGTTTAAGTGCTCCTACATCAGGGCAAATTCTCTTTGATGGAAAAGATATCACAAAATACAATCATAAACAGATGAAAATAGCAAAATCCGACATGCAAATTATTTTTCAAGATCCTTTCTCAAGTCTGGACCCAAGGATGATAGTATTCGATTTGATAGCTGAACCAATTAAAGAAATTTTAGGGATTAAGAATAAAAAAGAACTTGAGACAAAAGTTTTCAAATTAATGGAAACGGTTGGATTATCTGACAAACTTGTTAATGTTTATCCTCACGAATTGGATGGAGGAAGACGTCAAAGAATCGGAATCGCCAGAACTTTATCTATTGATCCTCAATTTATAGTTTGTGATGAACCTGTAAGCGCACTAGATGTAAGTATACAAGCGCAAATACTCAATTTGCTGATGGACCTTCAACAGGAAAGAAACTTAACTTATATGTTTATTACGCATGATTTGTCTGTTGTGAAGCATATATCCAATAAGATATCGGTGATGTATCTTGGTCAAATTGTTGAAACCGCTATGTCTGAAGAACTGTTCTCCAATCCTTTGCATCCATATACCCAGGCTTTGTTAGCTGCTATACCAAGAGCAAAATATTACGAAAAGAAGAAAGTCAGAGAAATCATTCGAGGAGAAGTGACGAGTCCAATTGAACCAAAACCAGGATGCAGATTTGCACCGAGATGCAAGTATGTCAAAGCGGAATGTACACTTGCTGATATTGATTATATAGAAATTTCGAAAGATCATTATGTCGCATGTGTGTTGCATAAATGAGAATTTTTTGGGGTGGTGTTGCTGAAATAAATTTAGTATTACTATTACCAATTAAAATTTATTAAAAATTCATATTTAAAGGAGAAAACGATGAGAAAGAAAGTTTCAATTGCTCTATTGCTAGTATTTATGCTGGCATTTACATCTGTTTTAAGTGGATGTAATACAAACACAAACACAAATACTACCGCTAGTACTGTAAATACCACAGCAAATGTCGAGACTACAGAACCAGCAGCACCAATTAGGGACGATTTAAATGTGGCTTTGGAAGTGCCTATCTCTTCACTCGAGCCTACAGCATTAATGGGAAATGGATCTATCGTCATGCTGAAAAGCATCTACGGAACGCTTGTCGATTTGGATGAAGAAATGAATGTCATCCCAAGTATTGCAGAAAGTTGGACAAAAAGCGAGGATGGATTAACCTATACTTTTAAAATCAGGGAAGGAATCAAGTTTTCAAACGGGGATGAATTAACTGCTGAAGATGTAGTTTTCTCTTTTGAAAGATTTTTAAAAGCACCTATTGGATTGTTTTATAGCCAGTATATTTCGGGGGCATCGGCATTAGATAAGTATACAGTTGAAGTTACAACACCCGCTGTATTTGAAGGTATATTTACTGCTCTTTCAACCGTCTTGCTTGTATTGCCAAAGAATTATGTGGAATCAATGTCTGATGATATCAGTCAAAAGGCCATAGGAAGCGGACCTTATATAGTCAAAAATTTCGTGCCGGGATCACATATTGATTTGGAGGCAAACGAAAATTATTTCAAAGGTGCTCCTTCAATAAAAACCATTACTATGAAGTTTATCCCGGATGCCGGCACCCGTGCCATTGCTCTTGAGAGCGGAGAAGTTGATTTAATCATAGTGCCTGCATTCAACGATAGAAGCAATTTGATGAATCTCGACCATATCAGTTATCTGGAAGCGTTATCCAACAAAAGATATACTATTTCTTTATCGGATTTTGGGATATTAAAGGATAGTAAATTGAGAGAAGCTATATCTTATGGTATAAACAACGAAGAAATTTTCCAAGTTATGACTGATGGAATCGGCCAAGTTATAAAAGGGACAGTATCACCGGTTGCATTCCCACAGTACAGTGACATAGTTGCGATTTCAACGTACAATCCTGAAAAGGCAAAGATAGCCTTGGCAGAATCTGAATATGATCCGACATCGGACGTTGTTGTCATTAGCGTTTTAGACCCTGTGACACAAAGAATTGCTGAAGTTATTCAAAATCAACTCTCCCAAGTTGGAATCAAGACTCAGATTGATACAATCGAGGTAGGCGCTTTTTATGGTAGAATTGCTGAGGGGAAAGTAGAGATTGCCATTTCATTTGGAGGCGGATCTGTTTTTAGCCCGCAAGAAGAATTGGGCGGATTCACAACTATGCAAGATAGAGCACAGAGATGGCCTGACAGCCAACAAATGGATGACTTGTATAATCAATTAATAGCAACTGCAGATCAAAATCAAAGAACTGAAATCATTAAAGAAATGTACGAGGTGCTTAGAGACATGTATCTGGTTGTAGCTTTGTATGTGACAAATGAAGCAATCGCTTTTGATAAAGATCTAAAAGGAATAAAACCTCATCCAGAAGGAATTTATATCTTTGAAAATGCAAATTGGTAATAGTAAGAAAGGAACAGCTTCGGCTGTTCCTTCACCAAATATCGAGGTGATAATTTGTTTGATCTAATCATCAAAAATGGGACCATTGTTGATGGGACTGGAAGAAAGAGTTTTATTGCGGATATTGCTATACAAAATGATAAAATTGCTAAAATTCAGCCAGCTATTAAAGATGGCGCCCATAAGCTCATTGACGTTAAGAATAAACTGGTTTGCCCTGGGTTTATCGATCCACATAGTCACATTGAAGAGAGTCTACTTTGGGCTAAAGACAATACATCCTACTTATCTCAAGGTGTTACAACGCAAATTGGAGGCAATTGTGGTGTTTCTCCAGTTCCTTTAGGAAAATACTGGCTTTCATTCATTTCAAACATTGGTAATCGAATACAAAATTTGGTCGGTTATTATCAGTTGTTTTTACCTGACAATCTTTCCTCTAAAGAAATGGTTGAGTTTTATAATAAAACTTTTGATATCGAAATTTCATATGAGAATTTTACTGAATACCGATCTAGCATTGAAAGAATTGGCATTGGCACCAATGTATTGATGTTGATTGGGCATGGAAGTTTGCGGAAATATGTTATGGGCACTGATGTGTTCCGTAAAGCTACAGAATCTGAAATAGCCAAGATGCAAAACATTCTCGATCAGTATTTAACTGAAGGTGCTATTGGATTTAGTACAGGCCTGGATTATGCGCCGGGTGCATTTGCGTCAACTGAAGAGATTATTGCTTTAGCTAAAGTGGTTCGAAAGCACAACAAAATGTACACCAGCCATGTCAGAGCAAAAAGTATATACATAGGTGGTGGCTCAGATGACACAATGGTTTCAGGCATCAGAGAGGCCATTCAGATTGCAAGAGAAACAGACGTTAAGTTGCATATTTCACATATTGATTATGGAAACTACAATTTTGAAGAAGTTAAAGAAATGCTGATTCAAGCAAAAGAAGAAGGTGTTGACTTAACCTGTGATGTGATTTCAAGTGCATCAGCAGGAGGCATTGGATATACTTATCTTTTAGGATTTTTGAAGCCTTGGTATCTAACTGCAGGCAGTATAGATCAATTTACTAAAAATATATCTGATTCAGATTATATTGAGTTTATGATCCGTGATATGAAAAACAATGCCTGGTTTCTTACCAATGACGACAAGATGACAACACTGCCGCATTCCTTGAAAGTATTGAAATGTAATGATGAAAAATTTGCTTATAAATATATAATTCAGATAATGGGTGAGAATAACTGGAACTTTCAAGAAGCATTGATAAATATTATCAAGGCCGATGTATACACAAGAGTCAAGTTCGGAAGAGCTGATAATGAAACAGATACTGCTATGCGAAGAAAATGGTTTGAATGCGAGTTTGCAATGCCTTGTTCTGATTCCTCCGCGGCTAATGCCAAATCTGAGCATGGCGGAGAATTTCCTTTGAATGAATTGCCTCATGCCAATAGTTTTAATGCCTATATAAAGTATTTGTTATTTTATGGGCCTAATGAAATAGAGCAAAAAATCCGAAAAGCCACCGGTGATGTAGCAGAAAGATTTATGATTCGAAAAAGAGGCAAATTGATAGAGGGAAATTATGCTGATATTATTGTGATTGATCAGAACAAGTTAGATTTGAATGAAAACCCAGATGATCCCAGAGCTTATCCTCATGGTATAGAAACGGTTATAGTCAACGGCAAGATTGTCATTCATAAAGAACACCCTTTGAATCCTATAAGTGGTCGTTTTTTAATCAATTGATTTTCATAAAGAAGTATTCATATCATCTGTCTCATTGACATTTAATAAATGAATGAACTGATAAGGAGGCACACTTTGAGTTATCTATTTGAAGCAAATTGGCTGTATTATTCAAAAGGCGTTCTTTCGGCCAAAGTCAAAATTGAGAGTAATGGAATCTATTATGAAGAATTTGAGAATCATTCTAAAACATTTAATAGTGCTCACAATGTAGACAACCAAAGCGACAAAGAAAGATTATCAAGATACATATTTCCATTTAAGATTTTGTCTGAATTCATATGTGATTTTATCGATGCCGAATGGTTGCAAGATGTGGTCATTGTGGGTGAAAAACTGACTTATCAAAAGCATAATGAAATTGAAGGGGTAGTCGATAATCAATTAAAAAAAGGATGGATATGGTCCCAAAGGAATGATGATGTTGGACCTTTAGATATAATTATTGTAGATCAGGAAATTATCTGTTTCTTTTATACAAATGGAATGGGCAGTGAATATATAATTAAATCAGGATATGAAGATTTGACGCCATTAAAGGAATGGCGCCATAAGAAGACTTCTCTTCCAGGAAGAGGCATTATGAAACATGTTGATGCTATGATTCCCATGAGAGATGGTATAAAACTGAGCACAGAGGTATGGCTTCCTGCAGATTATCATGGTATTCAAAAATTGCCAGCCATATTGATGCGAACACCATACGGTAAAAAAAGAAACGCTTTACGCGATGTTGCATACGCTGATCGAGGGTACGCAGTAATTCTTCAAGATGTAAGAGGCAGAGAGGATTCCGAGGGAGATTTCATCGCTATGTATCATGAAATGAATGACGGTAGTGATACGATTGACTGGATTGTTTCCCAGGAATGGAGCGATGGGAAAGTGGGAATGATTGGCGCCTCTTATGGAGGCTATGTTCAATGGACGGCTGCAGCGAGTGGCAACCAACATCTCAAAGCCATAGTCAGTCAAGTATCAGCAGGTTCGCCATTCTTAGATATTGAAAGAAGAGGCGGTGGTTACAATATGGGTATTATTCAATGGAATATCATGATGTCTGAGAAAAAAGTATTATGGGATCTGCCTAATATCAATTGGAATGAAGAACTGAAAAAAAGGCCTCTAAAAGACATTCCAGTAAACATAACCGGGAAGAACCTTGAATTCTGGGATTTATTTATGGCTCATCCCGACTATGATGAATTCTGGAAACAAATGACTTTCAGTGATCATCATCATATCGATATACCCGCACTGGTCATTAGCGGTTGGCATGACGGAGATATCAATGGGACTGTAGAAATAGTCGAAATGAATAAAAGAAACAACTCAAAAAATCAAAGACTAATTCTGGGACCATGGGAGCATCATTTCAATATGAGAAGAAGTGTTGGAGAATATTCATTAGGCAATAATTCTGTTATTTATAATATGGATTTGCTCTACTTGATGTGGTTTGACCGATTCCTAAAAGGGATTTCCAATGATGTTGAGTCCACAAAGGTTGAATATTATCCAGAAGTTTTGAATAAGTGGATAAAAAGTACTCATTGGCCTCCAAAAGAATCCTTTCAGAAAAAATTCTTTCTCTCATCAAAGAATGAAGATGATCAGAAAAATGGAGAATTGATAGCCGAAGAAGATTACAAGAATCATGACCTGTCGATTGACTGCAGGCAATATATATATGACCCATGCAATCCTGCACCACAATTATATGATCCAATATCAAAAAAACCATTTACGCCTATGGATTATACCTCAATTGAGAGTAGAGAAGATGTTATAGTGTACACCAGCAAAGTCTTCGAAAAAGACACGATTATTCTAGGCCAGCCTGCACTTACATTGTTCGCTTCTAGCAGCGCTACCGATACCGATTGGCTGGGCAGATTGACAAGGGTAACAGACGATGGAAAATCTTATCGTATAGCGGAAGGGTTAGTTAGAGCTAAATATCGCAATTCATTTGAAAAGGCTGAACTTCTAAATCCGGAAAGCATAGAAAAGTATCTGATTAAACTTCCTTATGTAGGTCAATTAATACAAAAAGGAGAACGCATTAGATTGCATATAACATCTGCCCAGGATGGAGAAATGTTTCCAAACAGCAATACAGGGAAAAATCCGGCATATGACTGTGAATCCTGCATCGCTTTACAGAAGATATATGAAACCATTGAACATCCAAGCACACTGGAATTAAATCTCCTTTATTTGGAAAGTGTGGAGGAGGACAAATGTATAGCATTAAAACGCGTATAAAGAATTTACATAAGTCAACGGTTATAGTCGATGCACATAACGATATGCCAACGCACATAAATAAAAAAAGAAAAAGTGGCGAAAGAAAGGTCATAGAGAGACACTTTCTAAGTGACATTAAAGCTGGAGGAGTAAAGGTTATAGTGGCCAGTATTTTCGTCTCGGATGTATCTAACGCTTATCTGGATGCGCATGAACAATTGGACGCTTTAATAGATGACATCCAAGAATCAACAAATCACTTAATGCTCTGCGGCAACTACAAAGATATCAATAATGCAATTCAACAAGATAAAATTGCTATCATACCTGGGTTTGAGGGCATTGAGCCTATCGAAGACAAACTGGATTTACTTGAAGATTTTCATAGGCGAGGCATAAGAGTAAATGGAATTTGTTGGAGCAGAAAAAATCTCGCATCAGATGGTTGTGGCTATGAAAAAAACAATCCCAAAGATTCCTGCGGATTGACAGATTTTGGGATTGAGATTGTAAAAGAAAGCAAGCGGCTTGGTATGCTAGTGGACTTAACACACATAAGTGAAAAAGGTTTTTGGGATATTATCCAAACTAGCAATCAGCCTATTATAGCCAGTCACACCAATTGTAGAAGCATATTTGACATCAATAGGAATTTTTCTGATAATCAAATAATTGCTATTGCCCAAAAAGGTGGTGTAATAGGGATCAACGGTGTTAATTGTATTGCCGCACCTGTTGAAAGAGATCAGGATATTACCGTCTTAGCTGACCATATTGATCACATAAAAAAAATAGCCGGAATAAATGCCATCGGTATTGGTCTTGATTTGTTCCCATACTTTGATGAATCATACCATGAAATGACTATTGTGCAGGATGGGCATACAAGATTTCTACGAGATCTTATCAAAAGCTATCAAAACCTTACGCAATTAACTGAAATATTGTTAGATAGAGGTTATACAGATGATGATGTCCGCAAAGTACTGGGTGAAAACTTCATGCGTGTCTTCAAGCAAATATTCAACTGAAAGATATTGATGAGGCTCCCGAAATTATTTAATTTTATGGTTTTAATCTAATCAATTGATTAGCTTTGTTGGTTGAACACATAATAACCTTTGTTTTAAACTATAATATCGAGGCAAGTGATGAATAAAGGAAAAGGACTCATAATTCTAGCAGCTTTCTTTTGGGGGGTATCCCCTATCTTCTATAGAACAATGTTTTATAGAGGTTTTGATGGAATTTCCGTTGCTGCTATGAGAGCATATAGTGCCAGTTTAATTTTTATTTTTTATGGTTTGTGGAAGGGGTTATTCTTTAGAATAGACCTCAAAGATATTCTTTTTTTTGGCATATATGGAATATTGTCAATTGGTGGAATGAGCCTTTTTTATTCATTGGCTATTTCAAAATTGCCATTGGCTATGGTTTCAATGCTACTGTATACTGCACCTGCATTTGTTATCATTTTATCTAAGGCAATATACAACGACCCCATAACGAAGCTTAAAGTTATCTCTTTAGTATTCACCTTTGTTGGATGTGCGCTTGTTGTCAAGGTATATTCGTTAACAGATTTCGCTGTTAATCTTGTAGGTATACTATTGGGTCTTATGTCAGGTATTTGCTATTCAGGTTTCACTTTGTTCGGTAAAAAAGGATTGAAAAAATATTCACCTGAAATCAATACCCTTTTGCCGACAATTTTTTCATGTTTGTTATTTTTGATGCTTCGACCACCTTCAAAATTACTATTGGACAGCGTTGAAATTGTAGCTGTTTTCTGGTGCATTGGCATATTTGGAAGTGTTTTACCATTTTTTCTATATCTAAAAGGTTTGAATATGGGAGTCGATGGAGGACAAGCCAGCATCATAGCCTATATTGAACCAGTTACAGCAACCATGATTGGAAGTCTGTTTTTTCATGAAAACCTAGAGCTTTTACAGCTACTTGGCATCTTTATCGTCATTTTAAGCACGTATTTTGTACTAAAAGATTCTTCGTCTCAAATGGACAAAGTATTGGTTTAAAACATATGAACTGGAGGTACGGCATATCATGAGAAACCCCATTGCCACTATCATTATGCAAAACGGTAATGAAATAATCATTGAGTTGTATCCTGATGTGGCGCCAAACACAGTGAACAGCTTTATAAACTTGGCAAAAAAAATGCTATATAATAATAAGCGAATAAAAAGAATAGTTAAGAACTATCTAATACAACCGGACTACAACTACTTCGACGAGGATGAATGCAACTATTTCATTGAGGGTGAGTTTCGCAGCAACGACTTTCAGAACATGCTGCCTATTGATAAATGGGTGGTTGCTATGGCAGTTGATGGAACGGGACTAGCATCAGGCAGTGAATTTTTCATATCAATGGGTAATAACGAGAAAAAACTTGGTGGAATTGTTCCAGGTTTTGGAAAAGTTGTATCTGGCTTCGATGAGTTAGAAAGAATTGAAAGTGTCGAAACCTTTGCAGTTGATATAGACATCCCTGGTGTTCATGTCAATGAGCCATTAAAGCCTGAGATTATTGAATCTGTCACTGTTGAAACTTTTGGAGTTGAATATCCAGAGCCTATAATAGTATAAGCGAAAGAAATGATATATAGATGATGGATAACGTTAAAAGCTTAATCATTATACGAAATATTAAAATCTGCAGTTGCTTATAGAGATGCATCTGCTCAATTAAAACATTAACGCGGGAGAAGATCATGAAATATGATATTGTTATAAAAAACGGATTGATTGTTGATGGTACAGGTAAAGAGAAATATCATGGCGATATTGGCATTATCGGGGAAAAGATAGAGAGAGTTGGTTTGATTGATCATCTTGAAGCAACTCGGTTCATTGACGCGAAAGGAAAAATTGTGTGTCCGGGATTTATAGACCCCCACTCCCATGCTGATGTTTCTATCATGTTCTATCCAGATAATGAAGCCTGCATCATGCAAGGTGTCACCACCTTTATTGGTGGCAATTGTGGTGATTCATCTGCCCCTGTAGGTGAATATTGGGATGCTAAGGCGCTTGATTTGGAAAAGATCAAAGGTGTGATTCCCAGTTATTACACATGGTACAATAGTCCAATAAAAAGAGATGACGTAGTCAGACAAGCATGGACACAGTATAATCTGGATTTAGATTACAAGTCTTTTGAAGAATTCTGTGAAAAATTGGATAAATACAAGATTTCAACTAACTATTACCCCCTTATTGGTCATGGAAATTTAAGATCTATAGTTATGAGAGGAGATATAAGTAGAGAAGCCAGTTTTGACGAAATACGTGAAATGAAAACACTTTTGAGAAGTGCTTTGCAGGCAGGTGCTAAAGGAATCAGTACAGGCCTAGACTACCCTCCTGGCGCTTTTGCATCAATTGAGGAGTTAATATCTCTAGCACAAGTAGTGAAAGAATTCGACGGCATTTATGCTACCCATATACGCGGTCGAAAGCTCTTTGTTACTGGTGAAGGAGGTTATGATCCTGAAAGAGGTTTGATTGAAGCTTTTCAAATCGCAGAAACAACCGGTGTCTCGGTCCATATATCCCATTTAATTATGATCAAAAGCCCGGAGTATACGAAATCATTATTTGATAACGCTAGAAAAAAAGGCATAAAAGTTACTTATGATGTCATCGCTAACACGACAGCAGGTGGAGGTTCTTTTCCATTCTTGGCTTTCATATTAAAACCTTGGTATTTGACGGCCGGTTCACCAGAACAATTCGAAAAAAATCTTAACGATAAAGACTATGTCGATGCTATGAAAAAGGATATGGGATCCAGCAAGTGGTATTTTGCAAATCATGAATCTTTGCCGGGTGTAGAGGAAGCCATATTGATTACAAAATGCAAGAATTCATCGTATATTAATAAAACAGTGAAGCAAATTATGGAAGAAAGAGATTGGAGCTATGCTGATACGCTAATCAATATTGCCAAAAGTGATGCGTTAACAAAAATAAAATATGGCGCGCCTTCAAAAGAAGAAGAACATAACAATATAAAAGCGTTATTCGATTATCCATGGTCAATGCCATCATCAGATGGCTTCGCTGTAAATCATGATTCCAAATTTGGATTTGCTGAACCATTTTGTTTTTATCCACATCAAAACAGTTTCAACTATGCTGTTCGTTATCTTCAACGATATCAGAATCATAGTCTTGAAGAAACAATTCGAAAAGCAACTGGATTAGTAGCTGAAACCTTTAAAATTAAAGGTAGAGGCACCATAGCTGAAAAAAAATATGCAGATATTCTAATATATGATCCTGAGCAATTGAATTGCAATGAAAGCCCATTCGATACCCGAACATATCCAAAAGGTGTTTTATATGTACTGGTAAATGGGGCGATTGTTCTTGATAATGGAGTGCAAACAGGAAGTAGGCCAGGCAAAGTTCTCAAGATCTGAACCAGGACGAATAAATGCGAATATTAAATTTAAGGGAATGCGATCTCTATGAAAAATCAAAATTCAATTAATTCGGATTTAAAATCAAAAGCTATCAGGCTATGCAATAAATATAGGGAACTTATCGAAGAGACAGGACGTACAGTGTGGCGTTATGCAGAATTAAGTCGACAAGAGTATCATTCTTCAGCTTATTT
>JAUYTY010000029.1 GCA_030694905.1 Eubacteriales bacterium | reverse complement strand
ATTGGTTGCTACTATTGTGCCTTTTTTTCTATACTTTGCGATGATTACCATTAGATCTCGCTTGAGTTGCAGATTCTCTACAATGACTTCCATAATCAAGTCGCAGCCTGATATTTTTTCCATATCATCTGTGAAATTTCCTGTTTCTATCAAATCACCGAATTCCTTAGCGTATATTGCTTTTGACTTTGGGTTTAAAACGTTAGTTTTGCCTGTTTCAGCCAATTTATTTCTGATTGATTTATCATTCAGCGAAAGCCCTTTTGATTCTTCTTCCTGAGTCAGAACTTTCGGAATCATATCCATCAACAAAACCCTAAAGCCCGCTCCTGCAAAATGAGCGGCGATAGATGATCCCATTACCCCAGCACCTAAAATAGCCACTTTACTTATATTATATTTCATATGACGCCTCACTTTTTAGTTTCTTATTGATTTTTCTCTATCTTCCTGTAAAAACCGGCTTTCTTTTTTCAACAAATGACATGATTCCTTCTTTGAAATCTTCAGTCCGACCACAAATCTTCTGTTTCTTTTCTTCAAGGTCTATGAACGCTTCAAAACCTTTGAATTCACTTTCAAAAATAAGTTCTTTCATCATCTGATAGGAGATTGAAGGGCCAGCTGCTAATTTTTGCGCAAATCTTTCCGTCTCTAAATGCAATTTATCGCTTGGTACCATCATATGCACAAATCCCAAGACTTTGCCAGTCTCCGCATCTACTGGTTGTCCAAGCATCATCATCTCAATGGCTTTATTCACACCAACCGCTCTTGTCAATAGATAAACGCCGCCTGCATCAGGTACAAGGCCTATATTGACAAAAGCCTGTATGAATTTCGCATCATCTGAGGCAATTATGAAATCACAGGCTAAAGCAACATTGAATCCTGCTCCTGCAACTGCACCATGTACAGATGCGATGACAGGCTTAGACAGTTTTTTAATAGCCAGTGACAACAGACCAACTTTCTTGATTCCCCCATCCAACGCAGTTAGATTGTTGGTCTGAATACTCTGAATCATCATTCTGATATCTCCACCTGCGCTAAATCCTTTACCATCACCTGATATGACAAGTACTTTTATTTCTTTGCTTTCCTCAATCTGTGTTAGAGCTGCCATGATCTCATCAACCATTTCCTCATCAATAGCATTAAGATTTTGAGGTGATTTTAGAACAATTCTCGCAACACCCTTTTCATCGCTGTACAAAATTTTCTTATAAGCCATTCTTACCCTCCTGAATATTTGTATGAAATTATAACATTACTGATATCTTTATAAGCAATAATCATGCCAGTTGACTAGCGTCCCATTAGTCTTCTATTTCCCCATTGTGCCATTTTTGATTTTGGAGTGTTGTGCAACATTTGCACCGTTTGTGCAATCTGTGCAACATTTGCACAAAATAAACTGATCTGATACCAGCAGGGTATGCAATCATTGACAACTATTTTCTTTTATATTAGAATAACATTGTACTTATTATAAATTTACTATTATTATTGAACTTAACTTCAGAATATATTTGAAAGAAGGAAATCCCATGAAATCACTGTTTCAGGATTTGACAAGTCTTTTGGTGCAAAACAACATCAGACCCTCTTACCAAAGAATTAAAATTTTGGAATATCTTCATGGCCATCATATACATCCAACGGCGGATGATATTTTTAACGCTTTGATATCTGAAATCCCAACACTTTCCAAGTCAACTGTATACAATACACTTGATCTCTTTATAAGCAATAATCTGGCAAGGCTCCTTAGCATCGAAGATACAGAAGCCAGATATGACATTGTAATGAACAATCATGGCCATTTCAAATGCGTGTCTTGCGGTGAGATTTTTAATTTTGACATTGACATTGAAAATACGGTAATCAAGGAACTGGATGGTTTCTCCATAAAAGATAAGAACGTTTATTTTAAAGGTATTTGCGCGAAATGCCTGCAAGCTAATACACATGAGTGACTTAGAATTCATACCCAACTGTTCAATTCGAACTGTTGGTTTTTTTTAGAGTGATTTAAACAAAAAGGATGCTGACTAATCGATCAGCATCCCCATTATTATTGAATCATAAAATTTGTTGCCGATCAGCATATCTCTTCTGACCGTCCCTTCCAATTCAAATCCTGTCCTCTTATATAGATTCAGTCCCCTTGCATTGTCATTACGCACCTTAAGATTGATTTTCCTTATGACACCGGTTTTTTTACTCCAGTTGATTAGATAATCTATCATCATTTCACCTACTCCTTTACCCCAATAGGCTTCAAGGACGCTGATTCCCATTTCACCAACATGTCGCAATCTTGGCTTTACGCCACCAGCCAAACTGACGCAGCCGATTATTCTTTCATCAAGGAATACCAATGCAATCAATGCGTTTTCCTGTTTATAGGAATTCTCTAAGAACATTTCTTCCTGCTCTAATGAAATAATCATCTCTCCAACACCAAATGTCAGGAAATCAGACTCCCCAGCTATCTTGTCCAAATAGTCAATTAAGTCTTTCGCATCTGACTTGGTAGCTTCTCTGATAATCAATTCCGTATTTTCGATGATAAAATTCTCCATCCTTAGATCTCCCTATCAATACTCAATTATATAATCTGTCAAAATCTTACGGACAGAGTTTGCAAACTCATTTGAAGCTCCCCAGTCTAGTTTGAAAAACAAACTTTGCGATGCGCCGGTTGCTATTGCCCGTACATCTGTTTTACCTTGCACATTGTCACATATAACAGTGAGTGATGCCCAGTTGCTATTGCGAATAAAGTATTTCTCATATACCAAGGTACCAATTTCCTTTCCGTTGTTGAGGTCTATATGCTCATCATAGATAAGACTGGCTGTATGGTTTTGCTTAATGATTCTGAGTGTTTCCTCGGGAGTTATGGTAACATTGAATGCAATTGTGCTCATTATTCAGTTCCTCCAATAACAAAATTCCCTTTAGAGAACACCTGAACATGGCTGCCATCCTGTGTCACACCAACTATATCCAAGTCTTTTGTGCCTATCATAAAATCAACATGAACCAGAGAATCATTAACCCCTGCTTTTTTTAGCCCGTCCAAATCCATGGAAGCACCATCTTTTAAACAAGTTGGATAGGCTTTGCCTAATGCCAGATGGCATGAAGCATTTTCATCGTAAAGTGTATTGAAGAATAGGATTCCCTGGTTGGATATAGGTGAGTCATGGGGTACCAAGGCAACCTCGCCAAGTCTTTTAGATCCTTCATCCGTTTCCAGCAATTCTCTGAGGGTATCCACGCCATTGTTGGCTCCAAAATCGACAACCAAGCCATCCTTAAACTCAAACCACAGATTTTCGATTAGATTCCCATTGTAATTAAGTGGCATTGAACTATAAACCTTACCGTTGACCCCAAGCATATGAGGGACTGTGAAGACTTCTTCAGTTGGCATGTTTGCAAAAAATACCTGACCATCCGGTCCTTTGTCGCCTCCACCAAACCAGATATGACCGTCTGGTAAATCAATTGTCAGGTCAGTACCTAATTTATTGCTGAAGTGCAGTGATTTGAAATTGTTGTTGTTCAAAAAATCAGTTCTGTTGTTTAGGTCTCTTTGATGCTGATGCCATGCCTCAACCGGATCGTCCATATCGACCCGCACTGACTTTAGAATTGCATTCCATAGCGATTCTATGGCTTCCTCATTTTCAGCATAAGGAAAAACTTTTTTTGCCCATGCCAAGGTTGGTATTGAAGCCACACACCAGACATTCATGTTGCTCATCATCCTTGAACGCCAAAATGTCAAAGCTTTATTCATGGCTTTGTTTTGCCGGCTGATTCGCTTAGGATTCACATCTTTCATCAACTCGGGATCGGAAGCGGATATGGTTAAAAATGCTGCATTTGCCTTGGAATAATCTGTGAAAAATGTCTTCATCCATTCAGGCACCTCATCAAAAATCTCGTCCGATGCCATATCATATCGTATCTTGGTTGATTTTTCATCCAGCCATCTCACTACCACTTCCCGCGCTCCGGCTTCATAAGCTTTTACTGTCAGAATCCTTGTAAAATCAGCGGTCTCTATAGGTGAAGAAATCACCAATGTTTGGTTTTTTTGAATATTGATTCCTGCTTTTATAAGCAATTCTGCGTACTTCTCAATTCTATGCATAAGAACCTCCTGAATTAATAGTTTGATTTCTAATGATATAATTAAACTAATGTTGAAATAATCTTTCTCTTCAATGTGCCCGAAGCCGAATAGATGTTCCTATAAGTTGTAACACTGGCCTTTTGAGACATTTTCCTCTGGTCAGTGCCACACCATACGGCAAAGTGCTCGCAGTTGTTCTTGGTCATGTGGTAGCCGCCAAAATCACTTCCAACAAACATCTTTGCTCTCCTAACGACCTCATCCCTGGTGAATGCCAGATTCACAGCCTGATCTATCTCTATGATGCCACCTGCTTTCAAAAAATCAGATAAAGGAACCTGGCGGATACTTCCCTGATTCAGTTTCAAGATGCTTGGACAATAGAATTGGATGATTTCGCTATTCTCAACCATGATGCCATAATGCCTGTATAACACAAATCTGGCTATCAATCTATCCAACCATGCGCTATCTTCATTTAGTCTGTGACTTATATCTTTAAACCATGATGGTTTGCGTTCCACGTACACTATGTGGCCTGTCATATTTGAATCCCTCTGTCCATTTTTTATTTGCCTGTTATCATTCATTTTCCACAAGCTTTTGTATTATATCCCTTTAAACGATAAATGAAAAGAGGATTTCATGTTTTTAATTCAATTTTTAATAATCAGTTGACGTTATGCGTCTATAAAAGTTTAACTTGGACATCTGATAATATGGAATCAGATAAAGAAATCCCAATCCAAATGTTATTATTGAAAGTAAAAACCATCCTATGAACGATATGCAGAATGTAAAGAAATCCATCTTATGCCCATTCATAATACCTGACGAGACGTTAATTGCCTCCATAAAGGTTAGATCGGGGTTTTCAGCAATAAGATAGTAACCCATCGAATAACGGATTGCCGCTATGATGCCTGGTATAACGAGAAGAAAAGTCCATAGAATAATAAAAATACCTGATACCAGGTGAAATAGAAATGTTCTCTTAAAATCACTGAACCCCTCGAAAATGATACTGACGTTTACATTTTCTGATTTCCCAATCTTCATATAGAAATTAGCTGCTCCCAATGAAAGTGGACCTGATAAAATCAGACTTAGAAGATTGCCGAATTGGGCATTATTGAAATAAATTCCTGACCTGACCGATTCGGTCGCGTTCTGTTGTGTGAGTGCATCTGTAAGAATCCAGATGATTATACTAACTGCAACTGCTTTTGCCCAATTGCCTTCGAGCATTCTTTTTGCGTCATCTTTGATACTGTTCATGTTATATGAATCCATTTGATCCTCCATTATTGTTTATCTATTCATTGTTTAATCGTTTGTTGATCATCTCTTCCAGAATCTCATTGGAATATCTCACAACCAAATCACATTTTGTTATATCATCCCGATACATTTCTTTGAGCTTGGTGCAATTGTCTGTTGAGAGCTTTTCAACAAATCTGTTAAAGAACGCCGAGGCCATCTCCTTTGTTTCGGTGCTTTCGTGTGCCTTATCTTGTACAAACATAACTCCCAAAACAGCAAGTGCTCCTGTAAGGGCACCACATACACTTCCAACACCCATTCCTCCACCAAAAGCAGCCATTGTCCTTAAAGTGTCTTTCTGTAAACCAAGATTGTATGTTTGATTAGCTGCGTAAATCGTAGCCTCGGCACAATTCAAATTATGGACTTGACTGTAATATGTTACCGCTTTCTCTGCAAGATTGCCCATAGCATCTCCTCCGTTTATCATAGAATATGAATCTTAAAATCATCATAGCCAAAACTTAAAACATTATTAAATTAATTATCAAACATCTAGTTTGCCTTTGTTGATGGGTATATAATACCGCTTTATTATATCAGTTTATCGGTGTGCAATCAATAATTGCCTTATTCAAATCAATTGTTTCATCCGTCTTAACCGTTCACATGACTAATTTTAATTATGAACTATATAATTAATCCCTTTTGTTATATAATAAATTATAGAAACTTATATGAAGGGGGTTGAATATGGATAAAGCTGTAATATTCTATTTTTCCGGCACAGGTAACACCTGGTGGGTGACCAAAAAAATAGCAGAGAGCTTAAAGTCTAGAGAAATAAGCACCGATATTCACTCAATAGAGAATATTTCATTGGAAGAAGCTGACACTTTAATATCCATGAGTAAATATGTCGGATTCGGTTATCCCATATATGGTTCGGACCTGCCTGAAACAATGAAGAACTTTATGTCCAATCTACAACCTGTTGATCAAAAAAACACATTTCTATTCTGCACCCAATGGTTGTTTTCAGGGGATGGAACCAGAAATGGGGCTAGTTTTATCAAAGATAAAGGTTTTTTTGTGCGATGGTCGGAACATTTTTTCATGCCGAACAATATCAGTATAACCAATTCTGTTTTTTCAAGATTTTACACAAACGACGGAACAAAACACAAAAAACGACTTACCCATTCATTGAACAGGGCAAACATCCTAGCGGACAAAATATCAAATAGCATAACCTCTAAAAGAGGCTATGGTGTGCTACCAGTTCTTTTCGGTCTAATACAACGATTCCCTTACCGGATAATGTTTCCCAAGCTGAGGAATGACATAAGCATCAACTATACGCGATGCATTCTGTGTGAGAGGTGTGTGAATAATTGCCCGGTAGATAATCTGGAAATAGTTCAAGGAGAAGTCAGTGCAAGGGGCCAGTGTATACTCTGCCTTCGGTGTTATAATTTTTGTCCCGTTGGGGCAGTCCAATACAAGGGAAAGGACTTTGACAGAGAAAGAGGAAGGCCTTACCAAGGACCTGTACAGATATTCCAGCCGGAGTTCTTAACAAAAAGCCACAATAATCATATAAACTGATTTTCTTACTAACTGATTGAATATGAAAAAGCCGGTATCTAATTTAAGATATCGGCTTCATTTAACTCGAATTTATTTTCTCAATTTTTATTAATTGTCCGTTTTTAAGCTTGCGGGTTAGGTTTCTCTATATCTTGGCCTTTTGTCAAAATGATGATCAGCTTGACAATACCCCAAGCTATCAGTGCATAAACGATCATAGCGATGATAGTGCTGGGCTCAAGGACAGCGCTGGTCTCTATACCATCCGCTGTCGCCGATCTGAATATGGCTTCAAACGGCACTAAGAATATTTTTGTAACCGAATAGATAAAAGACACAAAACCACTCTCCGGATTAGCTCCTAAAAGTCTGAACACGAGACGAAAAGCCAGCAGTGACTCTAATACGCCTAAAACATAATATACCATTCTACCTGAGGTGAATGCTTTTTTATCAGGTGAATTAACGATTTTATCACTCATAATTATTCCTCCTGGAATCTTATTATTTAGAACTTATACTTCTTTAATTTTTGATTTTCAATTACTATGGAAGTTTCGAATTTACTTTTTCATTAGAATTAGTGCGCCTGCTGCGATTGCAAGTACAGCCATTAACACATCGCCAGATGGAATCGCAATGCTTGTGACTTGCAGAAGTCCTGTCAAAACTAGCCATATACCTAGAACCAGCATACCTAAATTTTTGGTAACTTTCATTTCTATCACTTCCTTATAAAAGTATAGGCTTTGCAAAGGTTGACCAACATAAAATCGACCATGTCCGGCCGATCTAATAAGTCATTATGTGGGGCAATGTTTCAATACCAGACGTATAATCAACCCTTTGTATATATCCCTACGCTATTATAGCATATTATGACTATAATAGCAAATTTTATTCTATATTTATGTTGACTTATTTATTAATATATTATTTAACTATCAGCCTAACTGTCACTATCAGTACGTTTTAAATAGTCCGAGATGAAGTTGGCGTCCTCAATTTCTAAATCACGTTCCCCTGCCATAGATTCAAGATGATGCACAAATTCATGTTTGAGTGTATGCGACAATTTATCCCGCATGGATTCTTTACTCATATGTCCGAATACGCGTATGAAAGATCCATAATATATAGTGATGTATCGACCTAGAATACCCCCACCGTGGTACTCTCCCAAAATATAAAGATCGTTACTTCTACCGATAGGGTTCTCTTTGGATTCAGGCAATAAAACAATGCCCCCGTTAAGACCTTTAAATATTTCTTTTGGAAGATTTTCGGCTATATCATTTAAAATTGCTTCCATATCATCTAATGTAATCATTCAGTCATCCTCCTGTCAGATAAGAATTCGCAGCTGTTAGATCTCATAATGAGGGTGTTGTAAATCTCATACCATCTTTGGATACCATTCTCCAACTTGTAATAATGAATAATATAAAAAAGTTCCATCGCAACAAGCATTAAAACAATAATGAGTAGTCCTGAATTAGAAGACAACATTAAAGCGTTAAAAAGAACTGCTAATATAATGGCAATTCCGATTGTGATAATCAAATGAATCAACCTCTCATGCTGAATAAATTCTATCTGGGTCTTATGATAATCAATCAATACATTCCAATTGTCATAATCCTTCGAGTTCAGAAAACTCATCATTGATTTTTCATGATTCTTCATATATTTATACATTGGTATCCCCCATTTGGTATCAATTCAAAGCTTTTCACATAAAGTATATTACATCATCACCCATTTATCCAGTACCGAAACCGAAACAATAAAAAACCTCCTTCGGTAGGAGGTTTTCAATTTTTATAAGATTAATCAATTAACCTAAGTCTTTCTTCTTGTTCAAGAAAACATATCCTGCATAAACCATCAATGCTCCCATGCCATAAAAGACTATTGGAGACGCGGCATTTGTATCAGGTATTGGTACTGTAATCTCCTCTTCTGGCACTACAGGCACTACTACGGTTGCTACAACAGTTGTAGCCACAGTATCCATGACATCAGGTGCTTGGTCATCGGAAGCATAGGCGGTATTAGTCAGCAATCCAGGTGTTAAGGCCAGGTAACTACCGGTGAATACACTGCTATCACCTACTGATAAAGTAGTGATTGTTCCGTTAAGTCCAATCATAGTATCTGTTACAGAAATACTGTTCAAGGTTGCATTGCCTGTATTAGTAACAATGATTCTATAGCTGACAGTGTCACCAACTGTTACCTCATTGGTATTTGCTGTTTTAGTGATAGACATTCTGTATATAGGAACTACAGGAACATCTACGTCAGCAACTACAGTAGTACTAACTGAATCGACAACATATGATGCCTGATCGTCAGACGCGTTTGCCGTATTGGTCAAAACGCCAGGTGTCAGGGCTACGTAGCTGCCAGTGAATATACTGCTGTCGCCAACGGCCAAAGTGGTGATCGTTTCATCCAACCCGATCATTTCATCTGTTACAGTAATATCATTCAATGTTGCAACGCCTGTGTTTGTCACAGCGATCCTATAGTTTATGGTATCACCAACCTCTATCTCAGTAGCATCAGCTGTTTTGACAATAGACATGCTATAAGTTGTCGGTTCTGGCTCTACAATATTCTCATTTAAAATGACATCACTATCTAATGTTACTGAACCTGTCAGTGCCATAATCTTACCTGTAAGCTCAACACCGGTGGTCAACGTAATCGAATCCTGTGCCATAATATTTCCAACGAACTTGGAATTTGTCCCCAAGGTCGCTGAGCTTCCAATCTGCCAAAACACGTTAGAGGCACTAGCTCCGTTTATAAGTTTGATTTCACTGTTGCTAGCAGTTGTTAGTGCTGATCCAGCTTTGAATATGAACACAGCATTCGAATCCCCGCCACCATCTAGAATAAGTGTCCCTGTAAGTCCAATACTGGTAGCTGCAGTATAGACACCCGGAGTCAATGTTCTTCCACCAAGATCTGCCGGCGTTATAACTGTAGTAGTTGTTCTTCCTGCAGCGTCATTAAATGCTGTTAGCAAGTCCGCTTTAGCATTCATTGCTGTGGTATCCGTCAGATGCAAAGTTCCATTTAATGTTACGGTTTCAAAGCCGGTAACTGATGTTCCAGGATATAATCCAACATCGCCATTAATTGTAGTATTTCCTATATTGGTTATAGTCTGATGAGCTAAGATTGCAAAATTTTCTGCAGATCCAAGGTTTATAGGCAGTTCAGCTGCCATTGCCATGGCAGGTGTTATCATCATTAATCCTAGCATTATTGTCAATAGAATAGTTGTTGCTCTTTTAAACATTGATTTCTTCATTTAATATCAATTCCTTCCATTTTTTCTAATATCATTTTTTCATTGTGAATTGTAGATTGCATAGAATGAGCTAAATTCTTTTCCTCCCTGAAATCAAAGAGAAAACAAACAAAATCAGAAATACGAAAAACAATACCTTTGCAATGCTTGACGCTGCGCCGGCAATTCCTCCGAATCCCAAAAGAGCTGCAATCAAAGCGATCACAAGAAAAATAACTGTGTACCTTAGCATATAAACCCCTCCTTTAAATATCTAATCAACTTTTTTAGAGATAACCCTTTCATTCATTGTTTTATTTGATAAATAGGATTCTGTTATACTCTTCAAATCTTCTGCATTATATTCTTCGAAATAATCGAATAAAACCAGGAATTTTTCGTATTCAGAAAATGAGAATAGTACGGTATCCGGTTGATTATTCTTGAAAACGAAAACCTTTCCAAGCTTCTTTGCCTTGTCCCTACACGATCGATAGTTTTTTATCATGTCTGAAGTCGAAACAATTGATTTTGCTAGAATTTTCATATCATTCTCACCTCAATAAGAAGTTACAAAATACCTGATCCCGTATATACATAATATACTAATCGTATTTATATGTCAAATTATTATTATACTTATTTATATTATATTTATATATATTTTTATATACATTATATTTATATATATTATAATTGTATTTATTTGCAAATAAAAAAAGAAGTTCAGTTACTGAACTCCTTATAATCTGTTTACAGTTCTATTTCATACCCTGTTTCAAGGATTCTGTTATTCTTTCAATTTCTTCCCTTTCAAAGTTCTCGAGATATTCGATTACAGCTGAAAGATTTTCGTACTCATCTATAGAGAGTAAAACGGCATCTGGTCGATTGTTTTTTAAGATAAATATCTTGCCCAATTCCTCAGCCTTGTTTCTGCAATCCTTATAATTTTTTATCATATCAGAATTCGATACGATCATTTTTGTTGTTATTTTCATGAATATTCTCCTTGATTATCATCATAAGAATCATATTACAGTGTTTTTGATTATTTGTCAATATAATATATGAATATAATCTCTGATAAAAATATGATTTTTTATGTTCTTTTTTTTATATTTTTGATGGAAATCATAGATTAAGGGCAAGAATTTACTTGCCCCTCTTGTTATTTCTATTCAATTGATAATGCTGATAATCTATCATTATTTTCCTGCTTTTGGCAAAACCTCTTCAATATCTGCAATGTTTACTGGTTCAAGATCATCCAGACGCTCAATAAATTCTGATATCCTCTCATATTCCGCTATAGAATATAGAACAGCATCTGGCTTATTGTTCTTCAAAATGAATATTTTGCCAAAAGTACTTGCCTTTGCTCTGCATGACTTATAACTCTTAATCATATCAGAGTTTGAAACAATTGCTTTTGCTGTTAACTTCATTGAATTCACCAGTTCCTCTCTTCTGCTCAACTATATCATACTCTTATAATTATTCAATGTCAATTATATCAAATAATATCTATTATTAATATAATAATTATAATAATATTTTTAGAATAAAAAACAAGTGCGCAGATAAGTCTGCACACTTTTGTTTGTTATTTGGATTTTTTTTCAGATTTAACCGGTGCTGCTGGTGAGGGACTGCTTTTTTCTGTCTTCTTTTTCTTTTTTTCTTTTTTCTTTGGACTCTTATCTCCCATTAGTAACGCCTCCTCTAAAAGAATATTTAATTGTTGAAATCATTGTATCAACTATTGTTTAAAATATCAATCAATTTCTATTTCTTTTTTTACGCCAGTTCATCATAAACAAAATCCCGATTATTATGGCCGGAAGAGCTATTGTCATGCTCCATGACAATGCTATATACCATGGAATCTCAGCCTGTATAAAAGTCATTCCAATATAAAGCAGGCCTGCACCGATATACACTATGCCACCTACAATCTCATACTTCCATGATATGATTAAGACTACTATCAACACAAATACGGGTATGTTGTGCATCAATAGCCCAAGTAAAATCTGGCTTAGGCTTAATTCCGGTGAAATGACGTCAAGCGAAAACAGTGATAAAAATATGATAAACAATATTGATGCGACTCTAGGTGCCCAATATACAAAACTGCTCACTTTTCTTTCCATTTATCTCCCCTCCTTTTTTATCTCTCCAAAAGTGTCATTCCACTTCCAGAACCTTACCCAAAAATATCTTCGTCATCAATGGGTCAAATTGCGTACCAATATTCTGTCTGATTTCCATTACCGCATCCTCTTTGCTCATCGCTTTTCTGTATGGTCTGTCTTCGGTCATTGCATCATAGGCATCGACAACCGCTAGGATGCGAGAAAGCAACGGAATTTTTTCTCCGGCTAATTTTTGCGGATAGCCTTTACCGTCCCATCTTTCATGGTGGGTTAGGATATACTCGGCAATAGGAGCCAGCTCAGGTGATGACATAGCAATCCGGTAACCGATTTCAGGATGCTTTTTCATCTCAACCCACTCCTCAGAACTCAACTTGTCCGATTTGTTCAGAATCTGATCGCTGATGCCAATTTTACCGATATCATGAAGCGTGGCAAGCAACTCAAGATTATTCATCTCAATTTCTGGCAGACCAATCATCCTGCCTAACTTCTTAGACATGGACGCCATTCTCTCGGCATGCTCCTCCGTTTCATGGCTCCTTTCAAGCATGGTAGCCTTGATTGACGATATGATTGCATTGTGTGAGCTCTTCCTTGCCAGCAATTTGTGTAGTATCATATAATCCTCAGCTTTTCTGACCACTTGGATCAAATCTTCCGACGCGCTCTCTTTTGTGTCATAGCCTAGTGATAAACTGATGTGCATGATTTCATTGGATTCTTTTCTGTTGTAGACTTCACAAACAACATAAATGTCGTTCATAATCCCCAAGGCAGTTTCTCTGTCTGTGTTGGGCAATAGTATGCTGAACTCATCTCCTCCTGTTCTTGCAACTACATCCGCTGGACGACAACTGCTCTGAATCATTCTTGATGTTTCAATGATGAGCTTATCACCATCCATCCGACCCAAAACATCGTTGACAAACTTCAATCCGTTGATATCTCCGATTATAATAGAAAGAGGCAGATTGCTTTCTGTGTCAAGTCTTGACATTTCCAGCTCGAAATGTCTTCTGTTGTATAAACCCGTAAGATAATCATGAAAGCTAAGGTAAAAAAGCTGATCCTCTGTTTTTTTTCGCTCTGTGATATCCAAGAAAGTCACCAGACTAGCCCAATTTCGGTCTTCATTGTATTTTACCGGTGTACCGAACATCTCAAGTAGTACTTCTGATCCATCGGGGCGTTTGACTATCATATTATCCACATGTGATGCAATGCCTTTCATGCCTTTTACAATAGGTATCTCATCAGTTGGATAAGGTTTCATGTCCTCTTTCTTTCGAGCTTCAAAAACCTCTAGAATACTTTTTTTATTTGCTTCCTTAATAATTTCCGTGCCAAAAAATTCTATAGCCTTTTCGTTTGCAACCAATGGTCTGCCATCAGTTGCATCAACCATAAAAACACCAACAGGCATTAGTTTTAATAATATGGTGAAGAGTTCATTTTCCTTAATGATCTGTCTTTCCATTTGCTTTCGTTTTGTTATGTCTTGCATAACCACCCTGAACACAGATTCTCCATCTTCATTCAAAGTCAGATTCGCAACAATTTGAATCCATATGATTTCAGAGTCATGGCGAAGCATGCGAATTTCACATTCCTGCGGATTGCTAGTCTCTAAAAGTTTTTTCCAAATGAGATAATAAACATCCTGGTCCTCTTTCAGGATGAAACGAAAGAAAGGTTGCTCCACCATTTGTTCTCTGCTAGTCCCAAACATCTCACTGGCGGTCTTGTTGGCTTCAATGATCATACTGCTTCGACTTAAGGTGCAATAACCCACAGGGGCACGATTATAGATATCAAAATAGCGCGCCCTGGCATCATCGAGCTCAATTTGCTTTTGACGCAATTCATCGTTTTGCATTTCCAATTCAACCTGATGAACCTGGAGCTCATGAAGAATCTTTTCAATCTCTTCAGAAAACATTATTCCCATGTTGCCGCGATTGCCTTGGTTTTTGTTTTTAATAATGCTTTCTGCCTGTTTTCTTAGCTCTTCACCAGATGTCTTCAGCTTATCAGCTTCTTGTGATGTGTTATTGTCATTATTCATAAATACCTCCCCTTTAAGCTTCAATGCTCCGTTCTGTTG
>JAUYTY010000028.1 GCA_030694905.1 Eubacteriales bacterium | reverse complement strand
ACAGTGCTAAGACTCCCACTACTATCCGATGATTATAACACATTTCTGAAATTTAGTCTTCACTTACCGGAAGATTTTTCAATTCAATCTCGCTAAGCTCCCTATACTCTCCAGTTTTTAGATTCTCATCCAGCACAATTGCCCCAACTGAAATTCGTTTGAGATATGTCACCCTTCGTCCCAAAGACGCAAACATCCTTTTTACCTGATGATATTTGCCCTCCATGATAAATAGTTTGAGTTTACATAATATTTCATCCTCTTCAACAATCTCTAATCTGCTAGGTAGACATCTATCTCCATCCTCTAAAATTACGCCATTTTCCAATGTTTCTACTTGATTTCGAGTTAATGAACCGTCAATCTCCACGTAATATTTCTTCTCGACTTTTTTCTTTGGTGACAATATGTTGTGTGCCATCAATCCGTCATTGGTTAAAATTATAAGTCCTTCCGTATCTTTGTCCAACCTTCCAGCTGGAAAGAGGTTGATATACTTATATTCTTCATCTAATATATCAATAACATTAATATCTTTGCTATCTGTTGAAGACACTACCCCTGCAGGTTTATTGAGCATCAGATAGGTAAATTTTCTATAGATGACCTGCTTTCCTTCAAAAGCGACATGCGATTCCTTGGGATTCACCTTGCATGAAGGATCTCTGACCACCTTGCGGTCAACGCTGACATTGCCTTTATTAATCATTTTTTTGATTTCACTTCTGGATCCATAGCCCATATTGGAGAGCAGCTTGTCCAATCTAATCATATCCATCACATCAATCTCCATTCCTTTAAGTAATGATTCTTCAGCAAACCATCAAGCAGCTTTCCCCAACCAACAGGATAACCATCAATTGTGACCAGCGTCCACCCATTGGACCCTTCCAGATAAATGGACTCCCCCTTGAGATACTTGCTCGCATTGATATCTTGTGAGCTGATATCGATTTTTTTATTGACTGCTAAATTTGCAACCATCGCTAATGCTTGTGACGGAAAAAATCGATTGTTTTTAAAGTATCCGACTTCCAATCCCTTGTATATGTAATTATAATCCTTAAGAAAAGTTGCATCAAACAACAGCGCTTTATCTCTTTCATAGTGAAGATTCTCAAGCCAGCCCTCATTTGCCAGTCCAATCTCTTTGAAAAAATCAAATACAGCTTCCTCTGCTGCTTTTGGAACAGGCTGTGAGCTGTTTTCAACATCTTTTTGAACGTCTGCGCATCCAGACGAATCCTTCTCCAGCCTTACAGCGAAGTGTCCTTCCCCTTTGTGGCGGTGTGGCCAGATTCTGACGGCATCATCGAAGCCATTAAAACCAAAAGATACGTGATTAATGAACCTATCCAGATTGTCAGCAGGTATAGTTTTGAATTCATGGTTGCGGCTGAGAAACCAGTCGATGATCTCTTCGTTTTCCTCTAAGGAAAATGTACAGGTTGAATAGACCATAGACCCACCGGGTTTTAGCATTTCACCGGCAGCACTTAGAATGGCCTTCTGGAGATCCGTAAATTTATGTGCATCATATGCATCGTATTTATTTTTGATCCGATCATCTCTCCTAAACATGCCTTCACCTGAGCAAGGCGCATCAACTAGAACCTTATCAAAAAAACCACTGAAGCGACGCTTGAGAGATAAAGGCTGTTCATTGGTAACAGCCGTATTTGACAGGCCAAACAACTGAATGTTTCTCTTCAATGACAGCAATCTCTTATAATTGACATCATTAGCAACAACAAGACCCGTGTTACCCATCTTAGCGCCTATCTGAGTCGTTTTTCCACCTGGTGCGGCGCATAGATCCAGCACGAACTCTCCAGGCCTTGGATTCAGTAATTCCACGGGAAGAGACGCGCTCGGCTCCTGTATATAGAAAAGGCCGCAATGGTAGAATAAATCCTTCCCTGGCCTCCTGTCATCAGCAATATAGTAGCTATCATCACACCATGGTACTTGTTCTCCCAAGTAATCAATGGACCTCTCGAAAGAATCCTTATCAATCTTCAGTGGATTTCTTCTAATAGCCTTATGATGCTGATTCTCAAAACTTTTGATAAATTCATCGTATGACTCCCCCAGCAAGCTTTTCATTTTATATTTAAATCCTTCAGGCAGCATGGTTAATCCCCTTTCAACAGCAATCAAATTGTATCAGAGCTTCTGTCAATAATCAACAAAAAACAGCAAACCCATTTAAGATTTGCCGTTTTGTAATTTTCTATTTAATGAACATAAGCTTGAAGCTTTTCAGGAACTTCGCTTTTGTCATGATTGACGCTCATTATGAAATCCACCTCGAATTTTTCAGATGCGATTTCCAGTTTTTCAACCACTTCTTCCAGATTTTGCAAATCAATTTTAGCAATCTTGTACAACCCATCTATATACACAAGCTCAATATCATAATCGGCTGCCAGCATGCCATATATGAAGCTTAAAAACTGTTCTGTTCCAACTATCCCGTATTCCTTGGTGTTGACATACTTAATGTTGTAATTCAAATCGAATATGTGCTTGTTATTTGCTTCTAAAAAGAATATTTTGCCCTTTGCAGTTGCAAGAGCGCTGTTTCCCATTTCTACCATTGTTCTTGTCTTGCCGGTTCCTTTTGAACCACAAACTAACTTGACCATCTCAACCGCCTCCAATTCTTTTTATTAATTATAACATGAACGGAAAAGGTTTTCTATATCTTAGTTTGTTTTATTCATATTTTTTAAAGCCTTGCCACCCAAGTAATCAAAGTATATTCCCTGATACAGGTTCTTACTCTCCATGGTTGCGATGAACTCATCTCTTAGCTTCCACCAGGATGTTTCCCAGTTGGAAAACAAAGTATCCTTTTCTGGAGCCCTGCCAAACAATCTCTGTATGACAATGCCGGGAGAAAGATGACAAAGAAAGGCCTCTAATCTTAGTAGGTATTCTTCTTTGGTTATCATCTCGAACGTGCCCTCTAGGTATTCCTCGCCCATTTGGGTATTTTTTAATATATAGAGTGAGTGAACTTTAATAAAATCCACCCTCAATGCCGACAGAATTTTTGAGGTCTCAATCGTATCCTCCATGTCATCCCATGGCAGGTTTAGAATTACATGGGCACAAACAGACAAGCCGTATTTTTTAATCATCTGTACAGCGTCTATGAACTCAGCTAGAGTATGTCCTCTGTTTATTCTTTTCAATGTCTTGTAATTAGCGGTCTGCAATCCCAATTCAATCGTAATGTCCAGCTTGTGTTCGCTTCCTAATTCAGATAGAAATCTCAAATAATCCTCACTCAGAGAATCCGGTCTGGTAGATATGGACATTCCAACTATATCATCTATAATCGCTTCTTGAATGTAACGCTTGAAAACATCCAATTCTAAATATGTATTGGAAAAATTTTGAAAATATGGTATGAATTTTTCTGCCTTGTACTTTTTTCCAATGTAGGACCTGTTTTTTGTCAACTGCTCGGAAACATTCATAGTGGCGGGATGCATCTCAAAACCGGTTCCTATTTCCCCACAATAAGTGCATCCTCCAATGCTCAGATTTCCGTCTCTGTTCGGGCAGGTTGTCGGTAGATTTACAGGGAGCTTATAAACCTTGCAATTATATTTTTCTTTTAGATAATTTGAATATTCGTTATATATGACTGTCATCTAAGTCTCCAAAAATTCTTACCAATTCATGGTACACACCTTTTTCGTCATTTGAATATCGGGTAATTGAATTCCCAACGCTCTTCATCAGGTCAGTGCCGTTAGCCATCACCACACCCATTCCGGCATTCCTGATCATTTCAATGTCGTTGTTGTCATCCCCAAAAGCCAGAATATCATTATCTGCTATTCCTTTGAAATCCGTGTAACGCTTTAAGGCTTTCCATTTGCAAGACTCCAGATGCAAAATCTCCATCAGAGCCTCAACGTTCAGCTTTAGAGAAACTGATGTGTTGAACCTCAAAGGGTAACGGCTAAGGACCTGTTGTCTAAGATTCTCTAAAGGAGCGAATTTACCTGTAAAACAAATAGAGAGTACATCATTCTCCATGTAATCGGAGAAATCAGTAATCCTATATCGCTTATGACTTTTTGACAGATAGCCATTGTATTCAGCAAAGTCATACTCTCTTTCAATGATGATGTCATATCCCAATGCATCCTTGTCCACGTATATGATGGGATGAAGATTATGTTCCTTTGACAATTGAACGACCTTTAAGTAATCACCATGATTGATGGTTCTGCGTTCAATGGTTTTGCCATTTTTCGGATTTCGGGTTACAGCACCGTTGTTGGCTATTATGACAAAGTCAAAAGGCAAATCCTGCGTCAGTCTCTTCGCGTCATAATAGCTTCTTCCGGTTGCAATTATTATTTCTTTGCTGCTTTTCTTCAATCTGATCAAATACTCGATTGTATCCTGATCAATTAGTTTTTCTTTGTTGAGCAATGTTCCATCCAAATCAAAAGCAATCAATTTGAATTTCATAGCATCACCTTATTTTCTTTTTTTTGTCAATTCAGCACTGACAGTTCTGCCTTTTATCTTGACATTCTTCATGTTTGCCAATACCGCTTTTCTATGCTCCGGTGCGACATTAAAGAAAGAGAAAGTCTCATATATGTCTATTTTTGCTACGCTATCGCCGGGTATGCCAGATTCGCCCGCTACAGCACCTAAAATATCACTGGGTTTGACCTTGTCTTTTTTCCCAACGCCTATATAATATCTGTCCTGCAAATTGCTGTCTCCAAATGTTCTCTTTTCATTTGATATTCTCTTGTCGCCATATACTCTCGGTGTCACTTTATTTCTTTTGCCCACTTGCTCGTTGAGATCGGTCACATCGCTGGCAACCTTGAAGTTATAATTCATTTTCAGCAATGCGGCGATAACATCTTCAGCATCGTAATCCGATGAGTACAACTCGTTGGCCATCTCTTTCATATCACTCAAATCATCCGTTTCGATTGTCTTCATGATTTCTTTTGCAATCTTGGATTTTTTGACTTCCAATACTTTCTCGGCAGTAGGAACATTCCTCTTGTTGATCTCTTTTTTCGTAAAGCGTTCTATGCTTTGAATCTTGTCCATTTCTTTAGATGATGAAAGTGTGAAGGAATAACCTTGGCTACCGGCTCTCCCTGTTCTTCCAATCCTGTGGACATAGTAGTCTTCCTTATCAGGCACATCATAATTGATGACCGCTTCAACGTGTTTAATATCAAGTCCTCTGGCTGCAACATCTGTCGCTATCAGAAGATTGATAATGCCATTGTTGAATTTGTTCAATACTTCCATCCTAGTGGATTGTTTGATATCACCATGGATTTTATCGCAGTTATAGCCTTTTTCAATCATTTTTTCAGCTACTTCATCCACTTTGTTCTTTGTGTTGCAAAAGACCAATGCCAATTTAGGGGCATAGATATCTATGATTCTCGCTAGCGCTTCAATCTTGTTCTGATGCTTGACGACATAATAGCTTTGATTGATGGTATCTGAAGTCATTTCATCTGAGACAGTCTTAACAAAAACCGGGTTTTTCTGATACTTGTCTTTGATATTCAGAACATTTTTGGGAATGGTTGCAGAAAACAAAAGGGTTTGTATACCTTCGTCCGCATTTTGAAGAATCTCATCGATATCTTCCTTGAACCCCATTTTCAGCATTTCATCGGCTTCATCTAGAATCAAGGTCTTGATGTGATCAAATTTCAACACTCTTCTATTGATTAAATCAATGGTCCTGCCTGGTGTGCCAACAATGATCTGGCTGCCTTTTTTGATCTTTTTGATCTGATCAACAATAGGTGCGCCACCATAAACAGCCGTTGAGGTAACATCCATGAATTTACTGATGGTTTTGATTTCTTTTCTGACCTGCACAGCCAATTCTCTGGTTGGACACAATATCAAGCACTGTGGCTTGTCTATGGACAGATCAAGATTATTTAAGACAGGTATGGCAAATGCAGCTGTCTTGCCCGTTCCCGTATGCGCTTGACCAATTACGTCCTGGCCGGCAATGATTGGCATGATGACTCTTTCCTGAATGGGTGTGAACTCTGTGAAACCCATGGCTTCAAGTCCTAGTATGATGTCTTCTTTTACATTTAATTCTCTTATTAGCATTAATTTCATCCTTTTTTTCTTTATCGATTTATAACGTTTTATTATAACACTATTAGAATAATAAGCAAGGAGTTTTTATTTTATTCTTCTAATAATTTCGTTCAAAAGCTCGTAAGTTCTCTCTGTTGAACTGATACTAAGGTGTTCGTCAGGTGAATGAAGATTATACATATTCGGTCCTAAGGATATGGCATCCAGCCCTGGTATCTTTTCCATAATAAATCCGCATTCCAGGCCTGCATGAACTGCCTTTACCTCTGCCTCTTTGCCAAAAATGGCTTTATACGCCCCAAGGCAGATATCTCTGATCAGAGAATCCTTGGCATATTCCCATCCAGGGTAAAATGCCGATTTTTCCAGCTTGAATCCGGTAACGCTTCCCAATTGCTCCATCTTAGCCACAAAATCCTCCAGCGATGAGGCTATTGAGCTTCTAGGCGCACAAGTCAATCGAAGTTTCTTATCCACTATTTTCAAGACACCTGGATTATTGGACAAGATTACTAGATCGATTTCATTTGTTATTTTAAGTGGTCCGGAAGGTACTAGATTGATTAGATTGAGATACTGTTCAAACAATTTCTGGGTAAAGACTTTGGTATGCTTTGAGTCAATTGCTTCAATCTTAATATCGATCTCAGGGTCTGAAAACTTGTACTCGTTTTTGAGTTCAAGAAGCAAATCCTGGATTTTTTTGCGTATTTCATCCTGATTGTTTGTTTTTATTAATGCATATGCTTCCCTCGGTATGGCATTGTCCGCTGAACCGCCTCCTATTTCAACAAGTTCAACCAAATCTACAATATTATGCAATAGCCTGCCTAATATTTTATTGGCATTGCCTCTGTCTAGATGTATCTCCGCTCCTGAATGCCCACCTTTGAGTCCTTTGACAACAAGCTTAAATGCATTTTCAAACTGACCGTCCATGTATTCGATATCGGTTGAAAAATTTAAACGTCCTCCACCGGCACAGCCTGCTAGGAACGTACCCTCTTCACCGCTGTCCAGATTAATCATAATCCTGCCTTTAAGCATGGATCCATCTAGATTTGCCACTCCCGTCATACCGGTTTCTTCATCTGTAGTAATCAAAGCCTCTATGGCTGGATGTTCCAGGCTATTTGATTCAAGTATAGCTAGAATCATCGCTACCGCTATGCCATTATCCGCACCTAGGGTTGTCCCATCGGCGTATATGAAATCATTTTTATAAACCAAGCTGATAGGGTCCCTTTCAAAGTCATGAACCTTGTCCGCATTTTTTTCGCAGACCATATCCATATGCCCCTGAAGAATAATCGCCGGTGCGTTTTCATAGCCTTTGGACGCTTCCTTGAAAATGATAATATTCTTTTGTTTATCCTTAATGACTTCCAGTTGTTTAGACTTAGCCCAGTCATAAAGATACTGGCTGATTAGCTCCTCTTTTTTAGAGCACCTGGGTATTTTCGATATCTCTCTAAAATAATGAAAAACTCTGTCTGTACTTATTTTTTCTTTAATCATATTTTTCACTCCTCCTATTCAATTGCGCCTATTCTGTTCAGTGGAAAGAATCTGAACAAGGCAAGACCCATCAATTTGTTCTCCGGAATATAAGGGTTGGCCCAGGAACGGGCATCATGTGAGCTTCCCCTGCAATCCCCCATGAAAAAGTACGTCCCTTCCGGTACGTTGAAAATCTGCGGATTTTGCGGTGCGTTTTTTGCATAGGGCTCATCAATCTGTGAACCGTTTATGTAGACAATTCCGCTCTCATCGATATAAACCTCGTCACCCGGTGTCCCCATCAATCTTTTAACCAGTATCTTATCAAGCTCATCCGAATCGAAAACGACAATGTCTCCTACTTCAAGTTTATCAATATCAAAAATCTTTGTGACATACAGCCTGTCTCCAGGCATAATAGTGTTTTCCATTGAGCCTGTCGGAACTGTAACTAAAACAAAAACATATCGGTTGAGCAGAAAAACAATGACCAATGCAACCACTATCGGCACTATCCATTCCCTAAAGACATAATTCAACGACTTCATAAATACCCCTTTCGCAATCAGAGAACAATCAATTCTTTTGTCACTGAGTTCAATGAAACACCAACACCATTTTCCACTAAAACAATGTCTTCTATCCTTATTCCAAATTGATTTTTTATATAGATGCCGGGCTCGATACTGAAAGCCATGCCGTCTTCTATCCGCAGTTCGTTGTTGCCATTGATATACGGGGCTTCATGCACCGAGTAGCCGATGCCGTGCCCGACTCTGGTGGTGAAATAATTGCCAAATCCGTTCTCTATCACCACATTTCGCGCCGCAGCGTCGATCTCCTTGGCCATGACACCTTTTTTAACGGCTTCTATCCCTTTCAATGTCGCTTCCAGAACGGTGCTGTATGCGATTGCCTCTTTTTCTGTGACCCCTCCAACGAATACGGTTCTTGTCATATCCGAACAGAGGCCGTTGTACTTGCCTCCGATGTCCAGCAGCACCACATCCGTGTTTTCGATGACTCTGTCATTGCCGGAGTAGTGGGGCAGCGCGCAGTTGGGACCTGATGCAACAATGGCAAATTCCGTGACCATGCCATGCCTGCCAAAGCATTTCTTCACCTCGTCGGAAATCTCGCCCTCTGTCAATCCCGGTCTGATGAAGCCAAATATCTCCTCCATAACCATGTCCGTTAGCCTGGCTGCTTCTTTCATATCGTTTATTTCATCTTGGGTCTTGATGAGCCTGATGTCTTCAAGCATGCTCTTGCCGTTTATAAAGCTGACATCCATCTCCCGCATGATATCCAGGATATTGAAAGCCCTGGCGGTGGAATTCACGCCTATCCGCTTGCCAATGAGACCTTCTTTCTCAAGTACCGGTTGAAGGGCATCCGTGAACATGTCTATGTCCGACCATGTATAGACCCTGTCATCTGGCAGCAGCCCTTCCAGCTCGTCTCTGGTCAGCATATTGCAAAAGTAAAAGTACCCGCCATCCTTTTTAATGAACAGGCCTTGAAATCTCTCGCATAGCTGAGGTGAAAAGCCAGCCATAAATTTGAGCTCTTCCGATGGCACAAGCAGCATGGCATCCAGGTCATTTTCCCCCAGCAGCTTGATTAGTTTTCCTAAATATGTTTCATTCATATTAACCTCCAGCTAATAGATGATGTATCTTAACATCATCATTTTCGTTTAGAATTGTTGAATTATACTCGGATTTTTGAATCAGTCTGCCATTAACCTTCACAACAAGTCGAGGATAAGTGAATCGCATGACCTCAATAACATCCCCAATTGTCATGTTCTCCCTGTAATGATCAAATATTCTGTTGTTTAGCAGCATGTCTAACCTCCAAAAAATAAGCAGAGAATCGCTTCTCTACTTATAATACAACTAATTTGACAATATATCAATTATAGATAAGGTTTTATTACCTCTAAAAGTTCCGGTAAATCCATACCTAGATCCTTTAATTTTTCCGGCGTTGGGACACCATTCATTGTCCATCCTCTTCTTTTATACACAGCATCTGTCAATTGCTCATACTGGCTTTCCCTATGTTTTCTGAGCAGTGCGATTTTTTCCTCGACAGTTTTTCCAGTCAGATCAAAACCAAGTTCTATCATCTGCTTTTCGTAGTTGGATTCTCTTGACAGGTATTCTTCTTTCGTTACCGGTCCCATTGTTCTGTAAGGCGTCTTATCATTTTTTCTCAGGCCTTTACCCATTCTGATATTGAAAATCCTTTGAAAATTATAGACACGCTCAGATTGTCTGATCATCTCAGCTGAATCGATCTTTGTTCCTGTGATGCCGTAATAAAGCTTATGGTAATTGTCAACGTGCTCCTGAATCTTAGCCGGTTCTTCCGTTTCTGAGTTATTGGCTGGCACAATGTCGTTCCAAGGTAATTTGCACAATCCCAATAACCCGAACCATGTCCTGAACATCGGAAAATAATGCAGTGCTTCTGCTTTGTTCTCGAATGTTGGAATCTGATTATTGATCATATCCATAAAAATCAGCCAGGCCTCATCGTGTTGAGGACCTTTATTGGTCAATCCATAGCCACCCTGCTGTGCAAGGGACTCTTTGGACATGTACTGAGAATATTCAAGACCCTTTTGCTCCGCACCGATATCTTCAAGAAATGCCGCATCAGCGCCATAATTTTCGACAAAGTGTTTTTTCATTCTGTGAACGCCTTGACCAGCTATGAGACCGAAACCTTCACCTTTAGCCATCTGATGAATCAATGCCAGGCTTGCGTCTGCATTGCCAAATCGCAAGTCCAGTCCACCTGTAATCTCTTTGTTGATAATTCCTCGTTCATAGCATTCCATAGCAAAGGCTGTTAAAGTCCCATAGGAAATGGTGTCTATGCCATAGGTGTCGCAATAAAAATTCAACTCCAAAACAGCGTGAGGATCAAATATGCCGCAATTTGCACCTACACCTGCCGCATTCTCATATTCCGGTCCGTCCACCACTACCTTATGCCCTTTATAAGGTCCTGTCTTAAGCTCGAAATTATCGGCTGCTTTCGAACAGGCCACTGAGCATCCATACCAGCAACCATCCGGCATATTTTGTGTGCAATAATCTCTTATAAACACCTTGGATTCTATCTTTTTGGTGTCAGGATGGCTACCGTACTGAAAATTGTGTACCGGCAAAAGATCATAGGCATCCATGACCTCAATGATATTAGCCGTCCCAATTTTTCTCATATTGTTTTGGAGATGATCTAAGTGGGCCATTTCACGATGTAGTTTTATACCGGTTTCATTAATGATGCCCTGATCGAATGCATTGTTTAGATTTCCTTTAACTTCCTCGGCGATAACCACAACCGCTTTGATTTTCTTATTTCTGAATACTGTTCCAATACCACCTCTGCCTGCCTGTTTCATCCTTGCTGTTTTTCTTCTCAAATCATAGAAGGTGAAATTCAGAATCCCGATTCTAGTGTGCTCAGCTGCTGTACCCGCCGTTATTACTGAAACAAGACGCTTTTCAGATTCACTATTGCCATACATGTTAGTCAACTGCTCACCTAAAATATGACCATCAACTGCTTCAAGAGGTGCCTCTTCAATCCTGACTGTTTTTTCTTTGCCATCAATTATGATGACAACGTCTCTTTCGGCTTTTCCCTGAATCTCCAACGCGTCAAAACCACTGAACTTAAGGTAAGGTCCGAAATAACCACCGACATTCGAATCGATGGGGATATCTGTCATCGGCGAGATTGTGCAAACAAGGCTTTTCCCTGATCCTGGATATTGAGTTATGCCACCAACGGGTCCAACGGCCACAATAATCTCATTTTCCTCTGAGTCCCATCTGGTTTCTGGTGTCACAGCATCCCAAAGGTATCTCATGCCATAGCCCTTTCCGCCAATGAATTTTTCTTTCATCCGGTCAGAAACATCCTTTACCTTTACTTCGTTGTTGCTGATATTGATATATAAAGTTTTATCGGTATAACCTCTGTACAGATCTTTTTTCTCATAACTGTATTCAGTTAATATTTTTCGGTTGTTCTTTAACTCCTGTAAATTCATTTTAAACACTCCCCTTAAAACTCTCTAATTTTTATCGCGCCAGTCGGGCAGACTTCGGTACACAAACCACATGCAATGCATTTAAAGGGTTCATGGTAATCATCATGCTGCATCATGGCGTCCTCAGGGCAGAACCCGACACAAATGAAGCATCCAACGCACTCTTTTTTATTTAATCGAACCACCCCGAGAATATCCTTTTTAAGAGCCAGAGTCGGACACACTTCAGCACATACGCCACATTGTGTGCATATGGTCAGTCTGTTCCAATGCTCCATTTTTTCAACCTTAATTCTGGACTTCTCCCGGTTGTTTTCCTTAAAATAAGCTGTTGAGCATTTCTCTTCACAGGCGCCACACCCTATACATAAACTCTCATCCTTAATCAATCTTTTCATAAGTCACCTCCGTTTACTATTTAAAATTGAAACGATATTTCAAATTCATTATAACATTATACGACAGATGGCTCAAGGATTAAATTGCCTTCTTTAAACCTGTTAAGCCCTAGCAACGAAACGTCTACAGTTGGCTTAGCGTCTGAAATCATTTCTGCAATTATGATGCCTGTCAGCGGGCCGAACATAAACCCATGACCGCTGTATCCAATTGCCAGATATAAGCCATCGACTTCATCCACTTTTCCATAGATAGGCTGCTTGTCAGGCGTCATATTGTACAATCCCGCCCATTGTCTCACTACCCTTAGATTGGCAACTGGCGGTAAAACATTTTTAATTGTTTTAGCCATATCTTCCAGGAATTTCCAGCTTGAGGTGATCCTGAGATCCCTAGGCTCATTGTCATCGCCTCTACCCATAATGAATGGCCCTTTTGGGTTTTGCTGACAGTACAGATTCATGGAAAATGACATGACCATAGGTCCCTGCACATGTTCTATCGGTTCAGTCACAAGAATCTGATGCCTGTCCGAGTAAACCGGTATGTCGATCCCTACCATATCACATATATTTTTGGAATAACCACCTGCAGCGTTTACCACCTTATCTGTCCATATATCGCCTTTATCCGTCACAACCCTTTCAATTTTATTGTTATTGACAATGATATCTTTAACTTCTGTATATGTCAGAAATTTGACACCTAATCTTTTTGCGGCTTTGTAGTATGCGTCTGTGGTCAAAAATGGGTCGAGAAATCCATCTTTCTGGCAAAAAGCCGCTCCAAGCAAAATATCTGTATTCAAATGGGGCACAATGTCCTTCGCTTCTTTCAAAGACACCATCTTAGAAGGTATTCCCAGGGAGTTCTGCAGCTTGACATTTTCCTTAAATTGAGATATTTCCTTTTCTGTCGTAGCTAAAAGGAGATAGCCGCCCTGATAGAAAGTTACATCTCTGTCATATTCCAGAATTTCATTGGCTTTTTCATAAAACTCGATGCTTTCCTTTGCAAGCAAGCAGTTCATTTTTGTTCCCCATTGCATACGGACGCCAGCTCCGCATCTTCCTGTTGCTCCGCTGGCAATGTATGATCTGTCAATCACAATGACGTTTCTAATGCCTTTTATGGCAAGATTATATGCGATAGAGCAGCCTGATATGCCTGCTCCTATGATAACGACATCCGCACTATAGCTCATCTCTATCTGCCTCCTCAGCAATCAGGCTCAGCTTCACCCCGACAACAGGCGGTCTGTTGGATTGCATGTTTAGTTCATTGATATTCTTGCCTGTCGCCATTGATAGCTCTCTAAGGACAATGTTACCGCATGTCTTCCCCTGACAAGAGCCCATGCCGATTCTGGTGATCCTTTTTATCTCCTCAAATGTATGATATCCTTCTTTGATCAGTTCTCTTAATTCTTTTAAACTGACATCCGAACATCTGCAAACCATTACATCATTATCCTTCATTCGATTACCTCCAGGCTAATGCTTCTAAACCTATACATCTGATCTCTAGGGACTTCCAAAGTGACAATATTGGTCCTGTCAAAATTTTTGTTGCTTCTGACGCCAAGCACCTTCACATCTATCAGATATCTGCCTTCTCTGTCAAGTGCTCTTACCATATCCCCGGTTGCAGGAAGAGGTGTCATTTCATAGGGTATGCTGAAGTGAACATAATCCTTTGATTTAGAACCATCAATGATCGAAATGGCAAGGCCGGGACACTTGGTGAGACATATGCTGCAGCCTGTGCATTTTCCTATGTCAATAGTTGGAAGATTGTTGATGTTGTCACCAATATATATAGCACCGAATCGACATGATGTTGCGCAGGGATTGCAAGGTATCTCTTGAAAGCATTCGATTACGGCAATCGGGCCTTTGTCAATCGCCTCAATAGGCGGAAAAGTTTCTCTGATCTGTGCTTCGGTTGGAACACCTGTTATTTCAAGCATAATCTCTCCTCCTCTCAATTTGATTGATCCCTGATAGTATATGTCTGCCTTCCGGGCCAGACCTGAGATTGTTCAATTGACTGGTGTAATCCTGCACACGCTCTTCAAATGAAGGATGTCTCTTGCCAATCTTTTCCGCCGCATGTAGTCCTGCCAAGTATCCTTCAACCATGGCGCTGCTTGCCTCTTCAATTCCACAGCTATCTCCTGCGGTAAAAATATTACTTATTGTAGTCTCATAGTTTGAATAACGATATGGAACAAATCCACTCAAAAAACTCACATATTTCATTTCACAACCTGCCATGGAAAGTAGTTCATTAAGGGGAGACAGACCTACAGAAATGCACATGACATCCACATCGAAGATAGTTTCAGTGTTTGGAATCGGTTGAAAATTCCCATCAACCTGCCATATGACCGCTTTCTCAAGCTCTGATGAACCTATTGCCTCCTTTACAGTATGACTCGTATAAATCGGTATGCCCATCCTTCTCACTTTAGAGGCATGCACCAGATAGCCACCAATCTTTGGCGCTGCATCTATGATGGCAACAACCTTTACGCCTGCCTGCATCAGCTGATAGCTTACAATCAAACCAATATTACCAGCACCAACCATCAAAACCCTTTTGCCAGGTTTTACGCCGTATATGTTCATAAGTGTCTGTACAGCACCGGCACCATAAATCCCAGGCAGGTCATTGTTAGAAAATGATAGGAACTTCTCGTAGGCACCTGTAGCTACAATGATTGCTTCGGGTTTCATCTTATAATACTTAGATTCGTTTTCCATCAAAGTAATAATCTGATCCTCATACAATCCTACAACATTGGTACTATTAATGATTTCAACCCTGTCTTCATATTTCTTTATTTCATTAAGTAAAATACCTGTGATATCTATTCCTCTTGTTGCTGCATACTGTTTCTCTGACCCGAAGAACATGTGAGTCTGTTTATTCAGCTGACCACCTAGAGAATTATTTCTTTCAATGATGGATACCCGTGCACCTGATGAAGCGGCACTGATTGCGGCACAGAGTCCTGCAGGGCCACCGCCAACAATAGCTATATCTGTTGTTTTCATTCCAATCCCCCTTTATCCTTTTGAATCTCGACTTTGTCACCTTCCTCAAGCATGGTGACACATGTCTTTACATTGGATTTTCCATTAACCTTCATAAGGCATGAGGAGCAGTTTCCAATTGCACAGTAAAAACCTCTAGGCCTATGCTTGAACAGACTTTCACCAAGGACCTTCACACCGTTCGCATGTAGAGCTGAAGCTATGGTATCGCCCTCCAAGCCTTCTATCTCTTTACCTTCGAAGTAAAATCTTATTGTTTTCCTATTTCCAAAATCCAGGATAGGATGATTCTCTATTCTCATCGTTGCCTCCGTGCTTTTATTCTCACTATTTATAGTTTGCAATTACTGTGCCATTTTTATCATGTATAAAAAAAAGAGTATGGCTTAGTATTGTAAGCTATACTCTCATTTTAGATATTCATAATTTGTATAAGATTAGACACTGTGTCGGAAATCCGTCATATAGTCAGTTAATTGACACTAAATGCCATGTTTTTCCATTTTGTAATATAGGCTGCTTCTTGGAATCTTCAGATATTCTGCTGTTTTTTTCTTGTTGTGGCTGTTCTTTTCCAAAGCATTCATGATCATTTCTTTCTCGATTGCCTCAATTGATTGTTCCAATCCCTGATCGGAAATGCCGTGGAATCTTTCCATATTTGGCAGGTCTTCCAAGTTTTGAAGGTAATCCGGCAGATATTCCAGCATTACCCTATCGCTCTTGTTTTCCTTAGCCAGCAACACCACCCTCTGCATAATGTTTCTCAATTCCCTAACGTTTCCATCCCAGTGATGGTTCAAAAATATTTTTAAGACGTCGTCCGGTATTTCTATGATATTGATGCTGTTTTCCATACAGAATTGCTGCAAAAATCTATTAGCCAAAATCAATATATCCTGTTTTCTATCTCTAAGAGGCATAATATGGACGTGAAACCCATTTAAGCGATAATATAAATCTTTCCGAAATTCACCATTTCTCACCGCATCTTCTATATTTTTATGGGTGGCTGAAAGGATTCTTACATCGATGGGAATATCACGATTGCTTCCTATCCTAGTTATATGACCTTCTTCCAAAGCTCTCAGGATCTTAGGCTGTGATCTGAGAGGCATATCACCGATTTCATCGAAAAACAGGGTTCCGTTGTTTGCTTCCTCGAATTTTCCAATCTTGCCGCCCTTTTTTGCGCCTGTAAACGCCCCTTCCTCATAACCAAACAGTTCACTTTCAAACAGTTCTTCAGGAATAGCGGCACAATTAATAGCCACAAGCTTGCCCGGCCTTTTACTTTCATGATGTATCGCTCTGACAAAAAGCTCTTTACCGGTGCCGCTTTCGCCGTTTAACCAAACAGGCATCGGCGTTTTGGAAATATTCCTGCATAGGTTGATGGTTTTGATAAATTCGGAATTATTGCTGATAATACCAGAGAAAAAATTTTCTCCTTGCATGACGCTCTTGTATTCTTTCTCAAGCTCTTCCAGATTGGTCTGTGTCTTGGATAAAACCTCAGATAGTTTGACAAACTCCGTGATATCCCTATCCCTCGCCAATCCCCCTATAAGCTTGCCCTCTGTGTTATAGAGCGGAATGGCACTAATGACGGTAAAGGTATTCTCCCTAGGTCTGTTATAGATATTGAAGTAGGATTTTTCCAAATCGATCACTTTTGGCAGCAGTGAGTTGGGAAAAAAAGTTCTGAGATCCTTGCCTATAATGTCCTCTTTTTTTACATCAAAATAGGACTCTGACACCTTGTTGAAAAAAATCGTCTTATAGTTTGTGTCAATCACTGTAATGGCATCAGGTATGCTGTCCAGTATGAACTCAAATACTTCTTTTTCGTTTTTATTGAGATTCAGGTCACGATTCATCATTTTTCAACTCTTTCTCATAGAATTCTTCTATGAAAACATCCTCAAGGCTCCAGAATTTTTTAAAGTCATTATATTGCTTTTGGTACAGGTTCCGGTCAATGTTTTTTTTAAGCCCTCTCAACATCAGGTTTTTGGGTGTGTGCTCCATAGAAATGAATTCAATCGTACTGACGTCATAGCCTTCCTTTTGCAGGAACAATACACGAAGCGTATCCGTCACCAAAGATGAGAGTCTTTCTTTGATCAGTCCCTGATCCAGCATGGGTTGCAGGTCTGCATTCCGAATCTTATCAAACATTTCATGCTGACAACAGGGTACCGATAGAATATACTTTGCCTGCCATTTGATCGCTTTTACTAAAGCCGCATCTGTCGCAGTATCACAGGCATGCAACGTGATAACCATGTCAACAGGGTCTTTGGTGCTGTAATCCCTTATATCTTCTCTTTTAAAGACCAGATTCTCATAACCCAAAGCCGCTGCAGTGGTATTGCAAAAACCCACTACATCTTCTTTTAAATCCAGGCCAGTAATAAACACATTCTTTTTTAGGACTTCTTTAAAATAGTAGTAAACAGCAAATGTTAGATAGGCTTTCCCACATCCAAAATCAATTATTCTCATGCGATCGCCAATCATTTCGCTAGATATGATGTGATCCATTATTTCCAGGAATTTGTTTATTTGCCTGAATTTGTCGTATTTGCTTTTATAAACCTTGCCATTGGCATCCATGACACCTAGATGATGCAAAAAGACACAAGGCTTGTGATCGGGAATGATGTAATCCTTCCTTTTGTTATGTGACAGATTGAGATCTATTTCTTTATCGAAAACCAAAGTTTTAAAAGTTATTTTCTTTTTTTTGGAAACCAATCCATTGACATGCCTGTCAGTAGTCACCACATTGAAGTTTCTAAATGTGTTTTCAAGCAAATCTCTGATCAACTCATAGCCCTGGTCTGTCTGCAGGTTTTCATGTATGTCTTTGTTGTCAATATTTTTGACAAACTGAAGCATATAAACACCACCTATCATGACAGGTCTGATGTCAATCCTGCTGTAATTCAAATTCTTGTCTCTTATGCCAGAAAGGATAATTGAGACAAGCGTCCGTTCGTGCAATGCATTTTGTATAATATCAAAAATAGTCATATTGATTACTTCCAAGAGCTTTTTAATGAGACAATCCTATTGAAAACCAGCTTGTCATCTGAAGAATCCTGATCCACTATGAAAAATCCGTGCCTTAAAAACTGGTAGCGTTCATGTGGTTTGGATACGCTAAGGTTTTTCTCGATTTTACAGTTTTGAACTACCACTTTGGAAGCTTCGTTTAGTTTTTCAGTGAAATTGGACTTATCGAAATCCTCATCCTCCATCATGTAGTCATAGAGCCTCACTTCTGCGTCCATGCATTCAGTGGCAGATACC
>JAUYTY010000020.1 GCA_030694905.1 Eubacteriales bacterium | reverse complement strand
ATAAGCAGAGGTAATAACTTCATCCCCTGGTCCGATACCTAAAATGCGAAGAACCAGCTCCATAGCTGCAGTAGCAGAGTTCAAGCAGGCAGCTTTATTCACGCCTACAAACTCGGCAATTTTTCTCTCAAATTCTTTTGTTCTTGGTCCAGTGGTAATCCAGCCAGACTTCATTGCTTTTACTACTTCTTCAATCTCTGCATCGGTTATATCCGGTGGAGAAAAAGAAATGTTTCTAACCTCTGTCATCATTACATCCTCGCTTTGCTATCAGACACAATAGCTCTATCCGACTTTTTTAGACGTTCTATTTTGAATAGATTCTTCAAAATTCTTATATTGATCTTTTTGATTTTCCTGCTTATCCATCATTCCAATCCTCTCATAAAAAACCTCTCCACCCTCGCCATGTCGCATCCAATCCTTTCCAGATTGCCAAGTATCGTTTCTTCATAAGAATAGCTGGTGACGACTATGACATCATGTTTGTAATCATCGATGTCCTTTGAACTGATGATGGGATATCCCATCAAGGTTCTTCCAATCTTTTCCTGGTCATCGTCTATAATGGCAACTACCTGGAGAGCATTCTCCTCAGTGTCCCTTAAGACACTGAGGATTGTCTCCGCCACTTCTCCAGCACCGTAGAGAAGAATTTTCTGATAGTGCTTGTCCTTGACTTCAAAGATATAGGATTTGACATTGCTCTTTGCCAACTTGTAAAGATCCAACAGCTCTTTGGTATAGGTAATCAGGAGATAGTTTTTCCGTTTCAGTCCCTCTGGGGTGATAAAATAATGCACCGTCTTGGGCGAATGATATTTCCTTGTGATCATGCCTTGCTCTTCCAGTCGGTTGATGTACTGGTTGATCATGGAAACAGCCGCACCAACGACCTCTGACAGTTCTTTCTGTGTGCAGTCAAATTTGCTTTCTATATGCTGCAAGAGCCGTAGCTCTTTCAGTTCAAAGGTGGGATTGAAAAATTTCATCGATTTATCTCCTTGATATTATTCGCTTTACGAACGAATTAATTATATCAATATTTGCTGCCGATGTAAACAAGTATCATGTTAAGTCTCATGTTAATTTTTCGTTACTTATCTTCTTTCGTTTATCAATTGTACCGCCAAGCTAAGTCGTTTCTTAAACGGTCTGAGTCTCTGATTCAACTTCAGTTTAATGCTATTATTCAATAATATGTAATTGGTTTTGTCAAGCTTGCCACAATCAGCATACTTGTAAAGATTGACATAACCATAAGCGCCATCCCGTTTGTTTAATGGTTTCCTAGCTTTAAATGGCACCAGAATATGTTTGTCAGAAAATACAATAGGGACATTATTGACGATATTCAACACTTCCCCATAATTGATTCTGTTAGCCTTCAGGTCAGTATTGTAATAATGGGCCATTGTGCGTAGAACACTCTTTATGTTTTGTTCAACAATATACGTCTCCCTATTTTCGTAAATAACTTCTGTGCAATCCCCAATGTCTTCGATGTATTCAGGTCTCATCGCTGATACATCGTCATAAATAATCCGTGTCATGCTATCCTCCTGCTATTTTTTTGTGTGCTTTTTTACTTCGAATAAAAAAGACCTTTTTATTTTAACAAAGATAAATATCAATTCAAAGACTTTCGTTCATTTATTAACAAATTGTAAAACAATTGTCGCTTTTCCCTATAGGGACTTTTTAAATACACCCTGCGTTTTTTAATAAAGTCCGACTTTTGATTTTTTTCTGATCTCTGTTAACCTCTTCCTATCCGGAAAAAAATCACAAGAGAGCGCTCTCCTGAAAAGGAGAAACAATTGAATAAGAAAAATTCACAAGAGGTGTTTTACAGTTGGTTGGACAAGGCGAGGAACAAAGATGTGGAAGCCATGGAAGTGGTCATGGAGATGCTGACACCTCTGGTCACATCATCAGCCAAGAGGTATTTCCTAGGCGATATGCCTTATGAGGATCTGATGCAGGAAGGCTATCTGGTCATAGCGGAGTGCGTGGACCAATACGATGCTGACAGAGGCATCCCATTTCTGGGATACGTGAAGACCACACTCAGGTTTCACTTTATGGATTTGGGGAGAAAATCCATCAAAGAACAATGTGACTCATTGAACCGTACCATCAAAAGCGAAGATGGTGAAATCACACTGATGGATGTGATTGCAGATGAGGAGGCCTCGGCAGACGGGGCCATGTTCCATGACGAGAAGATGAAAGCGCTGGTGGCAGGAATAAAGACCCTCAGTCCAAGAGAGCTGCAGGTCATCAGTCTGAACTATTATGTGGGGCTGAACATGCGTGAGATCGCAAGCGAGCTGGGCATCGCATATCGGACCGTGGTCAATACCAAAGTCCACGCTTTGCGCAAGTTGGAGAAATACCTTCGATAATCAACAAGGCAACATTGCGAGACAGTCATTTCTGCTAGCAGTATATGGCATGCAACCATCACAAAGCTAAACTTTGCTGAGTTAATTCAAATGAAAAAGCGCAGATGACTTGCGTTAAGGATTTTCAGGTGTCTGAACCGTAGGTGAGTTTCTGAAAATTTACCAAGTCATCGAGCTCATACTAGAGTAATGTTCGAAGCGTTTAGCGATGATGTTGAATGCCATTACAACGAGCCAGTTGTCGAGTGGTTATGGTATCGGTTTCGCTGAGGTGATTCATATTAAATACCGAGCCAGTTGCCGTGTGATTTTGATATCAAAGTGATGTGGAATGCCATAACAAATCAGGAAATTGCTGAAAAAAGGAAACTGACTACGAACTCGTAGCCAGTTTCTTATCTTCAATAGAAATCACTTTCCTGTTCTCATCCTTGTTATAAGTATACTCCGGCACCAGCTTATTCAGGTATCATATAAAACAATGGAATTGATTGGTATTATATCAAATAACTCTTATGATATCATTCAAACTTACTATCTACCCAATTTTAGTTACAAATTTATATATATTAACTATATTCAATGAGATAATCATAGCTACCGTCGCGTTGAAAATCATCCCGAAACCTTTCAAGGATAATTTCTTTGAAATCACGCTTCCAAGCAAACCCCCGCTGACTCCTCCTATCATCATAACCCACAACATCTCGAGATGAAAGGACTGAAATCCTGTTGTCATGCCGACATTGACCAGAGCAGCTATTTGAGAAAAAAAGATGATCACAATCGAGTGTAGAGCCGCCACCTTTGCATCCATAGCAAACAGGATGGTCAGCAACGGTACGTTGAGCGGTCCTCCTCCTATCCCCAAAAATGAGGAAATCATGCCTAGAAGTAATCCGATGATTACAATCTGGAAACAATTAAGTTCTCTCCTGACAGCATACCTGTCAGGGTGGTTAAAAAGAACCATCACCGTAAACAGCATGCCAGTCAGTAAAGCCGATTGCATAAGACAAATATACCATTCACATGAAAACATTTTTAGAAAAAAACTAAACAATACTTTTCCTATCAACCCTCCTGCTATCGAACCCACAGACAAGTATATCGCTGTACGTACCTGAAATTTCGTTTTATCCATCATCGATTTTGAAATAGATACAAAGGCCATTGCTAGCACAGTTGATGACGAGAGAATCGAGATGGTCGACACGTCATACTCTCCGATTGCATCCAGTACCGGCTTCATAATCACACCTCCTCCCATGCCTACAATCGATCCTATCAAGGATGATAAAATGCCAATTGCAAAATAAACCGCTTCATGTAACATGTATCTTCTCCTTATAATCTCAAAATTATTATATTTTTTATATATTTGTGTAAATTATTGAAAAATTTGACAACCTATCAATTAACCAATATGGCTTAAAAAAATAACATGGTCACCATATCCTCGCGACCATGTTAAAAGTAAGGACAGAGTCTAGTTTACGTTTGTCAACTGAGAGCTTTCTAATGCCATAAGTGTGGTAGGTTTTCTAATCCATTTGAATTTGATTGCAAAAACCATAAGCACCAATAAACCTGCAATAGTTGCAAATGAAGTAAAGTAAGGTAAGTTTCCTTTTTGACTCATCAACATAGGCATAAAAGTCTGAAAGCCTATAACTATAGGTCTATTAATGAGGTTTACCGTTCCTGAATCTTCTAATCCTTTTGATCTTAGTTCAGGATCAACAATTCTTAAAAGCAAGATACCTGTTGCCAATACACCTGTAGCCTGGCCAAAAGCAATCATTCCCCTCTCAAACCAGTCACTGTCAGAGCATAGCGGAGCAACAAATCTAAACCATGTAATTACAACAATATAGCCCAACGTGAATAAAACAACTAAAGGAATTAAGTATGCCATAACTACGGAAATTTTTACTGAGGCAACGCCACAAACGATTAATATATCAGTTGCCACGCCACTTATTCTAGATATTGTAAAACGGTCAACATATTTATCTGTCTTTGTCTTACTGATAATCATCTGAATAATAAATCCAAAAATCAATGCCATGGAGAAATCGGGAACTGTTACCGCAGGAAATATCGACTTAAGATATTGGACAGACGCGTAACCCAAAACTGAAGCAGTCAAAATCAAACTTAGATGAAAAGTTAAAGTGTCTAGACTTATGCTTGAAACGGTTACTTTCCCTCCAGCCTTCTGATTCTCAATTGGAATCAATCCTGTCAATAAATCATTTGAAATTTTACTAGGATCTTTCACATACGAGGTATATCCTTTTCTTGCACCCCAGTTTATCAGAGCTACCCCAAAAATGATGCCTCCTATTAGACCGGCTGTTGCAGATGTCATGCCTAAATCTGTTGCTGCAGGCCAACCTAAGGTTTCTAACGTCGCGCCCATTGCAGCTGCAGTACCATGACCACCTTGGAAACCTATAGGAACAATCAACCCAAAAGCGGAGCTGAAATTACTAAAAAACAATAAACCTATTATACCAAATAGGGCGTACTGTAAAAGCAACATACCTGTAACATTAAAAAACATACCCCCTACGTTTTTGTTAGCTATGCTCGTTTTTGTAACCTTCTGGCCAATCGGCATCGCCGCAAATACGACAACAATCAAAACACTGGCATATGTTCCTAAATATTTTGAAAGAGGCAAAAAACCTAGTACATTTGGTCCTAAAATCAATCCAATAAATCCAGCGATAAGCGGTGCGGGTATAAAAAGCTTTTGAAAAACTGAAATCTTAGCTCTCATTACTTGTCCAATTAAAATGAGAATAGATAAGATACCAATGTCTTGTAAAATAGACCACGGCGTAAATGTCATGATAAATACCTCCAATATTTTTTTGTTTTGGAACAATAATAATTTTAAGAAAGACAGATAGCAGATCAATTCAGTTTCAAATACCATTACAAATTTTCTAAATAAATTCATGGAAATCAATATTTATCTTATTTCTAACACTTCCTTTCAATAGATATCGCCTTATTAATGATTGGTATTATTCGGTAAAGATAGGCGATGTCCAAGCCATATGACCATCTTCTTGAAGTACTCTTACCCAATATGCATTGCCTTCACCTTTGTTTTTTTTCATATGATTAAAAGTATACTCGACATTACATGCCTCAATAAATTCGGTCATTGAATCACAAAGATTGTTCGCCAAGCTTATTTCTACTTTTAGATTTTCTCCGCCGGCGGGGTAGACCATAAGATTTTCATCTACCTCACATGGCTTAAAGGTTATATTCTTATTGTTGGATTCAAATATGATTTCTGTTTTTTCATCAAATTTTAAATCAAGAATTAAACCATCATAGTCTCCTGATGTATTAGAAGTCCAACGAATATACGTGTCTGTTTTCTCCTTAATTCCCTGATCACGACGATCAAAAGCGTATTCTGAAGCGCTGAGAATTTGACCGTTTATTACTGTAATTGTACCATCCCAATTTGTAGATTTTTTTCTAGTGCGAACACGAACGCCGCTCCATGCGATTCTAATTTTATTGGAACTTTTTTCGCGTAAATTTTTATGCCCAATTTTCTCATCCCAGTTATATAATTCAATTGTATCAATCGGTGAGTTGCTATGAACGGATACCGACATATCTGAAGCTTGACATAAACCTATATCATCTCCCATGGAGTACTTGTCAATTTTTGTGTTTACAATCATTCTATTAAATGTAGTTGCATAGCACTTTCTAGCATGTATAGCGTCCCAAATGTCACGCTTTGATAAAGAATCAGAATACACTGCGGTATAACCGCTTGTCACATCAAAAGAAGAAGCTTTGCCATCTTTGCTTAGGGGATAGGACATGCCAGGCCTACATGTATGATCATCGCTCGTCGCTATAAAGCCAACTTTTTTTCTTGCTTTCATTGCATCAAATATGAACCATTCGAATGTGCCATGATGTGAATGTACTTCAATAACTGGCGAAAAATTAAGATCGTGATAATCTAATGTTGCATATCTGCCTCCAATATGAGGAATAATCATAACTTCTTTCTCTCTGCCCTTAAGCTTATCTAATAGATTTTTAATTGTGGGGGCATTATTATCTATATCTATACTACTTGGAGTTTCTAGCCAATTACTATTGGGATAAAAAGTTTCGTTGTCATTGAAGAAATAGACATTATGGTCACCGCCATTTTGTGTAAGACCTGACCACTCGTAACCAAGAAAGACTACAAATTCACCAGGTGAATTGTATTTTTTAGTAGCCTCCCTTACTGCATTCCATTTCTCATTGTTAATTTGAAAGTCATTTCCTTGCCAGCCAGAAAAGTCAATAAAGGCACTGTCTCTTCCAAATGTAAAGTATCTATCCAAACTACCTGTACCTACTGTGTGTTCAGTCTGGCCATGCATATCTCCGAAGTATAGTTTTTTTCCTTCTGCTGATACTATCATAGGATTACTGATATGTGTGAGTTTCGTATCTACTGATTTGACTATGAAATAGTAGACTCCTTCCTCAAGTTTTTCATTCCATGTAAAGCGTTTCAACCCCATATCCGATTTTTTCATAGAAATCTTTCGATTCTCAAATCCAATATCTTCCCTTGCACTAATAAGATTAACTTCAATTTCATCTTTAAAATCAGTCGCAATGTTTCCATAGTAATCTATTGCTCTAATTAAAACCTCGTTGCTTTTACTATCATCGTATACTGAAGGGGCTACCGCGTGAATTTCAAATGCGTCCCCAGAGTAAATTGGGAAAACTATGTCATTTGGAATTCTCTTATAGCGTCTTGAACCGTATGGGTCAATAAAAACTCTAAACTCATGTTCTTCTTCACAGAATGTTTGAGCCCTCATCCCGGCACTACCTTCAGACTTATCTCCAAATATGATTGTAATAATATCACCCTCGACAAGAAAACCATCGAAAACTTTTATTACAATGCTCTGGTTAAAAGGTCGTTCGAACATTTCATACTCAGTGTCAATTTTTGCATTTCCACTAACCTTCACAGTGGTATAACCCTTTTCCTTTGGATTCTTAAACTGAGGCATTTCCCAATCACTAGGATTTCGCCAAGCAACCTTAATACTTCCTGTGTCATCAATACCATACTTGCCCACTGTGTAATCAATTTGCCATGTGTCAACCACACCCGCAACAACATGATCAATATTGCTCATCTTAACCGTTCCCAAGTATTCATTAGTTAAAATCATCTCACCAGCTCCTTCTATATATTTTTACGCAACTACAAGTTAAATATGTAATTTAAGTTGCGTGATAGATTAAAATGAATGTTAGTTAAACTTTATGCTTATTTTATCAAAACAGAAAAGTGAATAAATATACCAATATTCTTTAAAAATAATAGAGAAATTCAATTGCAATAATTCTTAAGTCTTTCATGATTATCTAAAACTTCTCTTTTGTCTTAATTCTCTATACAGCCATACATTTATTAATTCCGAAATATTCTCACTTCTTTTAATGCCATCTTTTTATCAATTTAATTGTAACAATGGTAGCTCATAAATAAAAATACTTAAATTCTATCCTAATCATAGAAAGTGTCAATAGTGAAATTGTTTGCTGTTCAATAAATGAATTGTAGGTAGAATTAATTTTGGTTTTGTAATATAATACTACACAGGGATTTTTAAATGATTGTACACACATCATCCTATCATCAAGGGGGTCATTTTGTGACTTTGATCCAGTTGCAATATTTCCATGTCATGTCAACAACCTTGCACTATACTAAAGCCGCTGCCATTTTACATATTTCGCAGCCCAGTCTTAGCTATGCCTTATCACAATTGGAGGCTGAGCTTGATGTCCCTCTTTTTATCAAAATAGGTAAAAAGGTTTTCTTAACTCCTTATGGTGAAGTTTTTAAGCTGTATGCAGGGAATATTATCCATGAAGTGGATAAGGGATTGGATGAAATAAAACATATGAAAGAAAATACAATGTCGGAGATACGCTTAGGATATATACAAAGTCTTAGCTCTTCGTTCGTGCCCGATACTATTAATCAATATTACTATTATATGGGCCAAAAATCTGTGTCTTTCCAATTTATGCCAAATCAGCAATATGATCTGATTGAGGAGCTTAAGTCAAATAAATTGGATGTTGTATTCGCTCCTCAAACGGATAATCATTTGATTTGTAAGAAAATTGCTGAACAAAAACTGATGTTAGTGGTTTCAAAAAACCATCCTTTTTCTGCAAAATGTTCCATTTCTTTTGTTGAATTGGATAACCAGCCTTTGGTTATGCTTCAAAAAAAGACAGGACTCTATCATACTGTCGAAAAAATGTTTTCCAATCATCATATTAAAATGAATGTCGTCAACGAAGCTTGCGACTACAATGCTGCCATTAATTATGTTGCTTTAAGCCTAGGTGTTTCTTTTTTACCTGAAAACATTGTGACAGATCATCCCAATTTAGTTCCAATTCATATAAAAGATGAACACTGTGCTCGTCCAATATATTTGCTTTGCCGAGAAAAATTATCCAATAATGCGTCCACCAATGACTTTATTGATTTTATCTTAAAGTATTATTCAGATTAGTGTGTTAAACAACCAATAAAAAAATGCAAACCATCGGATAAAAAAAACTGGCTACGAAGTCGTAGCCAGTTTCTTATCTTCAAGAGAAATCACTTTCCTCATATCATCCTTCTTATAAGTATACTCCGGCACCAGCTTCTTCAGATACTGCCGGATATCCTCCTCTTCCCCTATGTTGACAACACCCTTCAAAATCTCCAGTTGGTGGATCAGATGCGTTAGGTCGGAAAACAAAGGCTTGCCGACAAAAATCTTGCTATGGGCCGTTTGAGTGATCCCCTCCTCAGACAATAGAAGCTCCTCATACAGCTTTTCACCAGGTCGAAGACCGGTGAATTGGATATCAATATCCTCATAAGGTATGAAACCAGATAACCTGATCAGATCCTCCGCCAGATCGATTATCCTAACAGGCTCACCCATATCCAGGATGAAAATCTCCCCGCCCTGGGCCATGGCGCCAGCCTCCAGCACCAGCTGGGAGGCCTCCGGTATGGTCATGAAGTATCGGATGATGTCCGCATGGGTCACCGTCACCGGTCCGCCCTGGGCGATCTGCTTCTTGAAAAGGGGTATGACACTGCCATTGCTGCCCAATACATTGCCAAACCTCACCGCAGTGAACTCCGTCTTGCTCTCTTTGTCGTAGGTCTGGACGATCATCTCGCAGATGCGCTTGGTGGCGCCCATGACATTGGTGGGATTGACCGCCTTGTCGGTGGATATCTGGACGAACTTCTCCACGTTGTATCTGTCAGCCACGATTGCGAGATTCCAGGTGCCGAATACGTTGTTCTTCACCGCCTCATGGGGGCTGTTCTCCATCAATGGCACATGCTTGTGGGCCGCCGCATGGAAGACCACATTGGGCTGGTAGTGGCTGAAAAGATAATCCAGTCTGTTCATGTCCCTGATGGATGCGATAATATAGATGAACTCTATCTCCATGTGATCTTTGGATAGCTTGCGGTTGATCTCCTGCTGCAGGTCATAAAGACCGTTTTCGTAGATATCGAACAATATGACCTTTTTAGGCTGATACCTGATGATCTGCCTGACCAGCTCCGATCCGATAGAGCCTGCGGCTCCCGTCACCATGACGGTCTTGCCTTTAATGAATTGGTTGATGTTGGTCACGTCCAGATGGACCTCTTCCCTGCCTAGAAGATCCTCTATGCCGACATCCCTGATCTGGGAGATATTGACAGAGCCGTCTATGATCTCAAAGACCCCTGGCAATATTTTCAGCATGCAATCCGTCTTTTTGCATTCCTTCACAACTTCCTTGATTTCCCTCTTGGAAGCGGATGGAATGGCGATGATGATCTCATCTATTTTTTTTGATTTTGCGATATGGACAATATCCGTTCGGTTTCCCAGTACAGGAACAAAGTTAATGTTTCTCCCGATTTTCAGTTTGTCGTCATCAATCAGCGCTACCGGTAGGCTATTGAGTTGTTGATGTTTTCTCAGTTCCTTGATCACCATGACACCCGCCTCGCCTGCACCAATGACCATCACCCTCTTTTTAATCCTTTTGCAGAACAAGTTGCCTTCATTCTTGTACTTTCGCACCAAACGATAACTGAATCTAAGACCGCCCAAAAGGATGACCTCAATCAGCCATACGATGATGAATATGCTTCTGGGAACAGGGGCCTGAGCAAAAAACAGGTAGATAACAACCACACCCTGCGCCAGCAATGTGCCTGCTACGATCTGTACCAACTCTTCCACTGAGGCATATGCCCATAGACTGTTGTAGAGCTTGAAAAAATAAAAGACGGTGAGTTTGATGAGAATGGTGATGAATAGGTGCTGGGAAATCACTTCCCTGTTGACGGCGGATATGGTGCCGTCGAAACGCAGCATGTAAGCTAGAATGACTGAAAGCGCCAACAAAATAATGTCGGCAAAAAGAAGAAATAAATTTCTGTAATTTCTATCCAAAAGTCATGCCCCCCCTATTTAATTGCTAATATAAATGAATACCCGATTTTAGCGATTTATTTTTTTGATACACTTCATTATTATATAACACACACAGAAATATTTATAGTCTTAAAATGAATTTAATTTATGATTTTTTTGAAATATGTTATAATCTGTAATGATAGATGCAAAATGATTAATCAGAGAGAGGTAGCCGTATGAGAGTCGATCGGAAAAACAAAACATTCATTTCAGTCCAGGGAGCGATTGATTTGCTCATTGTTTATTTGTCCTATTATCTGGCGGTCTTTCCCTTCAATTTCAGCCACCCCAACCAGATTTCCGTGAACGACTTCATACTGCTTATCCCATTTATAATGGTCATCGCCTTTATATTCTTTCAGATATTCAACGTCTTCGATTATGGCGAGTACAGCTATGTGGACACCATCATCGCCATCGGACTGTCAGGCCTGCTCACAAACATCGCCGTGGTGGTTATCGCCTTCGGTCTGAACCAGACGGGCGTGCCGTCAAAGCTCTTTATATTTTCATATATCATCCAGATGATCATCTTCGGCATCTATAAATATTTTGTGGACAGAATCTACCAGGTCATACTGAAAGCCAAGCAGGTGGTCATCGTCGGCTGTGAGTCGGATACTAGCCGGGTCTGGTCCAAGATCAACAACATCTCCCACAAGGGATTTGATGTGATGGCCGATATCCATGAGCTGAATGAAGATGCCATGGCTGTCATCCAGAAGGCTGAGGCCATCTTCATCATGGATGACGTGTCCGAGGATGACAAGCTCCGTCTTTTGAAATTCGGAATCGAGGCGGATAAGGATATCTATGTCATTCCCAACGCCTTCGAGATTGCTGTCAACCAATCCAGGTTTTCTCTGGTTGACGATATGCCTGTTTTTTTCATCCGAAACTGCCGTCTGGCCCCTGAGCAGCGGTTTATGAAAAGAATGTTTGATGTGTTTGTGTCCATACTGATGATACTGTTGACAAGCCCCTTCATGCTGGTGGCCGCAATCGGCACCAAGCTCCATGACAAGGGACCTGTTTTCTACAGGCAGGAGAGGATCACAAAGGGTGGCAGGGCTTTCGGGCTGATCAAGTTCAGGACTATGGTAGTTGATGCGGAAAAGCACTCCGGTCCCGTACTGGCTACTGACAAGGATGACCGGATCACCGGATTCGGCGCTTTTTTGAGGATGACTAGGATTGACGAGCTTCCCCAGCTTTTCAATGTGCTGAGGGGAGACATGAGCATCGTTGGACCACGGCCCGAGAGGCAGTTCTTCATCGATGAGATCAGCAGGGAGCTCCCTGATTTCAGACAGCGCCTAACGGTCAAGGCAGGAATCACGGGGCTTGCCCAGGTTTCCGGCAAGTACAGCACCCAGCCTGTTGACAAGCTGAAGTTCGATCTGATGTATATCACAAACTACAGCATGATACTGGATATCCGTATCCTGCTGCAGACATTGAAGGTTGTCTTCTCAAAGGAGAGTCATAAGTGAGAGATTCTGGCGATTATTTTCTTGATGGTCCGAAGGATCTCATCTCTTTCCTGGCTGCTCATCGCGAATCTTAGAACGATGGCGCCGTAGATTATGGCGTAGATTATACAGGCCACCGCTATCCTGACAAGGAAGTGCCGCTGGAAAAACAGCATCACGCCGTAGATGGAGCCGGTGGCTATTATCATGGCGAGAAAGATAGTCAGATAGCTTCTGTCATAGGGGTGTATCCTGAGATTCCTGTACATGAAAAGGAAATTGACGCCGTTGGACAGCATGATGGCGATCATGGTGGCGAAGGCGGCGCCGTTGATGCCGTATATCGGTATGAGCAAATAGTTCAGGATCACATTGGACACCAGAACGATAATTTTGGTGTAGAGGCTATACTGCGGGTGGCCTGTCTGGACATTGATGCTGTCCACCGAGCCCACTCCGGAGTTGATGATTTCCCCCAGGGAGATGATGACAAGGGCGGAGGCGCCTGACACAAACTCCACACCTACCATCCGCATCAGGTCCTTTGACATGACATAGTAGATGCCGAATATGAGCATATTGATGATGGTGATCCATTTGGTGGAGCGCCTGTAGATATCGATAAGCTCGTCCAACTTTCCCGCATGGTACAGCTTTGAGATGGATGGCGCAAAGGCTGTGTTGAGGGATATGTAGGCAAAGCTTGACAGGGTGGCGAACTGAAGGGCTACCTTGTAGACGCCCACCTCTCTTGCGCTCAGCATATAGCCGATCATATACTGGTCGATGTTGTTGGTGAGGACGCTGACCATTCCCCCGAACATCAGGGGAAGCGAGAACAGGATGATCTCCCTGTTGATGGCATCCTTGGTGACCTGTCCGATGTAGCCGTATCGCTTGAGATTATAGAATATATAGACAATAGCGCCGGTGCTGTATATATAATAAGGTACTATCAGGCTGTAGATATTTTCGATCCGGAATGCCAAAACAAACACCAGCAACAGAATCAGCTTGCTGGCCGGTATAAATATATTCCGGACAAAGACAAACTCCTTGATCCGTCCATTGGCTCTGATGACTGACAAGGTGACATGCTCCAGGGACAATAGGGGTATGGTGGGAATCAGCACCAGCAGGGTGGTGATCAGTGCCGGACTGTTCAGCAGCTTGTCGGCGATGACCCTTGAAAAAACGAAAAGGGCTGCCACCAGTATGGCGCTGATGATAAAGACTGTCCTGATCACGTGGGTGGAAAGGCTCTTCTGGGATTCGCTTGTCTTCTGCTTCGGCAGGAGTGCGATGATGCCGTTGCCTAGGCCGGCTCCGGCTATGGTCACAAAGAAGGTCAGAAAGCTGGTGATGAAAATAAACTCCCCGTAAATCTGAGCCCCGAGCAGCCTGCCGACTGCGATTCCGAATATGAAATTGAAGGGACGGCTGATCAGGTTGCCTGCAAATACGGCAGCTGATTTTTTGCCTACCTCTCTAAGCTCTCTTCCCATTTAGGGTACCTCTCCTGTCATGATATGATATCTGTCAGATCTGGATGATCCAGCAGATGCCTGTATTTTTCCAATAGATCCGCCTGTCCCTTATTGTATCCGAGATGTACCGCTTCTCTGATATTCTGCCATTGCTTGTGTCTGGCTTTCACCGTCACAGGAATCCTGTCGATGCCGAGAATGCGGGCTATGGCTAGGCGATGGTTGCCGTTTCCGCTGAACAGGATTTCTCCCTCTCTGCCGATATAGACATAGATGATGCCGATATCCGGATTTTCGGGTGTTGGGAGGCGGTAGCCTCCGGTCTTTATATTTTCATAAAGCGCATTGATGGTCGTATTGTACTTGTCCTCCAGCTCGTCCAAATCCTTGCATCTGAGTATCAGCAGCTCATTTTGGAACCTTTTCTCATAATACTTGAACAGGGCGGTTTCTCTCCATGGTGTGCCTTCGATATAATGCTGTTCGATTCCTATGACCTTTTGGGAGATGGCGTCTCTTGTCTCCAGATCCCAGTCGCCATCCATGATGCCGGTGAAGGCGTATTGTCTGAGTTTCTCGTTGGCAAGGGCCTTTTGAATGGCTTGCACGTCGATCCATATGATCTTGTCTTTTTTTGCCTTGGCCTTGTACGTAAAATGATAACGCAAAGATTTGGCCAGACGTTTGATGCTGACCATGCTGAATCTCATCTTCACCGCTTCAATAAGAAGCTTTGCCTTTCGGATAATTTTCCTGCCTGTCAAGGTAACCGGTCCTTTCAGATTTTATGGATTATTTATAACTGGAATTCAAAATATTATATCATATTTTTTCTTTAAGTTACTTCTTTATTGTTTTTTTAGTCACAAAAAAGTGATACGATATATTGTATTACAAACACAGGTTGTCTGATGAAATATGAGGAGTATCCTATGGCAAGAAATCATATCTCCAGGGTCATTTTCGAACATGCCGCTAAAAATCCCGACAAGCTGGCTCTATTGAATCCTGATGGTTCCGGCGCTACATATCATGATTTTGAGACGATCTATTGTCAGGTAACCGATTTTTTTGAGCGCTCCTCCATGAAACGGACCGATAGAATAGCTGTCCTGTCCTCGGACGGAATGAGTCTAGGGCTTCTGTCACTCCCTGTCATTGAAAATGCGGTGCTGGTTCCTGTTGATTTTGACTTGAGCGAAGACAGATTGGCTTATTTTTACCGTCTGCTTAAGGTCGACCATATATTGACAGACCGTCCTGAAGGCCATGGATACCAAGCGGCAAAGCGGGAGGGCCTGGGAATCATCGCCTTTGAGAGAACCATTGTACATGATAAATGGCGATTTGATTTCAATATGATCCAATTGCCTTCATTCAAACCATCGGAATCGTGTGTCAATGCAGATGATATTGCAATGGTACTGACAACTTCAGGCACTACAAGCACGCCTAAAATTGTGCCCTCCACCTATGATAGCCTCCTACATTCCATTAGAATCGTTGTCAGCCATTATGGCTATAATGAAAATACCATGAACCTCATCCTGACAAAGATGTCCAGAATCAATTCGGTCAGTATCATGCTGAGGTCTTTGTTAGCGGGTGGAAGTGCTGTCATCAGCAACGGATTCAAGCATAACGAGCTTATCGATATCCTGAATGGCCTGCCAGTCACTTCATTTGCGCTGAGCCCCGCCGTATTGGTGTCGCTGGCTGACTATGCCGAGAAAAACGGACTAGTAATACCGCACCGTTCCCTATCCTATATCCGTGCCACCGGAGCACCGCTGACCAAACAGCTGAAGGAACGTCTTGAGGAATTGTTTCATGTGCCTGTTGTTCAGAGCTATGGCATGACCGAAACCAAAAACATCGCTAGCACCTATAAGGCTCCAAAGGGCTACAAGGAGGGTTCAGTTGGCGTATCCACAGGATCGTCGGTTAGAATTCTGGATGGTGAATTGCTGGTCAGTGGACCTAGTGTCTTTTCCGGCTACGAGAATGATCCGGATAACAATCGGGACTATTTTTCCGATGGCTGGTTCAGAACCGGTGATATGGGCTATGTGGATGAGGATGGCTACATCTTCATAACAGGACGGATCAAGGAAATGATCAACAGGGGTGGCGAGAAGGTATCGCCCTACGAGCTGGAGAAGGCGATCCTATCGAATCCCGACTTTCAAGATGCTGTGGCTTTCCCATATCCCAACCCCTACGGCAGTGAGGATGTGGGAGTTGCTGTTGTGATGCGACAGGGCTATGCTACCAGCCTCCTTGCCCTGAGAAAGCTTCTTTATCACCGCATGGACGCCTACAAGCTGCCATCGTTGCTGTTTGTGGTTGACGGGATTCCAGTTGGACCCGGTGGGAAAATCCAGCGTAAATCCCTTTACGATACCCTTGTCCAAGACTATCCCAATGCCTGTGAAACCTTGATTTCAATGGAACAGAGCGCAACTGCCGATGATGTGTCCTTAACCGGTACCCAGAGCAAGCTCCTGGAAATCTGGCGTAGGGTACTGAATATAGAACACATCAATCCGGATTACTCATTCTTTGATCTTGGCGGTGATTCTTTGTCTGCGGCTGCGCTTTTCAGCGAGATTGAGGACACCTTTGGCGTACAGATCCCCTTCGCCCCATTCTTCAAGGACGGCTCCATGGCCAATCTATCCCAGCTGGTTGATAACGCCTCAATAATTAGCCGATTGCCGGAATTTATCGTCCCGATCAAGCCCTCAGGGAGTCTGGCGCCATTGTTCTGCATCCACACAGGTGATGGTGAGGCTGTGACCTACCACAATCTGGGCAGATTCATGCCATCTGATAGGCCTGTCTATGCCCTCAGATTTGACAGCCGTCACCCAGGCTTCGTTCATCCTATCACCTTTGAGCAGTTGGCTCGGTCTTATGCCGATGAAATGACAGGTCTATTTCCGGATGGACCCTATCATTTGTGCGGCACTTGTCTGGGGGGCGTTTTGGCATTGGCTGTGGCAAAAGAGCTGACAGGCCGTGGGCATGTTGTTTCGACCTTGGCTATGTTTGATTCGACCTACAGAAACAGCGAGAGCGGCAATAAATTCAAGCGGCTCGTCATCAACAGCGTCAACGAGCTGTCCGGCCATTCCCTCAAAAATGCTGTTCCCCTGCTGTTTAAGAAAATATCAACCTCCCTTCAGCTGATGAGGTTGAAACTGGGAAAAGTCATGTACCATAAAGCCTGCAGGCGTTCTGACACCAGGTGTATAAGCCTGGTGGGAAAATCCTCCATACTTGCCTGCGCTTATAGTCTTTACAGACCGACGTATTATGATGGAAGGGTCCATTATTTCACTTCTAAAAAAGACAGGGTCAAGAGCATCTCTTCCCATGACTTATGGCGCCAGTTGATTGGCGAACTGGTAGCTGTCGATATGCCCTGCAGGCATACGGAGATCAACAACGAGGAAAATTCAAAATTTCTGGCACAGAAGCTGACTGAAATCATGGAGGATTAGATGAGAGAATACCTGTTTTCAAAAGGAGACAAACGAAACCTGACATCCGGTTATAGGCTGATTCAGGGGTTCCTGATCGGACTGACTGCCTTGTATATTGTTCTCGCTTCCTTTATCTATCCCGAACCGTTGCTCCACAGAAGCCTGAGCTTTGGTCTTTTTTTCGCCATCATTTTTTTAAGCTATACATCCCCCGGATCTCACAGCAAAGATTCGGTTCCTTTCTATGACATATGTCTGGCTTTGCTTGCTTTATCCGTCAGTGCCTATTTCGCCGTCAATATCGACCGGATTATAAACCGATTTGTCTTTGTCACGCCATTGCTGCCGATCGATTTGTTTTTCGGTATTCTCACCATCCTGCTTCTTCTGGAGGGGACCCGCCGAGTTATAGGCCCTTGGTTGACCATGATTAGCCTGTTTTCAATACTGTATATGTTGTCCGGGCATCTCATACCGGGTCGATTCGGGCATAATGGCTTTACCTTTTCCCAGACGATTGAGGGTCTTTTTATGACAAATTACGCCATATGGGGCAGCACCATCGGCACCGCCACCGGACATGTCATCATTATTCTCATGTTTGGTGCGTTTTTTGTCCGATCCGGTGCCGGGGATTTTCTGTTTGACTTTGCTTCTTCTGTAGCTGGCTCAACCAAGGGCGGTCTGGCCAAGGTTGCCATCATCACCTCCGCTCTGTTCGGCATGATATCCGGTGGACCCGTCTCAAACGTATCCACCACCGGTTCCGTGACCATTCCGGCAATGAAAAAAAGAGGCTATTCCGGAGAATTCGCTGCCGCAGTCGAATGCTGCGCCTCAATCGGCGGGGTTTTCACACCTCCGATTATGGGATCCATCGCGTTTATCATGTCGGATGTGGTCGGTATCCCTTACAGGGAGGTCGCCAAAGGGGCATTGATGCCTGCAATTCTCTATTTTTCCGCACTGTTCTTTACCATCAGCATCAAGTCCGATAAACTGAATCTACCCGGACTGCCCTTGGAGGATAGAAAGCCGTTGCTGCCGTTGCTGAAGAGCGGTTACAATTTTTTCATCCCTCTTGGATTTCTGATTTTCAGGATGATGTCTGGAGTCAGCATCGCCATGGTGGGCATCCAATCCATTTTGATTGTTCTGGTTCTGACGCTTTTCAACAAGCGCCATCGTCTTACTCCCCGTAAGTTCTATGGAGCTGTTCGATCTGCAGTAGAGAAGGGTCTGGTACTTGTGGCTACCATGGGAACCTGTGGCATTTTTATTGGGGTGATCCATATCACCGGCATTTCCTCCAAATTCAGCTCGTTTCTGATGGACCTGACCAGCTTTTCAATAATCCTGACGCTTGTATTTGTTATGCTGATTACTGTTTTCATCGGCACCTCGACCAGTGGCAGCTCAGCCTATCTGCTAACCGCTGTCATCTGTGCGCCTGTGCTGATTCGATTCGGATTTGAGCCGCTTAGCGTTCACATGTTCATTTTATACTATGCGACTACAGCCACCATCACACCTCCAGTGGCGATTACGGCTTTCACTGCCGCCACCATTGCGGATGTATCGTCTCTCAAGGTCAGCATTTTGGCAATAAAAATAGGCCTGGTGGCCTATATCCTGCCTTACGTCTTTATTTTCAATCCTTCTATTCTGATGGCCAATTCAAATCTGCAATCTGCCATCACATTTGTTTTCGCCTTTATTGGAATCTACTGGATTACAATTGGAAAGGAAGGCTGGTGGCATCACACCGGTTTGAACGCTTTTGAACGGATTGCCGTGGTGATTTCCGGTGTCCTGGTCATGTCGAGCAATATAACCTTGAAAGGAGCTGCAATGTCTATGATAATCCTATTGTACCTGTTTAATCGGAATAAGACTGTCACAAATAAAGATTACGATATTCTGGAGGAAAAACGATGAGGAAAAACCAAATTGCAATTCTATTATTGTCAATATTGACCGGCGTGCTTGTATTGGCTTCCTGTAACACCCAGGATGCAGACCCAACTGATAGTAGCAAATCCGGTTCTTTTGACAGCTCACCTGTGGATACAACCTTGCTGATCAGCACACCGGGCAGTGTGTGGTATATGATTGGAAATGGCGTCAGCGAATGCCTGAATTTTTCTTACAAGGGCTCCATTATCCAACTCACTCCCGGCAACACCCATTCAAATGTGATGCGACTGAATGCGGGGGATACCCAGTTTGCACTGCTTCATAACAATGTGGCTTCAGAGGGCTATGCAGGGACCGGTGTATTTGAGACAAAGCATGATCAGATCAGATCTGTCGCATCCTTCTACCCATCGGTGCTTCAGATGGTCGTTCTGGAAAGCGTTGGCGCAAGAAGCTTAAATGACATCATAGACAATAAAATCAGAGTCAGGTTATCTATCGGAAATCCCGGAGGCGCCACTTCAGAAGCCTTTGAAAGGATGCTGGCGCTATATGGCTTGACCCTTGAGGACATGAAGGGTTGGGGGTGTACCATCTATAATAAAAGCCAGAGCGATTCATCAAAAATGCTGTCCGATGGTATGATTGATGGCTATCTCATTTTAACCCTCGCCCCTTCTCCATCTGTAGTTGAGGCTTCAATCAATAAAAAGTTGGTTTTTGTAGAGTTTGACAGGGATATAATTGCGAAGCTCAGCGAGGAATATGGCTATAATGTGCGTACAGTATCTGCCGGCACCTATGAATTTATGACAGACGATTCGGTCTCCGTATCATCGGTCACCATTCTGGGCGCCTCCATCGACACGCCGGATGAGGTTGTCTATAAGACGGTCAAGTCAATCCATGAAAACATGGATTACATGAAAAGCATCCATGTTGCACTAAAGGAGATGACACTGGAATCGATGATCGAGGATCTGGGTATCCCCATGCATCCCGGAGCAGAGATGTATTACAGGGAAATGGGTCTGATTGACTAAAAATTGCCTTCATACAATTCCAATAGTCTGGCAATCACTTGCCTTTCATCGAAGTGCTCTTTGGCATAGGCTGTCGCATTCTGAGACAGCCTATTTCTTGTCTCGGGGTTGTCCATAAGTTGGGCGATCCTGTCCGCCAGGGCGCTGGCATCATTTAGTGGAATCAGGTAGCCGTTTAAATCATTTATGATCACCTCGTTGGTCCCCGTCACATCGGTCCCGATACAGGGAATGCCCACATAAAGGCTCTCCATGATGGCTCTGGGTTTTCCCTCCTTGATGGATGTCAAAACCGACAGATCTCCCCTTGAGAAATAGCCCATGAGCGCTTCCCGATCCAGCATGCCTGTGAATGTGACGTGATTCTCCAGATGATATCGGCGGATCTGTTGGGTTATTTCCTGATGGTAGTCGTTGCTCTGCTCGCCTATGAGATAAAGCATGATATTTTTTCTGTTCTGCAGATTTACCAATAGATTCAGTCCGTCAATGATCTGCTGCTGATTCTTGACCCGCTCTATCCTTGCGATGGTAAGCATGTTGAATACATTGCCGCCATCTGGCTGATTCCTTCTGACGCCCTCGAACTCATCAAAGCTGATGCCGTTTGCGATGTATTCCAGTCTCGCGTGCCGGTCCATTTTCATGCCACGGGACATGGCAAGCTCCGTCAGGTTCTGGAACAGCAATACATCGGTGAACCGAGCCAGCAGTTTTTCTATCGTTTTATAGATAGTGCCTTTCAGTCCTGAAACACCGTTGAAATAATAGCCGTGGACCTGATGGATCACCAGGATTTTCCTTTTGTTCCTTTTGTTATATAGATAAGCGGCCATGCGGGTGATGGCGCCTGTCTTGGAATTATGGGAGTGCACCACATCCGGATTGTATTCCTTCAGTATTCTGAGAAGGGCCATAATCTCTTTCATGGTGGAAAGGCCCAGCTCCCGTTTGATATCATAGGAAATGACAGGCGCTCCGGAGTCGATAATGCTTTGGGTGAATTCACCCTCCGGGCACACAATATAGTTTGTGTGGGTTTGGTTGATGATTCTGGCTCTGTTTTTCACAAGCCTGTAGGCTCCCTGATTGGTTGACAGGATATCCATTATGACCATCTGCCTGTTTCCTTTCGTTTCATATGACATCAATTTCCGGCACCATCACCAGGAACTTTCCGCCCCAGCCTCTGACAGTCCCATGCTCCGAAATAATCTCATCCCTGATGTTCCAGGGCAATATCCATACATAATCCGGCCTCGTGACGGACAGGTGTCCGGTGGGGTAGACCTTCAAACCGCATCCTGCCATGTAAAGCCCCTGCTTCTCTGTGTTCCGGTCCACCACGTAATCCACCGTTCCGTCGTCTATACCGAGGTAATTGAGAAAGGTACTCCCCTTGGCCGCCGCCCCGTAGCAGGCGATGGTTTTGCCGGCTTCTTTGATGCCCCTAAGATAATCCAGACCCTGCTGCTTTTTGTCGTTTGCATGCCTTGCAAATTTGCTGTAGGTCGATTGTTTGTCTATTCCGATGGCTTTTTCCCGGTCGAGCATTCTTTCGATATTGCCGGTTTTTTGCCGTTTTGATCCTATTTTAGCGGCGTACACACGGAGCGAACCTCCCTGTGTCTTCAGCCGTTCCACATCGTAAATAAATAGTCCGTTGCTCTTCATGATGCTGTCCATGGCATGGAGTGACAGATAAGAGAAATGCTCATGGTAGATCATGTCAAAGGCGTTTTTTGCCAGAAGATCAGCCACATACTGAAACTCGACGGTCGCGGTGCCGTCCTTTTTCAGAAGGGTGGCGATACCAGAGGCAAAGCTGTTGATATCCGGCACATGGGCCATGACGTTGTTGGCTATGATCAGGTCCGCCTTGCCTCTTGCTGACAGCTCTTTAGCTGTTTCATCGTTGAAAAACCTGATTTCTGTGGGAATGCCTTTGCTTATGGCCTCTTTGGCCACGGAGCCGGAGGGCTCTACTCCCAATAAGTTATTGTATCCTATTTTTCGGAAAATATCGAGCAGATATCCGTCATTGCTGGCTATTTCCACTATGGCGTCACTCTTTTTCAGGGACAGCCTCTGGATGACCATATTGCAGTATTCCCTGCTGTGCCCGATCAGGGATGAGGAATAGGAGCTGAAATACTTGAAGTCATCGTTGAAGATGTTCTCCGGCTTTTCCACATCCTCCAGCTGCATCAATGTGCATTTGGCGCAGAAGAACACATTGAGGGGCAATGTCCGGGCGGTCTCTCCCTCTTTCAGGAATGTGTTTGCCGGTGGCAGGCTTCCCAATGATAGGAATATGTCGTTTTCTGTGCCGCAGTGTCTGCATTGAGGCATGGTAGTTTCCCCTCTTATCTTTATTCTATAGCAAATCCATCATATCTCCATGACCCTCTTGCCTGATCTTGTCTACAAGGTGCCTGATATGGGAGGTGTGTTCTTTTTTGCAGATCAGTATGATGTCATCCATTGCCACAACAATGGTATCCTCTAAACCGACAGTGGCGACTGTTGTTTTTTCGGAAAAGATGATATTGTTTCTTGAGTCCAGGCCAATGTGGCGACCCTTTGCCACGTTGCCGTTTTCATCACTGCCATATAGGTTGATCAGGGAGTCATAGCTTCCCACGTCAATCCATTGGAAGCTGCCTGCCATGGCATAGAGCTGGTCTGTCTGCTCCATGATGCCGTGGTCGATGGAGATGTCCTGCACCTCCCTGTAAAGCTGGCGCAGCGCTGATTCCTCGCTGTCTGTATCGATATGGGGGATAACCGGTGCCAAGGTGTTGTAGATTTTTGGCAGATATCTCTGATAGCAGGTTACCACCTTGGTGGCTGTCCAGACGTACACGCCCGAATTCCAAAGATAGTCACCGCTGTCCAGATAGGCTCTGGCAAGGTCATAGGCAGGCTTCTCCTTGAATTCCTTCACAGGCTTCATGTCACCCTCTTGGCTGTCATCGAGCCGGATGTAGCCGTATATCTCAGCCGGATAGTCAGGTTGTGTCCCGATAGCGACGATCCTATCATTTTCAATCACATATTCAATGGCTTTGGATAAGTCCTTTCTGTAAGGCTCCGGATCTCGGATCAGATGGTCCGAAGGCAGGAGGCACATCACCCCATTGCCGTATCGCTTTATGATCTTCAAGGCGATGAACAGGATAAACGGCGCGTTGTTCCTATTGTAAGGCTGAGAGATGATCTCGAACTCCCGTCCATATGGATGCAGTATAGCCATTGTCCTTTCAAGATGCTTGTGGTTGATGGAGATATAGATCCGTTCATCGGCAAAAAGACCCTCTATCCTATCGATGGTGTTTTCGAGAAGTGTTTTCTCGCCGAAGTGTGTGATGGTCTGCTTGGGGTTGTTTTCTCTGCTTAAAGGCCAAAGCCGTGTACCGTTTCCGCCAGCCATGATGACGCCGAATGTCTTCATTTAGCACCTCGCAAATAGGTTCTGAATGCCGCGGCCAATACTCTGAAAAACCAACATTTGAGAGCTATCAGCCAAATCAGTGAAAAAAACATGAAATCAAGGATATTTGGCTGTGTTTCAAACAGCCCGTTTATTGATTCCTTGTCCGGTTCGATCCCGAATTTCTTGTTTGAAGGCCTGTTCAACCGATAGTAGGTTGCTCCTTTGTAGTATCGGTTGATCCATTTCTTGTTGAGCCTTTTCGACAGGTACCGGTTGATATGGATTCCCTGGGAAACAAACAGGGTGCGCATCCCCGACTCCTGGGTTATATTGTCAAGGAATCTGTATCTCCCTGCATTGATGCTTGTCAGATACACCTGATTCTTTAGGCTTAGGTTGATGTATAGGACCTTGTCTCCTGTCGGGTGCCATTTGGGATTGAATCCCTGAGATGCCAAGAATGATTCCCGTCTGTAGGCAACCCCCGATGGCGAGCCTGCAGGGTTGTACAGGATGAAGTCGTTTATGTTGAGCCTGATGGCTGTCCGGTCAAGGTCGGCAAATCTTGAGATTTTCCGCATGAGGCTTTGATAGGCCTTCTGTCTCTTGATCTTGCCGTCTATTTCTATATCAATATCCGGTAGCATCACATCGGCAGTTGGATATCTTACCAGCAACCCATTCAATTTCTTAAGATAATCATCAGCCAGAAGGTCGTCGGTGTTGAGCATGACGGCATATTTGCCTGTGGACATCTCGATGCAGCGGTTGAAGTTGGCCAGAGCCCCTATGTTCTCTTCATTCTTGTAGTAGAGGATCTTGTCTGAGTGGATATTCTCAATGACGCCCTCCGTTTCGTTGCCTCTGGTCGGGTCATTGTCCGTGATGACGATATTGAAGTCCCGGTAATCCTTCTGGTTGAGGCAGCTCTCTATAGCTTCCTTTAGCAGATGTGCCCTTTTATAGGTCGGGATGGCTATGGAAATAAAAGGCTTAACATTTTCATCGCCTTTGACCAGTACGGATCTGATATGTCCGGCTTGCCCGAAATGACTGTCATCGGTTAGAAAATCCTGTTTGGCGAATTCTGAGTTTGTGAGCATGTTTTACCCTTCAACATTTATTTGATGTTATTTAGCTTCCACTCAGGAGCAAACATCTCGCCTGTTTGTATGAAGGAAGCTTTTTTGTTCCAGTTGGCGCAGGTGGAATGGTAGCATCTTCTGCAGCCCTCAGGCATGTTTTCAATATCGTTGACCTGATTTCTATATTGCCTGAGTTTTTCGTGGTTCCAGATCGCGCTGAAATCACTGTGGTCCCTGATGTCAAACAGCGCGTCGCTGGTGCTGACGCATGGCCTGACAAAGCCGTCAGATCCGATAAACAGATCCCTGTAGGGAAAGAAGCATTCCCTGTGGACCATGGATCCCGCCGGATCATCCCCTTGCACGTAGGGCAGCTTGATCATGATGCCGTTTGCGTCCGCCAACTCTGTAGCCTTGTCGAATATGGCTTTGACCCTTTCTCTTTCCCTGTAGAGGGCTTCCCTGTCCATGTCCTCCGAGAAGGATGTGAGATAAACCGCCTTCACTTCTGTGACCCCGGTCTCCGATGCCAGTCTGATCATTTCCGGCAGCTGATTGATGTTTCTTTTCATGGCTGTGAAGACGAAGTTCACATGGGGATAATCCAGGTGATTGATCTGCTTTTGATGTGTGATGGCCTTTAGACCTCTGACGATGTCGTTCAGCTTCGAGCCGTATCGTATGGCATCGTTGGTGTGGCTGTCGGCGCCGTCCAGGCTCACTGCCATGATATCCACATGATGCCTGAAGATCATATCCTGGATTTTGTCCAGCGTGGTGCCGTTGGTGCAGAAATACTTTCTGAGTGGAAATCCGTTCAGGTATTGGAGAATCTTTTCGAATTCGGGATGTATTGTGGGTTCTCCCCATCCGTGGAGCACAATCTCCTCTGTATATGTAAAGGCCTCTTCCAGAAGCCTGAGCCATCCGGCATCAAAAAAAGAGGGCTTGAAATCAGCGTGTTCCCTGCCGCACATGATGCAGTTGATATTGCACGCGTTGGTCAGCTCCGCGACGATTCTTCTTGGATAGGATAGCAGTATGCCTTGCTGCCGCTCTGTTTCCGTCAGGTTGAGACGGCTGTTTGCCTGCTGGCGCTCTGTGATGATGCTTTCAAACAGGGTTTTGTTCTTTGCTCTTAGTATCATGTTCGCTCTCCCTTTCGGTTCTAATGATGCCTGCTTCTGTTGCTTTGTGAAGTGCTTGATTTAAGCTGTAAGCCGGAACCTGCAAGGTATCCGCTATGGCTATAAGGTCATCGTGATTGTCGGACAATCCCCAGATGGCCAGAATCTGCCTGCCCAATGACTTGTCCTCTCCGTTTTTGCCAAGGGTTGTATAGAGTCCTCTCTTGTCCAGCTTGGGCTCGCACATGGTGTGGATAGGGCTGATGGCTGTGTTGGCCTCTATGTTCTTTATGATCTCAATGAGAAACCCTGCGCTGTCTTTGATGCTCTCCTCCGATAGGATATCCCTGTTGTCAAGGGATGTGTGGTATTCTTTGTACCGGCCGGGACCGGAACGCATGATGGCTGCCGTCTCCAGATTGATGCCCGGCGAGTTGAACTGGCGCTCGTCGGCTCCGTAGGGTGTGTATGGCATGATTTGGTGCTCTCTATGTCCGGTTTTCAAAATATTCAGGGCTGCCCTATTGGCAAGGGAATTTTTGTCTTTGGACATTTTAAAGGTCAGCTGTCCCCTGTCTCCAGTGAATGCCACCACATAACCCGCAATCAGATGTGATTTCAAATGCTCGATATTTTGGCTCAGATAGGCGATGGTCCCAATGGTTTCCGGACAGAACAATATCCTGTAGCTGAAGTTGAGACTATCTTGGTGATCCAGCAGCCATTTGCAGGCCATCATCAGCGTCAAAGGGCCTGAAAGCTGGTCATTGGCCATAGAGGGATGTCCTATGTAGGTGTGAAGCAGGACTTCCTGTTTTGACCTGCCTCTTAGATAGCCTTCTCCGATGGTAAGGCTGCCGGGTTTCAGCTCTGTATCAATATGCACCCTGTAGTGTGATCGGTCGAGGCTTTCGAATATGTTATAGGGCACACAAAAACCCCATCTTTCCTCGTAAAAGGATGTCACGTAGGGGATTGCGCCAGGCATATCCTTTAGCGTATAAAGATGAGGCAGCAGCTCCTCTCTTCTTATCACTCCCTGAAACGGTATGCTGTAGCCCAGCAGATGAAGGTTGCAGTCGGCAAAGTCGATGATTCGGTTGCCTTCCATGTCTTCCAGCCAGGCCTCTTTGACATTCCATTCCTTAGGGATCTCCCAATCGAAACAGGACATGCCTGTGGGATACTCAATCATATTCAGCGGAATATGCTCGCCGATGATGCTCAGGGATTGCCTCAGACCGTTTCCTGTGATGCTTCTGTTTAAAGGGAAAAGCCGTTCAAATGTCTCGATGGTATTCATCCGATGTGGTCCTTGTCATTTTTACAATCATTATATCATAAGTCCGCGAAAAACAATGACAGAATTTTTTTGACACTTAAAAAATGTTGCCGTATAATCAATATTAACAGAGTGGGGGTCTTAGCACTGTTAGTCATCGGATAAATGTAATTATTGTTGTATTGATGAAAAAGAGGATAAAATGATGCTTACTGCATTGACGCAAAACGGCATTAAAAGACAACTGCCCAAAAACGTTCTTAAGGCTAGGAACATTCTTTCCATATCGATTGCCATCTATCTCATGGCGGCAGTTCTTTTCTATCCTGAGCCATTGCTTCACAGAAGCATCTGCCTTGGTGCATTCTTTGCGATTATCTTCATAAGCTATGCGTCACCGGGCTCAAAAAGAACCCATGGCGTTCCATTTTATGACTGGCTCCTTGCGCTGGCCTCTGTCAGCGTCAGTCTCTATATCTCTCTGAATCTTGATCGGATGATTCAACGCCATGGCTATCTTGACAGGGTTTTGGACTCTGATGTTTTTTTTGGAATCCTGACTGTCATCCTGCTCATCGAGGGAACCAGGCGGGTATTGGGTCCATGGCTGCCTGCCCTTAGCCTGCTGGCACTTCTGTATATGTTTTCCGGACACCTGATACCGGGTAAATTCGGCCACAGGGGTTTTAGTCTGCTATATACCGTTGACGGCCTGTTTCTCTCCAATTACGGCATATGGGGAAGCACACTTGGAATCGCAACGGGCCACATCATGATATTTCTGATTTACGGCTGTCTCTTCCTGAAATCAGGAGCAGGTGATTTTCTCTTTGATTTTGTTTCGGCCATTGCCGGTTCCAGCAAGGGTGGTGTGGCCAAGATAGCCATCGTATCATCGGCTCTGTTCGGGATGATTTCAGGCAGTCCCATCGCCAATGTCTCCACCACGGGAGCCTTGACCATCCCGGCCATGAAAAAGCGGGGATATTCCAGTGTTTTTTCAGCTGCGGTCGAGAGCTGTTCCTCTGTCGGCGGGGTCTTCATGCCTCCCATCATGGGCTCAGTGGCCTTTATGATGGCTGAGGTGGTGGGCATACCTTACGCCCAGGTTGCAAGAATGGCATTTCTCCCTGCACTGCTCTATTTCTCGGCGCTGTTCTTCACCATCGACATCAGGTCGCGCAAAATCGGAATCGAAGGCCTGTTTCCCGATGATAAAAAACCGTTGCTGCCGCTATTGAAGAAGGGCTTTGGTTTCTTTGTGCCTCTGACCTATCTGATTGTCCGGCTCATGATGGGCATCAGTCCATCCAGGGTGGGGCTTGAATCCATCGGGATTATTATCTTCATCAATCTCTTGAACAGGGAGCATCCCATGAATCCGGCCAGGATTTCCGATGCCTTTAAGCTATCTATCGAGAGAGGTGTCATGATTGTGGCGACTATGGGCACCTGCGGCATCCTGATAGGGGTTGTCAACATCACGGGCATTGCCGCCAAGTTCAGTTCTTCTCTCATGTCAATCGGCAGTGTCTCTGTCATTGTCACTTTGATGCTTGTCATGTTCATCACCCTGTTTCTGGGCCTTGCTATGAATATTACCTCTGCCTATCTGATTACGGCTGTCATGTGTGCGCCGATTCTGGTGAATTTGGGTTATGTGCCAATCAGCGTCCATATGTTTATCCTGTTTTTTGCTGCCATGGCCACCATCACGCCACCGGTTGCCATGACTTCATTTGCCGCAGCCACCATAGCAGATGCGCCTCCCATGGCGGTAGGCTTCATGGCTATGCGAATGGGTATTGTGGCTTACATTCTGCCATTTGTCTTTATCTTCAATCCCGCCATCCTGTTGATCGGCTCGATGGGTCAGATCCTGTTTTCATTTGTGTCGGCTTTTATAGGGGTGGGGCTTGTGGCACTGGGTATGGAGAGTTGGTGGTTTTCGAGAAGAGTGAATATGGTTTACAGGATCGTCATCACCGTCGCTGGTCTGTTGGCCCTGTCGGGGAAGCCTGTATTGACCGCTGCATCGGGTGCTGTTGTTCTCTTAGTGTATCTGTATTATCAACATAAAACCATGGAGGTTATCAATGAAAAGATCTGATGTTTATTTTGTGGCAATTTTAATCGTGGTTATCATATTCGCATCATCATGCAATGCTCCCAGCAGTCCGGGCACAACCGTTTCGACTTCCGGTGGCACATCATTTGATACATCTCCCATCGACATCTCAATGCTAAGCGGCTCGCCTGGCGGCGTCTGGGATATGATCACCAGCGGCATAAGCGCATGCGTCAGCATCAGCTATCCGGGATCTGTCGTCCAGATCACACCAGGCAACTCCAGCTCCAACATAAGCCGGCTGGTCAGCAAGGAAGCGGAATTTGCCCTGATTCACAACACTGTGGCGCATGCCTCAAAATCCGAAGATTTGAGAGCCGTTGCAGCCCTTTATCCATCTGTCTTTCAGATTGTGGTATCGGAATCTCTTGGTGTGACCACCTTTGAGGAAATTATAACCGACAAAATCAAGATCAGGCTATCTGTCGGCACACCTGGTTCATCTGCGGAGGGCACATTTATCAAATTGCTGGAGGCTTACGGATTGACTGTTGATGACATGTCTGCTTGGGGGTGCGCTATGCTGACGAAAAGTCAAACCGACTCATCCGCCATGCTGTCCGACGGTGCGATTGACGCCATGGTCCTGTTCACCATATCCCCCGCCCCGCCTGTGGTGGAAACCGCTGTCAGCACGCCGCTTTTACTGCTGGAATTTGACACTGAAAAGCTAAATGTCCTGGTGGATCAGCATGGCTACGGTCTATATACCATGCTGGCGGGAACCTACAGCTTTCAGGACTATGATATCCATACCGTGTCTGACTCATCCTATCTGGCAACATCCGCAGATACTGACATGGAAACGGTTTACAAGGTTACCAAATCAATACATGAGAATCTGAATTACCTGGCAAATGTTCATGCTTCTCTCAAGGACATAACAGGTGGATCGATGCCTTTGGGATCTGTCTACCCGTTGCATCCGGGAGCTGAAATGTATTATCGGGAAATCGGCGTCTTAGATTAGATAGGAATAGAGGTAAGGTATGAACAATCAAGCCATCTCAAACAAAATCTTCAGCTACGCAAAAACCGAACCGGGTCGCCCCGCTGTACTGAAATCTGACGGCAAGGGTGCCAGCTATGGCGATTTCGCTGTTGTCTATAGGGCCTTCAGCGACTTTATTGCTATGCATGATATCCAGGGACATGAGCGAATCGCTATTCTTTCCGATAACGGCCTGGCAACAAGTCTGCTGGCGCTTCCCATTATGGAATGCAATGTGTTGGTCACAGTGGATAGGGATCTTGCAGGAAAGAGGCTGATCGATTATATAACGCTTCTAAGCACAGATTACCTGTTGACAGATAAAAGTGACCCGGAGCTGGCATCCCTTATCCGGGATTCTGGATTTGGTCTTGTTCATTTTGATCTGTCGGGCGATATGGGGCAAATAAGCTGTTCCTTTGAGCTTGTCCATTCGGCGACCGTCCGATATGGCGATATTGGCTACAGGACTGATGATTTAGCCAATCTGAGCACCACATCCGGAACCACCAGCACCCCAAAAATCGTTCCAACAACAACATTAAATCATCTTTGCGGTATCGAATCGACTGTGCAAAGCTTTGGCTACAATGAAAATGACAAGATGCTGATCGTCACTAAAATGTCAAAATTAACTTCAATAAATGCTATGCTGGCGATATTGTCTACCGGTGGGTGTGTTATGATCACCAATGTCTTCAATCACAACGAATTCGTCAACATGATCAAAAGCAAAGGCATCACCCTTTTTACGGCATCGCCTGCTGTCTTGAATTCTCTGGCGGATTATCTGAAGTATAATCAGATTGATTTGGGCATAACATCGCTGAGATTTGTCAGATCCAGTGGTGCTCCACTTCCCGGAAAGCTGAAGGGATATTTGGAGGATGCCTTCAAAACATCGGTGATCCAGACATATGGCATGACTGAGACCAAGCTGATTGCTACCACCTATGGCGCACCCAAAGGGTATAAGGAAGGCTCTGTCGGTATATCTGCCGGCAGTCTGGTGAGCGTTGTCGATGGCGAAATACTGATAAAGGGTCCCTGCGTGTTTTCCGGCTACGAGAATCTGCCGGAGGTCAATGCGCTATGCTTTACCGATGGCTGGTTCCATACCGGTGACATGGGGTATGTGGATGAAGACGGCTATATTTTCATCACCGGGCGGATCAAGGAAATGATCAACCGGGGTGGCGAGAAGGTTTCCCCCTATGAGGTCGAGAGCTTCCTGCTCGGACATGAAGATATCAAGTCGGTGGCGGTTTTCCCCTATCCAAACCGCTATGGGTCAGAGGATGTGGGGGCGGTTGTCGTGCCTAAGGAATCCAAAACGACTGATCTCAATACATTGAGGCGTTATCTGACTGGAAAGGTGCCTCACTTCAAGATGCCTTCATTGCTATATGTCGTTGATGAGATTCCTGTCGGACAGAATGGCAAGATTCAGAGAAAGCAGCTGTTTGGCCTGCTTTCTTCACGCTATCCCGATAAGGCTCCGCACACTGTTTCAGATCGATCGGCAGGTGTCCCGCCATTTAACGGGCTGACTGAAACCCAACGATTTCTGATAGGCTCCTGGCAAAACATCCTGAATAGGAAGAATATCGGCTTGAGTGACAATTTCTTTGAAGCTGGTGGCGATTCTCTGGCTGCAGCCGCATTGTTCAGCGAAATAGAGAATCAATACGGCATTCAGGTGCCGGTGAACGTGTTCTTCAACAATAGCACCGTCGCTGAGCTGTCAGATTATATTGACCACTATGAAAGCGTGGTCGGCAACTTCAAATTTCTGTTCCCGATCAAGGCATCCGGCTACAAAAACCCGCTGATCTGCGTCCATTCCGGTGATGGAGAAGCGGTGACCTATCACCATCTGGCTCAATTCATGGAGGAAAGCAGGCCAGTCTATGGCTTGCGCTTTGACCCGAATGCTGAGGGGTGGTTCCATCCACTGAGCTTTGATCAGATTTGCGAGCGGTATGTGGATGAGATTGTCAGTCTGGATCCCATCGGCCCCTATAATCTGTGTGGCACATGCTATGGCGGGGTTTTAGCGTTCAAGATTGCAGTCGGACTGAAGCAAAGGGGTTATGTTGTAGGCATTTTGGCCATGTTTGACTCTGTCTATGCCACCGGCAAGAAGAGAAAGCTGTCCAGGCAGTTTGTCAATAGCTTAGGTGAATTGAAAGACCACAGGGTGACCCATATACCCGGATTGGTCGTTAAAAAGACAGCCACCATGATGTCACTCCTGCGCAACAAAGGTTTGAAGAAACGCTATGTGGCTTCCCTTCAGGGCAATCAGAGTCAATTGACCGGAAGGTCCGCCATAGAAGGTCCCCTGGCCTATGCTTATGGCATGTACAGACCGGAGTATTACAACGGCAGGATACATTACTTCAAGAGCGTAAAGGACAAGATACAGAATCTGCAGGCAGTCGATTTTTGGAAGGGCAATGCCTCTGATTTTGAGTTCATTGAAATGCCTTGCAGGCATACTGAAATCAATGATTCCCAGAATTCCAAGTTTCTTGCCCATAAGCTGTCAGCACTGATGGAGGATTAGATGTCTGAAAAACTATTGAGTGGGAGCAAAAAAAGAAATCTCTCTGGAAATTTCTTGCTGCTTAGAGATGGAATGGCCATCCTGACAGCTCTTTATATGATTGTCGCCGCCATGGTCAATATCGATTCCCTCCTGCATAAAAGCCTTAGCTTTGGCTTGTTTTTTGCCATTATTTTTCTCTCATACAGTGGAGGCAGTGCCAAAAACAGCAGTCGGGTGTCCATAATCGATCTAGGTCTGGCGGTGGCTTCACTGTCTGTCAGCCTCTATATGGCCATAAATTTGGAGCGTCTGGTTCGCCGCATAGGTTTTGTTGATCCTGTAAGCTTTCTTGATATCTTTTTTTGTGTATTGGCAGTGTTTCTACTCCTTGATGGGACGCGACGCGTCATCGGTCCATGGCTTTCAGGCTTGTGCCTTTTAGCTATAGCCTATATAGCCTTTGGCCAGCATATACCGGGCAGATTCGGGCATATGGGCTTTTCCATCCAATATATTACCGACGGTCTTTTTTTATCGACTTACGGCATCTGGGGCAGCACCATTGGCGTTGCCTCAGGCCATATTATGATTTTTCTGATTTTTGGGGCTTTTTTTCTGACGTCAGGCGCGGGAAATTTTCTTTTTGATTTTGCAGCGATGGTTGCCGGTACCAGTCAGGGCGGTGTGGCTAAAATCGCTGTTGTGTCCTCCGCTCTCTTTGGCATGATCTCCGGCGGGCCTTTGTCCAATGTCACAACCACCGGCACCATGACCATACCTGCCATGAAAGAAAAAGGCTACTCGCCTGAATTTGCCGCCGCCGTTGAAAGCTGCGCCTCCACCGGCGGCATTTTCATGCCCCCTGTAATGGGTTCTGTCGCCTTTATCATGTCTGATATAGTCGGTATCCCCTATGGCGAGATAGCGCGAAGAGCCTTGCTGCCAGCTATTCTTTATTATTGTTCGTTGTATTTCATCATTGATTTCAAATCAAGAAGACTAGCCATCGACAAGGGTATAAAGGGTCAGATCAAACCGATCCTACCGATTCTGATTAAGGGCGCTAGCTTCTATATACCGCTGGCATTTATGGTTTTCAGGCTTTCAGCGGGTATGAGTCCCTCTAGGGTTGGACTGGAGACGATTGTGGTCATTCTATCGGTCAATCTCTTTCTCGGAAGAAATCTTTACCGTTTTTCGGTGTTGGGAGACATATTGAAAACCGCCATAGGCAGAGGCGCCATTGTCCTTTCCACTATGGCCACCTGTGGTATACTGGTAGGCATCATCAATATCACCGGTATCAGCGCCAAATTCAGCTCCTATCTCATGTCCATGGCCAGCTATTCCGCCACTGCAACCTTGGTGCTGGTCATGGGAATCACTTTGTTTTTGGGGCTGGCAATGAACATTACCTCCGCCTATCTCATAACGGCTGTCATTTGCGCGCCCATTATGATCCGTATGGGTTTTTTGCCATTGTCCGTCCATATGTTCATCCTATTCTTCTCCACAATGGCCACCATCACACCACCTGTGGCTCTGACCGCTTTTGCCGCAGCAACTATCGCTGACGCGCCGCCGATGAGGGTGGGCTTCTATGCCATGCGGTTGGGATCTGTCGCCTATGTTCTGCCCTATGTCCTTTTGTTCAATCCGGCAATTCTGATGTATGGCTCAACCATGGAAATCGGGTTTGCATTTTTGTCTTCACTTTTCGGTGTGGTGCTGCTGGCGGCGGCTATTGAGGGTCGATGGTTCAATTTTGAAATAAAATCGTTGACCCGGGCTATAGTCTTGGCTGCGTCCATCCTTGCTCTAATGGGAAAGCCTTTCCTGGTGTTGTTATCGGGATTGATACTTGTCGTTAGCTTACTTTATGTAAATATGATAAAGCTCTCAAAAACACAAAAGGAGGTTTCTGATGAAAACGAAAAAAACAACCCGGTTACAAGTTATGCTATTGATCCTGTGTCTGATTCTGACAGCCTGCAGTAACACACCCAATAGCGAAACCACCCTGCAGACAGATCTTGACCCATCTGCTACAGCTGGCATGATTGATGACTCACCTCTAACCACGACATTGCTACAGGGCGTACCAAGCGGGCTTTGGTTTATGATCAGCAACGGAATAGCCGAATGCCTCATTACCAGCTACAAAGGCTCGGTTCTCCACACAACACCAGGTGATACTGTTTCTAATGCTATTCGACTTAGTGCGGCTGAATCGGATTTCGCGTTGCTCCACAACAATATTTCCTTCGAAGCTATTGCAGGAACTGGAATGTTTGATGAAAAGCATGAAAACATTAGAGGTGTTGCCTCCTTTTATCCCTCCAGTTCTCAGCTGATATTGGATAAAAGCCTTGGCGTTTCCTCACTCAGGGAAATTATTGATCAGAAGTTGAAGCTGAATATTGCAGTAGGTCTTTTTGAAGGCTCCGGACACACGGCATTTAAGAGGATGCTGGAGGCCTATGAATTAACAACTGAGGATTTAGAAGGCTGGGGTATGAGATTTCACTATGTGAACGTGGATAAGGTAGCTCAGATGTTCGCTGACGGTACTGTCAATGCCATGTTTTTTGTGGTATCAGTCCCCACACCGGGGATTGTCGAGGTGTCAATCAATAAAGAACTTTCGATTATTGAGATAGAACAGGAAGCCATTGACTTCGTTTGTGGAAAATACGGCTACAGTCAGGGTATGATTCCTGAAGGCTCATATAGCTTCGTTGATCGTGATATAGCCGCGTTCTCTTCCGTTACAATGCTGGGTGCAAACAAGGATCTTTCTGTTGAAACGGTTTACAAAATGACAAAGGCCATCGGAGACAATCTGGACTATATGAGAGTTGTCCACGCAAATCTGAATGATTTAACGCTAGAAAGCATGTCAAAAAATATGATGGTGCCAATGCATCCCGGTGCGGAAATGTACTACAGGGAAATGGGAGTCATCAACTGAAACACTTGTTTATTGAATGGCTTTTTTTGCTTTTACCTTGGTTATGATGGCAGGCAGAATCTCTTTTCTTGATTTCAGATTCCAGACCGCCTGCAAGTAGGATGGCAGTCCGATTATTCTTTTGATGAGGCTCTTGTCAATCATGCCAAGGCTATAGATGTACCATCTGATCTTGACATATTTGTATTTGGATGTGCCGCTGAGCACATCATGCAGCCTTCTTTCTATGTCGCTGACTGGAATCTTATCCAGCTCAACCAACAAGCTGTCCGGTATTTGGGCTCCGAAATCGTTGCGGAGTATATCGACAGCTTTTTTGATGGTATAGGTGAGTTTTTTGCTTCTGGTCTCCTGCAGGAATACAGTCCAGTCAATGTCTCTTTCTCGCTTCTCTATGATGGACATGGCATCAGCAACCCATCGGATGGATGAGAGCTCGTTCCAGCGCAGACCATGGGCGCAGGTGTGGAACAGCTGCAAGGTGGGGTTGAGAATGCTGATGTCCACACCCGCCAATGAAGCCTTTTCTGTATGCGTCCAATAGGAGCTGTCTGCTCCATCCCAGCAGCACTGATAGATGACGTGCCAATGAAGGTCCAGCTCCATTCCGTCTGCATTCAAAAAAGTGATGGCATGCCCGGCATGGTGATTGACGCTCAAGGATTCCTCGTCCTGAGGTTGCCATCCCGAGCTCCTTAAAAGCTCGATGGTTCTTGAGATGAAAGCCTCATCCACCAGGATATCCAAATCATTCATGGGTCTGATTCCCTTATCCTCATAATAGGATGCCAGCAATGCCCCGCCTTTCAGCACCACATAAGGAATCTGATTCTCGTTGAGGACAAGCAGGATTTCTTTGGTTTTGTGCAGGGTCATACTGTTCCTATACAAGAAATATCTGTAAATACCTTTCATCCGGTTCTGATAGGTGAAATTGCCATTGATGCGGGACATCCTTCTGTAGAGTGCCGGTATCAGTCTGTAGCTTCCCCCTTCAATATTGTCCAGATCTGTCATTTCTGCCCACCTCTCAAAGCAGGCTTTCGACACCTGGTCATCATGATCCAGTATGGCCTGTAGCAACAGCTTTTCATCGGTTTTCATCGGACTTGCCCCCTTTACGCTTCATCAGCCGTTCCTTGACGATTCTTAGATAGTCCTCCTTACTGGACTGTTGAGTGATCCCATGATTCGTATAGTGAATGCGCCGTCTCATTTGTATCTGATCGGTCATCAGGTATTTCAAGCCCATATCATTGGCTCTGTTGAACCAATCCAAAAACTCACCTGTCCTGAAGGTCTCGTCAAATAGTCCTACACGCATCATGTCATCCTTTCTGATAAGGAGTGTGCCCGGATGAATTCCCTTCAAAGGAATGCGCTGACATTTGTAGCGGTCTCTGAAGGCCTCATCCGTTTCAGGGCTGTAGAATTCCGCCACCATGCCGAATGTCATGGCAATTGAAGGGTCCTTTTTCATCGCTTCCATTCCCTGACTCAGCCGGCTTTCCGACCACAGGTCATCGGCGTCCAAGAATGAAAGATATTCCCCCTCAGCCAGCTTTATGCCTGTGTTTCTGGCAGAAGCCGCGCCTTTGTTTTCCTGGCTGGCATACCTGATCTTATCGCCGTATCCTTTGCATATGTCTTCGGTTTTATCTATGGAACCGTCATTGACAACGATGATTTCATATGGTCTGAGTGTCTGCGCCAATACACTATCTATGGCCTCTGACAGGTATTTTTCTCCGTTGTGGACGGGGATAATGACGCTTATCTTTCCTTTCTTTTTGTTTCTGACGATTGAATTCTTGATTGCCCTCATCAGGCTATTCTGGGTTTTCAAGGTGTCCCCGGACAGATTGGCGCTATGGATCCGTTTCAACAACAGGTTTTCAGGGATGACTGCCATCTGGATTCCCAGATCTCTTGCTCTCATGAACCAGTCGCTGTCTTCTGACAGGACAAAGCTCTCGTCAAAGTATCCGATTCTGATAAAAACATCTCTCTTGATCATCATGGAGCTGGGAATATAGGCGGTCAGTTCTGCCTCCGCGTAATCAGGTCTGACCCAGTCGGGCATGGCCTCCATATCCTCTGAAAGAAACAGGGTGTGTCTGGTGAATGTATAGCCGATTTGCGGGTGTTCGACCATGAATGCAAGCTGTTTGGACAGCTTGGCGCTGTCCCACAGATCATCCGCATCGATGAAAGCCAGGTAATCTCCAAAAGCCTTTTGGATGCCTGAATTTCTGGCAGCGGCAACGCCTTTGTTTTCCTGGCGGAAATATCTGATATGGGGAAATTCACTTATAATATCTCCGGTCGTATCTGTTGATCCATCATCAACCACAATGATTTCACAGCTGTCATGATCCTGGGCTATGATGCTTTCTATGGTCTGCCTGATGTATTTTTCTCCGTTGAAGATGGGTATAATAACGCTTACAGTTGGTCTGATCATGGTTAACCCCTATAGATTCGATATTATTTCTCTCAGCTTGCTGTTGATCTCATCGGTATCCTGGCTCAGGGACATTCTGAAGACAGGAATACCCTTGAGCAGACTTGAAATGGCGTTTAGTGTCTCTTTTCCGCTGCCGGGCATCTGGAATATGGTGCTTGAAGCCAGAGGCATCAGTCCCTCTGTCATGGTCGTCCTATTGTAAGTGGATAGCTGTCCTCCTCCGATTTTCGGAAGGATTACGGCTCCAAGCATCAATGATTTTGACAGTCTGCAGCTTTCCACATCCTTTAGAAAAAAGATGCCCTTTTCATCTTCTTCCCTTCGATTGACGGTCAATGTTCCGGCAACCGGCAAGATCTGTGTGGCGTCCCATCGTATCTTCGAGCTGCCGTATAGGCTGTGTATCGTCCGGTCTGTCGGGTCAGCCAGCAGGTAATCATCGCCTAAGAAGTCAAACCCTGCCAAGGCCGCCGATATTGCCGTTGTCGATTTGCCTGTGCCCCCTTTTCCTGCCAGCAGCAAGCCCTTTCCGCCAAGGCCGATACACGCGCCGTGAATAAGGAGCATCCCGTTGGATTGAGCCCAGTGATGGAATATCATCCGCATGGGTGCCGCTTTCTCATAATAGGGCATGCTATCCAGACATGGCATATAGTAATAGGCCTCGGCTGATTGCGTGTCTATTGCTGTCAGGACCTTGCTCTCATCATTGTATAGGATGTGGCGCGTTTCCCGATTGTACATCTGAAGCTTTTCGCCCTCGGAAGCCCACCGGTTGAGGCTTTCCCACACGGGGAAATCATTGCCGGGCTCTATGTTCTGAAAAACATATATCCTCAATGAGCTCTCGCCAATCATATCCGAATCGGTTTCCAGATGTCGGAAGGGGCTCATGATCCTGTTGGCATCTTTCTCTGATTGGAAAAGGACTTGTATGAACTTATCCTTTATCCTTATCATTCTTCCAATACCAAATGTGCCTCTGTCGGGAAACATTCCCCAGTCAATATCATTTGGCTTCATTTGGCCATCCCTTGTCATTGACCTCATGTATCGGATCAAGGAGCAGCATATCCTGCATATCCGCAAATTTCTCAATGATCGGTTTGATGAATGACAAGCCCAATGGAGGGGCTGCTACTTTATTTGAATCCTCGTTTGAGGCAACCATCAATTGCTCATCCATCAGATACTGGCAGAAGCTATCGACTTTGCAGAACAGATCTTCCGGATTATAGCCTGTGCCGTCAAATACCTGCTTCGCTATTTCCGCCGATGTCAGACCTGCCGCCAGTTGTTGCCAGATGGTGGCGGCGGACTCATTCAAGCTATAGTAACATCCTGTCTCAAGATTGATCACGACCAACTCACCCTCCATTGGTTCACTGATGACATTTGGTTCATTTGGCCTCAGTCTTAGATTCATGCCTTTTCCCTCCCATTGTTTGGATTTTCTTGCCGACTATTTCGATTATCCAGCCTATTTTTTGTATGATGATGCCGGTTTTTATGATTAGTCTGTTCCATAGCGGTATGTATTTGAATTTGGGTATCAGATTCAGAAGATCCTCGTTGACAATCGTGTCTGCCTGAATGCTGTAGATATTCTTCATGGATGCCTTGCAGAATTTCAGATATCGGATGTTGTAACGATTAAGACCTGTTTTCTTTGCCAATAGCAGATCCAATGCCAGTGGATTGTCGGACATGAAAATCAGACCCACATCTACCTTTTCGCCATACAGCGGTCCATTTCCTTCCATGGCCGGTGACATCTCCAGTATGGACAGGTCTGGCCTGATAAAGCTATTGATGTCGGAAATGACCTTGCCCATCTTTGTGTGGTATGCGCTTTTATCCATCGGGAAAAAACAACCAAACTGATTTTTTAAAACGCCGGTATAGACAGCTTTGCCGTGGGTCTTGACCTTTGCCAAGGAAATGAAAAAGAACGGCGTGTCAAATATCTCTGCGAGCCTGATCGCTTTTTTGAAATGAAAGCCCTGGAACGGAATATCCCTCAGCGCATTTCTTGTGGCATCGTATAGCCTGACCTGAGAATATCTTTCCACCAGTTCGCCGTAATTCTGACGCTCAAATTTCAGATAGGCATGGTCGCTGTTGATGCTGTCTGATTCCAATATGAACACCTCGGCATTTGGGGAGATTCTGGTTACATAGCCTATTAACCTTTCAACCAAGTCCTTTGATGTGATGGCGCCTGAAGACTCGGAGAGGTAGGATCCTCCGGTTAGATTAGGCTTTATGATAATTTTGTCCGAGCGGCGCAACCTCTCAGTCAGATTCATGTTGCCAAGATTCTTTAAAAACATATCAAAAGCCAGATCCCGATCCTGTAATGCTATTATTGTAGACATACGAACCCCTATTCCATTAAGACGTTGTTTGTTACCATACAACAATTATACTCCTTTTCACGAATATTGAAATATTCATTTTACAATCTCAAAATCATTTTTTTGACACTTAAAATCCGTTAACGTATAATCAAACTAAGTCGCATATAATATGAAGGTAAAATGCCATGAAGATTATTCTTTTGTCCGGCGGATCCGGTAAAAGGCTTTGGCCGCTGTCCAACGACACCAGATCCAAGCAGTTTCTCAAGCTTCTTAAACGCCCAGATGGTCAGTACGAGTCCATGGTTCAGCGGGTCTACAGGCAGATCAGATCAGTCAGTCAGGACAGCCAAATCACTGTTGCAACTGTCGCTTCCCAGATGGATTCCATAAAAAGCCAGCTGGGTGATCATGTGGATATCGTCCTTGAGCCGGAAAGACGGGACACCTTTCCCGCCATTGCGCTAGCCTGCGCTTATCTGCAATTTGAGAAAGAATGTCCGCTGGATGAGGTTGTCATGGTCATGCCGGTGGATACCTATGCGGGGTCGGATTATTTCGATGTGCTGGTCAGAATGAAGAATGTGGTTGAAAGCACAAAGTCCGATCTTGTTCTGATGGGTATCAATCCTGTCTTTGCATCGCCAAAATACGGTTATATAATTCCCACTAAAGGCAAAAGTAAAGAAAACATGATAGAAAATGCCATTCCAGTCGCGGGATTTGTAGAAAAGCCTGACGAACATGCGGCCACTAAACTGATTGCCAAAGGCGCCTTTTGGAATGGCGGTGCTTTTGCCTTCAAGCTAGGCTATCTCATGTCAATCGTTGGCGGCCATTTCAAGGATAAAGGGTTAAGTCCGAATTCTTTTGAGGATATGCGCGCCAATTACAGCCTGCTTGAAAAGACCAGTTTTGATTATGCGGTAGTTGAAAAGGCGGCATCCATATCCATGATACCTTATTATGGGGCGTGGAAGGATCTCGGCACATGGAACACCTTGACCGATGAGATGGAGGATAAATCCGTTGGCATGGTGAAAACAAACCGTTCAACCGTCAACACCCATATCATCAATGAGCTGTCAATCCCCATCATTGTCCTCGGTGCTAGGGATATGATCATCGCGGCATGTCCTGATGGCATCCTTGTCTCCGACAAGGAAGAGAGCGCGAAGTTGAAGGATTTTGTGGATGATGTCGATTCAAGACCCATGTATGAGGAAAAAAGATGGGGGAACTATAAGGTTCTGGATTACGTCCATTATGAAAATGGCAGCAAATCCCTGACCAAGCATATGGTGATCCAGGCGGGAAAAGGCATCAGTTATCAGTGCCATAGCGCACGGGATGAGATTTGGACGATAACAGATGGAACGGGTGTCGTTTTGATAGATGATATAGCCAGGTCTGTCTCAAGGGGCGATGTCCTTCATATCGCCAAAGGCCAGAAGCACAGCATAAGGGCTGACAAGATGGCAGACCTTCATTTCATTGAAGTGCAGCTGGGCGATGATCTGGTGGAAAATGATATTTTAAGGTTTGGTGAAACAGATGTTGTTGAGCATCAATAAGATGTACCCCCCAGAAATGGGTGGCGTTGAGGTCGTCGCCAGGGAGCTGGCTGAGTTAGGCCTCAGATATTATGGCAGGTCGGAGGTTATCACCTTTAACCATACCAAATCAACCGTTGATGAAATGATCAATGGCGTAAGGGTAATGCGGTTGGAGTCTTTTGTGCTGGGTAGGAGCATACGGTTGTCTTTGGCCTACAAAAAAAAGCTTCTTGAGCGGTCTGCAGAGGCCTCTATGATTATATATCACTTTCCGTCTTTTACACCGGAGTTGTTCTTATCACACTTGAAGCATAAAAACCCCCTCCGGATTTGCCTGTATCACGCCGATATCACTGGCAGGGGACTGATCGGCAGGCTTTACAACGCTTTGGTCGTCAGCCGGTTCTTAAGACGGATGGATATGGTAGTCGCCACCTCTCCTAATATCACCAAATCCTCTTCTGCCCTCAGACAGATGAAGCATGTGGAAGTCATCCCGCTGGGCGTGGACCCCGACCACTTCCGTTACCTGGAGAACAATATGAGGGCTCAGTTGGTGGAAGCCCTTGAGCGTCGTTCAGGAGACACTAGAATAGTCCTATTTGTCGGTAGGATTGCACGATACAAGGGTATCCGGGAGCTGATCGATGCCATGTCGGGGCTTCCCGAAAATTATTGCCTCGTCATGGTGTCAGGTGACAACACAGATGATATCGAGGAATATGCCGCTTCAAAAAACATGTCCGGTCGCCTGCTGATCCATCGCAAGGTCTCATACGATGATCTGCCCAAATACTACAGTGCCGCTGATGTGCTATGCATGCCTTCCACGGACAATGGCGAGGCCTTTGGCCTTGTTGCCATTGAAGCCATGTCTTGTGGCGTTCCCGTGATCACCACGGAGCTCGGTACCGGCACCTCATATCACAACATAGACGGTGTCACAGGGCGCGTCATCGAACCAAAAAATATTAGACAATTGTCGGAAAGCATAGTCGATATCTGCGAAAACAAGGAAAAATATCCCTCTGAAGCCATTCGCAACAGGGCGTTGGATTTTTCACTTGATTGTTTTTATGCCGGTTGGGAGAGGATTTTTCGAATGGCTGACAATATGGCAGATAATCCTTAATTAGTTTTTTAGTATCTTCAGGGTTTCTTCCGCTGTTTTTTCCCAGCTGAACTGCTTGATTCTTTCTTGCCCTTTTCTGATCAGGTCATTTCTTTTATTCTCATTGGTCAGCAATTCCATAATACCCTCGGCTATCTCTTCCGCGCTATGGGGATCCACCATCAATGCAGCATTCCCAACCACCTCTGGTATGGATGTCACATTGGATGCTATGACTGGAAGGTTGTGCTGCATCGCTTCAAGTGGCGGTAATCCGAATCCTTCGTACAGCGAGCAGAACAACAGCATTTGCGCGTTTTCGTAGCACCAGGCCAGCTCCTCATCCGTCAGATAGCCTGCCACAATTACCCTGTCTTTCAGATTTTTGCTGCTGATTGCTTGTAGTGTGGCTTGCGACTCCTTGCCGACACCTCCCGCCAATAGCAACTTTACATCTGTTTTATCACGTATGATATTTAAGGCTTCAACAGCCTTTGATATGTTTTTCCTAGGTGATACATTTCCCGTCATAAGAATAAATCTGTCATTTTTGTCGATATTGTTTGGCGGTGTCTTGATGGTGCATTGATTTATTGTTGAATCTAGATAGGTTACGTGTATATTGCCTCTATTTGGAAAGAATCGTATCAAGTCATTTTTTGTCGCGAAAGATACTGTTATGATCTTGTCAGCTTTTCTAATGCTACTGCTGAATAGGAAATTCCTGTACCAATCCGCATGCCTTGAAGTGCCATCTATTTTCAGCTTGTAGATCATGTCATGCACTACGATCACTGTTTTTCGTATTTTTATAAACGGCATGGTAAAGGCGGGGCAAAACAACACATCGATATTTTGCTTCTTAATTTGCCGGTTCAATACTAGTTGTTCAACCAATACCTTTAGATAACGGCTGATTTTTCGTGGATACAGTTCCACCATTTTAATTTTAGGGTTAATCATGTGCTTTATCGGTCCGGAAGCCATCACAAACAGTATCAATTCATCATCCGTCAAATCTGCCATCCGGTTGATCACATTGATGGTGTAGTTGCCTATGCCGGTATTCTCTTTTTTCAAAACCAATCCGTTTATCCCTATTCTCATTGCTATCCTCTTCTACTACTGATCTATTTTTCATTATATCAAATAAATGCTCATTATACATCGCTTTAGGTGATTAATTTGTTTATTTCCCTTGTGTGAATTGTTATACTGTAAGTAAATCGATATTGAGGAGATATTTATGACCATTAAGGTCAGCATCATCATACCTGCCTATAACACGGAAAAGTATATTGCCGAATGTCTCCAATCCATTGTCAGCCAAACACTTAGCGACATTGAAATTATTGTCATAAACGACGGTTCGACAGATGGCACCGGGGTGATTATCGACTCCTTTAAGGCAAGAGATTCCAGGATAATCACAATTAACCAGATAAACCAGGGTCTGTCGCGTAGCAGAAACAGAGGTGCCGGTTTGGCCACGGGTGAATACTTGTATTTCATGGACTCGGATGATTTCATCTCGCCGTATGCTATGGAAATCCTGTATGATAATATCTGTGAAAGCGGAGCCAGCCTGATATACGGCGATTATTCAAGGTTTTATGATGGCGACCTGAGCTTTAGCGATTTTCTAACGGCTGACCTGGAAACAAAACCGGCCAATCTGGGTGTCGATGTCTATGACTCGGTTGACTTCGCCTGTTCATCTGATTTATACACTGTCAACGTATGGCGTTTTATGATTCAGAAAAAATTCTGGGACAGCCTGCCTTTTAGATTTATTGAAGGTTTCAATCATGAGGATTGCGAATTCTCAAATAAAATGATTCTTCTTGCTGAAAAGGTTGTTTATATTGACTATGCATTTCATTACTACCGACAGCGCCAGGGCTCAATCTCTTATTCTTTTTCGGATAAAATGACTGTCACAAGCTCTATTGCAGTCGCTAAAAGCCTTCAGGCTTTTTATGAGCATCAACAATTCTCACCGAACGAAAAAATCTGCTACAGCACTATCATCAGCCCTGATATTTTACGAGCGGTATCCTTGCGTCAGCTCTACAGAAATAATTCAAACAGGCTGGTGGAGGATGTAATCGGTGGCGCTTTTTTCCATCTTAAGGCATCCAAACGCCTTAAGCATCGTTTGATGTATTATCTTATTAACTTGAATATCGGCTTGGCATCAACATTCTTGCGTTTCAAATACGCACTTTCAAGACTGAAAATGCAAGTCAAATCATTATTGTAACTAATTTATATTTGAAAACACGAGGTGATTATGAAAAAAAGAGCATTGGTAACCGGTGGGGCAGGATTTTTAGGCTCTCATCTTTGTGAAAGGCTATTGTCCGATGGCTATGATGTTATCTGCGCAGATAACCTATTCACCGGAAAAAAAGAGAATATCATCCATCTGATGGCTAATCCCTATTTTGAATTTATCCGTCATGATATCATAGTACCGCTTTATGTGGAATGCGACGAGGTATATAACCTGGCTTGTCCGGCCAGTCCCATCCATTACCAGCGAGATCCTGTATATACAGCCAAAACCAGTATTTTTGGGGCAGTCAACATGCTCGGTCTTGCCAAGCGGACCAAGTCCAAAATCTTTCAGGCCAGCACCAGCGAGGTCTATGGAGATCCGGGGATCCATCCCCAGCCGGAATCCTACTGGGGCAATGTCAATCCTATCGGTGTTCGGTCTTGTTATGATGAGAGCAAGCGTGCCGCTGAAAGCTTTTTTATGGATTACAACAGAAAGTACCAAATACCTGTCAAAATCATGCGCATCTTCAACACTTATGGCCCAAGGGTCAGCGTCCATGACGGACGGGTAATCTCCAGCTTTATTCTCCAGGCCTTGGAAGGCGAGTCGATTACCATCTATGGCGATGGTTCCCAGACTCGAAGCTTCTGCTATGTGGATGATCTGGTTGAGGCTATCGTAAGGTTTATGAAAACGGACGATACCTTTACAGGCCCCTTAAACGCAGGTAACCCCTACGAGATTTCAGTTCTGGACCTGGCGAAAAAGATAATCGTCTTGACAGACTCTAAATCGGAAATTGTCTTTAAGGACTTGCCGGAGAACGATCCGACAAGAAGAAAACCCGACATCAGTCTGGCAAAAAACACGCTGGGCTGGGAGCCTAAGGTGTCGCTGGATGTTGGATTGGGAAAAACGATAGCTTATTTCAAAGAACTGATGATTGATCAGGCGCATTAATGGACGAAAAAGGATTTTACCAACGCACAAATCATTTTCAAAAGTATCATCATATCTCTTCTCGGCTTGTTCTGGGAAGCCTTGATACAGTCAGTAATCCGTTTATCTCTATTGCTATTCCAACCTATAGGCGGATCGATACGCTGAAGGAAGCAATTGACAGCGTCTTGACACAGACCCCTGTCAATCTTCCATACGAGATACTGGTTGTAGACGACGAGCCAATCCCGGGCAATGCCACTGAGAGATTGATCCGAAGCTATGACAATCCTTTGATACTGTATTACCGGCATGCCGAGAATCTGGGGATGTTTTCCAATTGGAACAGATGCATTGAGCTGTCAAGAGGCAAGTGGGTCGCTTTTCTGCACGATGACGATCTGTTGAAGCCCTATTATCTGGAGAAAGCCTGTTATTTTTTGACAGAAAAGCTGGATAAAAACGCAGTTTATCTGCACTGTCAATATGATATAATGCTTGACTTTGACAATCGAATATATCTGAAACATGCGAGCCCCGATGGGCTCATCAAAGAAAAACTGAAGGCGTGCCTGAGAGATAAACTAACTGAAATCAAAAAAACAGATGCCATCATTAAGGGACAGTCTCCTGTAGCGCCGCCGTCCTGCGGCACGCTTATCAGACGTGATGCCGCACTTGAAATCGGCGGATTCGATGAAAGCTATTGGCCTAGTGCTGACGGGCACCTCAGTTGCTTCATGTTGGATCGCTATAAGGTCTATTCCACAAATATTCCCATGGGAGATTATCGTTTGGCCATTAACACTTCCTTCCGACCTGATGTGTTAGCTGAGATGGTTAGGGTTGATTACTACTTTAGGCAGTATTTGCACGATAGCAATCTTTTATCCAGGATTTTCGGCAAATTTTTCCAAACTGAGTTTTTGGTTCAGAGCATAGACGAAAAGATAGATTTCGCCGCATTAGCTGACAAAATCGAAACTGTTGAAAACCTGGATTTTACTGGCGGGTATAAAAGAAACCCCCTGAAGCTATTCATGCTTAAGCTGATTCAGAAGATACACTACCGATATAGAAATTTGTGCACGTTGCTTTGGGGTTAAATTAATGGAAAAACAAGGAGGCACTATGAAAACGGATAAAATAAACCATCCACCTGGAACGCTGATCTACACCGGAGAATACACCAGCCAGGAAACAAAAATGGAGCTGTACTCCTTTGATGAAAGCGGGTATGCCATCAGACAAATCACATCGATCAATGAAGTGCCTGAGTCCCCTCAAAAAATGTGGCTGAATATAATTGGTTTCAACGATATTGATATCATAAGGGAGATTGGCCAGTTCTATGCCATCTCAGACCTGGTCCTTGAGGACATATTGAACACAGACCACAGGAGCAAGATGGAGTACGTTGATGACAAGCTGTTCGCTGTTTTGAAAATGGTTTATCTTAAAAAAGAAAAAATCGTACATGAACAGCTCTCTATTCTGGTTTTGGATAACCTGATCCTCACATTCCAGGAAATGGAAGGCGATGTGTTCGATATCCTTCGCAGCAGGATTGCCAATGGAAAAGGCAATGTAAGGAAGCTTAACATTGATTACCTATTCTATTCGATGCTGGATGCCATTGTAGACCATTATTACACGGCTCTGGAGTTTGTCGAGGCGCTGATCGATCATGTCGAAGAGATTGTGATGAATGAAGAGAACAATGCGATGGAAAGAATCTACTCCACCAAAAAAGAGCTGATTTTTCTTAGGTCCTCTATCCTTCCAATTAAGGATCTGGTCAGAAATCTGACGTCGGAGGATTTCGGTCTGGTTAATGACACAACGAAGGCTTTTTTCAGTGATTTGAACGACCATCTGGTGGAGATATCGGATGCTTTGATGCTTGATCGGGAGCTTGTCAGCAGTCTGACGGAAACCCACATATCCAATATAAGCAACAACATGAATAAGGTGATGACGGTTCTGACTATATTTTCAGCCATTTTTATTCCGTTATCTTTCCTGACAGGATTTTTCGGTATGAATTTTTCAACTTTTCCAGGAATCGATTTCGCCTATGGCGTCCATGTCTTTGTGGTAGGTTGTATTGCACTGGCTGTCGGTATGATTGCTTTTTTCAAATCCAAAGGCTGGCTGTAACAATCGCTAAAAAAGCGGGCAGTTTTCACTGTCCGCTTTCATATTCCTTAATTGTCTTGATTAGCTTATCTAGCTTAACTTATTTTAATCTTTCTTATCTTCTTTTTTTAAGCAGTCCCAGCAGGGATATAAGGGCACCTGCGCCATAAGCGAATGCCGGTGTATTGACGCCTGTGTCTGGAATAGCAAGTGGTATTTCTTCTTCAATGACTACTGTCTCTTCTTCAGGTTCCGGTGTGATTTCTTCTTCAACTTCCGGGACGTCCAATGGTTCTTCCGGTTCTTCGATCTCAATGGTTGTTTCAATCACAGTTACTGTTGCGCTGTCTTGAACAAATGGTGCCTGGTTATCAGTTGCTGTGGCTGTATTGACAAGTAAACCTGTTGTTTCAGGGACATAGGTTTCTATAAATACTACAGATGCTCCTGGTGCTAGTGTCGGAACAATTTCATCCAATCCTACCATTTCATCTTTAACTGTTACGTTGGTGAGTGTGCCATCCCCTGTATTGGTCAGTGTGATTGTATAGGTTATGGTTTCGCCAACCTCCACTGTTGCTTCATCGGCTGTCTTGGTGATTGACATTCTGTATGTCGTTGAAGATGTTGGTGGTGGCGGTGGCGGTGGCGTATCTGTTTCAAAGGTATTGACAAATGTCAGTACCGCTCCGGCTGTCGTGATGATCGCCTGTTGTGTCACTGTCTCCGGTGTGAAGACGCCATATTCTGTCTCTGTAACGATATAGCTGCCGACTTCAAGCTCAATGCCTCCTGATTGTATGGCGCTGGCTGTGACGGTTTTGCCATCAACTGTGAATGTGAATACG
>JAUYTY010000010.1 GCA_030694905.1 Eubacteriales bacterium | reverse complement strand
CATGGATACATTTGGTTGGTCTAATAGCGAAACCGTTATGACTTTTTCAATAATTGTTTTTGTTTTTGCTTTCATTACTTTGATTTCAGGTCGATTACAGGACCGTATAGGACCGAGAATCGTTGCCACAATTGGAGGGATTCTGTATGGACTGGGGCTGATTTTATCCTCAACAGCGACAACAACGACTCAATTATATATTTACTACGGGGTTATATCGGGTATAGGGGTAGGCTTTGTATATGTTTGTCCCCTAACGGCCTGTATAAAGTGTTTTCCTGACAAAAAAGGTTTTATCACAGGAATCGCTGTAGGTGCTTTTGGTTTAGGAAGTTTAGTATTTAAGACAATCATAGAGTACTTGTTGGAGGTAACAGGAGTATCAGAGACCTTTTTTTATCTAGGCATTTTATTTATGGTTTTAATCATTCTGGGAGCTCAGTTTCTCAATGTCCCTAAAACCATCAGTCAATCTGTTGTGGAAACCAAAAACCAGAGCAATTTCACTGTAGTGGAAATGCTGAAGACAAAAACTTGTTATTTGTTATGGGCGATGTTTGGATTAGGAACCATGGGGGGGTTGTTGGTTATTGGTCTAGCAAAAGATATAGGGGTGGAAATAGCCCATCTGGATCCTGGTGTAGCAACCAACTCTGTCACCATGATTGCCTTGTTCAATGCGCTAGGAAGACTGGGCTGGGGATCGATATCTGATCGTTTTGATCGCATCAAGGTAATTGCCATTATGGCTTTTATCACTTCCGGCTGTTTGGTGATGATGAGCGTTGTTTCCTTGAATTTTATAACTTATTTCGTTTTTCTGGCAGGTATAGCCGCTTGTTTTGGAGGTACCATTTCGGTATTTCCCACGGTGATCGGTGAGTTTTATGGCATTAAAAACTTAGGCGCTAATTACGGGGTGGTTTTCCAGGCATACGGATTAGCGGCCCTGGTTGGTCCCGTAATTGTTGCCAATGCGAGGTCATTACAAGCAACCTTTGTATTTTCTTCCATTGTTGCTTTGATGGCAGGAATTCTAGCACTATTTGTCAAGAAACCAGTAAAACAGGCAGTGTTGCAAGATTGTACTGAATTAGAAATGAATGAGAGCGTTTAACAAGATGCAATCTCTTTTATTAAATCCATAGATAACTTCAAGGTGTATAGCGTGCCCTATTTCAAGAACATTTTGAAACTATATGATTGATTCTTTACTTTTTTTGGTACGCTTATATTACTTTACTCATTCGAAGGACAAGTCAAGCTGGAAAGCAGCCATAGCGTCGTATGAGTTTTTCGGGAAGCGACGCCTAATGGTATCGCTTTTTCATCGCTTCCTGGAGAGTTAAGCCATAAATTTCGGAGATTCAGGGGTAGAACCCCAATTGATTTATGAATTATTGTTTTGACTATAGATGATGCTGATTTCATTTTTATATATACGAAGAGACTTGAAGTGTTTTAGCAGATAAAGTTACAGTTGAAGAACTTTAGCCATCTGGATTTTATATTTAATTCTCGCAAAATTAATATGAAAATTATAATAAGTTTAAATATTAAATCCTAGATAGCATGAGTCTATTTGAACTAATTAACGTAATCATATCATCCTGTTTTCTTGACACTCATCTCAAAAATGAATATAGTAGAATTAATAAGTAATAGGATGGTGGATTAAAATGAATCTAAGTCAAAAGTTGCAGTTATATAGAGAAGAGTCCTTCAGCAAAAAAACTGAAGAAGATAAGACAATAATGATTGAGACAGCAGAAAACCTACGAAAGCTTGAAATAGAGAAAAGAGCACTTAAAGAGGGCGATAAAATCCCCGAGTTTCAGTTGAAAAATGCAGTTGGTGAAACTATTGAGATTTATGATGTGTTGTCAAAAGGTCCGATCATTATCAATTTTTACAGAGGTGCCTGGTGTCCATATTGCAACCTGGAAATCGCAGCATACCAGGAAATTCTCCCTGAAATAAAAAAAAGAGGCGCACAACTTATAGCGATATCACCTGAGATTCCAGATATCACAATGACTCTTAAGGAAAAGCATGCCCTTGAGTTTGAAATACTTAGTGACACTGACAACAAGGTAGCCAAGCAATTTGGATTGGTTTTCCAACTTGAGGACAAATTAACTGCCCTATACAAAAAAATGGGAATAGACCTTGTCAAATCTCAGGAAAACGAGAATAACGAACTCCCAATACCCGCTATCTATGTTGTAGGTGCCGATGGTATCATAAAACTGGCATACCTCAACAGCGACTATACAAAAAGGCTTGAGCCAATGGACGCCGTTATAGCATTGGGTTAAATCTCCTCCTTGTTGAATGAATCTTTTAAGGCCTTGTAAAGTATCAGGGCCTTATTTTCATGTTCCACGGGTATATCCACGTATCCCCATCCCATGGTCAACTCGAAAATTCCATTGTAGGCAAGGCTATTGTTGGTTATCAGCACATGGGGAATAGCCTCCTCATCCAATATATTGGTATAAAGCTCAGCTTCAAACTGATTGTCCAATTTGATTCTAAATGTATCCACAGTTACCTCCAGTTAGATAGTATTTATAGCCATTATATCACATCAAACCCCTATTCTAAGCATCTTCGTTCGCAATTAAATATAAAAGAGCACAAATCTTCTGTGTAAGAATAACAAGATTTGTACTCTTAATATGGTTATTTCTGATTATACTGTCTTCACAGGTTTCTTAACCTTTTGAATTATCACCAATGCTACCAATACTGCAAGCCCGATGAAATCTTGATATACACTTTCAGATATCATAAACAATGCTGCGCCAAATACAATGATTCTGAAAAAGAAGTTCAACCTTCTAATCAGGAATCCTTCTGTCGCAACTCCAATCATAAATACGCCGATCATTGAGGTTATGATAACCCTGATCGTGATAGCGGCAGTCGTGTCAATGGATAAAAGAGCTGTATTATAGACAAACATATATGGAACAATGAATCCTGCCAAAGCCAGTTTCACCGATTGGACACCTGTCTTCATTGGATCTCCTCCGGAAATACCTGCTGCGGCAAATGATGCCAATGCAACAGGTGGAGTCAAATTAGCAAACATCGCGTAATAGAAGACAAACATATGGGCTGCAATAGCCGGTATGCCAAGCTGTATCAAAGCCGGTGCAGCCATGGTGGCTGTAATCAGATAGGCTGGTATTGAAGGTAATCCCATTCCCAAAATCATGCATGTAATCATTGTCAGGAATAATGTAGCCAACAGATTTGCTTTTCCAACCTGAATGATTGCATTCGCCATATTGAGTCCAAATCCCGTAACGCTCACTACTCCTATGATGATTCCAACTACAGCGCAAGCAACTGCGACAGAAACAGTCGATTTGGCACCTTCTTCGAAAGCATCTATTATGTTCTTAAGGCTCATGCGTGTTTGCCTTTTTAACATGCTGATTCCGATAGTGACCAATATTGTCAGGAATGCTGAGAAAATAACCGTTCTGCCACTAAACAATAACATATACAGTAAAAACAAAATAGGAATAATCAGATGACCTCTAGCGGCCATAACCTCTCTGACCTTTGGCAAATCTTCTCTTGGTATGCCTTTCAAATCATTCTTAGAAGCTCTCAACTGAACCTGGACTATAATACCAAAATAATATAAAAGTGCTGGTATTGCCGCACTTATGACAATAACACTATACTTGACACCGAGCATTTCCGCCATGATGAAGGCTGCAGCGCCCATGATGGGGGGTAAGAGCTGGCCACCCACAGAAGCGGACGCCTCGACGGATCCGGCAAACTCTTTACTGTAACCGGTTTTTTTCATGAGAGGGATTGTAAAAGCACCGGTAGTCACAACATTGGCAACAGCAGATCCGTTTATGCTGCCTAAAAAGCCACTTGCGATAACAGCAACCTTCGCAGGACCGCCTTTTGTGTGTCCGGCAAGTGCCAAAGCGATATCATTGAAGAACTGGCCCATGCCCGATTTGTTCATAACAGACCCAAACAATATGAAGAGAAAAATATAGCTTGAAGCAACGCTAACGGAAGTACCATAGATTCCTTCCGTGTTGATGAATATGTGGTTGACCAGTTGTGGCCACATGTAACCCCTATGGGTGAATATTCCCGGCATGTTCTTGCCAAACAAGCCGTAGGCAATGAACAGCAAACTCAGTATAACCAAGGGCCATCCGGAAATTCGTCTGGATGCTTCCAAAACCAAAATGATGAGAATGCTTCCCATTATAACATCCATCGTGTTCGGCATACCCATTCGACTGATGAAACCAACATAATTTGTCCATACATATAATGGAACAGAAAGTGCCATCAACGCAAAGATAACATCATACCAGGCCATCTTCTCCCTACTGCTTTTTTTAGTCGCCGGATAGAGGAAAAAAGTCATAAACAACATCATTGCGACATGCAAAGAACGATGTTTATGGGTTGCCGGATATCCAAAATATGACGTGATAAAATGATACATAGATACTGATACTGCAATCCAATAGATGGCTTTAGCAATATTTTTGTTTGCAAATCTTCTGACCTTCGATTCTTTATCATATTTTTCCAGTATTTCTATCTGCTTCTCATCCAGTATTTCTTCATTTGGGTCTAGTGTGATTTTGGCCATATGAATAATCTCTCCTCTACTCTTAATTTCAACAATTCATGATGGGGAAGCTCGCTTCCCTTTATTAATTCCCTGTCGTTGATACCGATGTACACGAGTGCTGTATTGGAATTGATCCAGTTGATCTCTTCAAATATTTCATTGATGTCACTCATGATAATGATTCCATCCACAATTGAAACATTGCCTTTGTTTTCAGGAATGCCCGCACCAAATCCTGCAACAGTTATGACGTGCAATGCCAATTGATTATCGTCTAGGATTTCAAATTCCTCTGTCCATGGAATATGCTCAAACGAATGAATCCATTTGAAATGGAGCGTATCTCCGGATTTTATCTTTTCCGTCAAATAGATTTCATCTGTTTCCTGATGGGAAATCACTAAAACCTTTGAACCCCTGCTGCTGATATAGATAATCGTTATATAAATCAATATGATTATTATGATTGCGATAAGTATTTTTTTGAATAAAGATGAAGCACGTAAATGCTTCATCTTATTGTTATTAATTTTCATTTAGGTTTTAGTTTATACCTTTTTCTTCAAAGTATTTTATAGCACCTGGATGGAAAGGAATGTCAACACCAATGTGTGAGTTTTCTAAAGTAATATGTTGTTGAGCAGTTGCATGAGATGCTTGTATATCACCTATGTTTTCAAATATCCCTTTTGTCAGATCATAAACCACATCATCAGGTAAACTGCTGTTAACCATCATGATATTTCTAACTGTGACAGTGTTTGTATCTGATGCCGTACCATATACATCCGCTGCAATCACTTCCGGTACAAAGAAAGGATATTTCGCTGTCAGATTAGCCAGGCCTTCTCCCTCTATAGGAACAAGTACGATTTTATTAGTTGTGCCCAACTCCATTATTGTTGCATTTGGAATACCGCTAGTTACAAACACAGCGTCAACCATGCCATTTTTCATTTGGTCTATAGCTTCTCCATAGTTCAAATAATCTACAGTGCTATCTTCGTAAGTCATGTTATGAGCTTCATACATCATTCTTGCGTTTAATTCAACGCCTGAATTTGGTGCTCCAATACCTACTTTTTTGCCCTTAAGATCTTCAAATTTTGTGATGCCTGAAGCTTCTGTTGTAACCAATTGAACATAATTCGGATACAGACCTGTTATAGCTCTTAAATCTGTAGCAGGTGCTTTACCTTCAAAAGCGCCAAAAGCATCATAAGCTTGTGCAACTGCATCCGACATGGCAATCGCCAATTCAGCGCCGCCTGTCAGAATAAGGTTGATGTTTTCACCTGAAGCACCAGTAGATTGAGCTGATGATTTATAGCCTAATTTGTTCTGGAATACGCTTGAGAAAGCGCCACCGATTGGGTAATACAAACCACTGGTCGGGCCAGTCGCTACTGTTATAAAGTATTGGCTTCTATCTAATTCCGGTTCGCCTACTGTTGTTGTCTCAGCTCCTGCCGTGGTTGTTGGTGCCGCAGTGGTTGGTGCTGGTGTGGATCCACCGCATGCGCTTAAAATCATCGCCAATACCATAACAACTGACAATAAAGCTGCTATTCTTTTTTTGTTCATAAAATATTTCCTCCTTAAACTGTTTTCTTACTTGCCTGTAATATGTAGCAATTATCGTGCCAATGATTTTGGAAGGCTTGAAAATAACAGTTAACTTGAAGAAAGCACTCTGTATCAACGTTTTTCTAATTATTTAACATTTTTAAAATTACGGAATCAATCTATCTGACGTTCATTGATGCGGCAAAAATTGCCATACGGCAATTTTTGCCGTGTGGCGTTATTTGATTTCATATTCATTAATCTTATTTCTAAGTCCTCTTTCACTGATGCCTAACATAGCCGCCGTTGCTTTTCTGTGCCCTTTGTTGATTGCCAATGCCGCTTCAATCAATTTTTTCTCGGCTTCCTGTAATGTAAGGCCAGCCAGATTATCCACACCAAGACTCATGCCAATTCCAAGGTCCAATTCACTGCTTTCCCTTGAGGCTATATTTCTGACTTTTGCAGGAAGATGGTCAATCTCAATGCTATCGTCTGTTGCCAGCAACACGCTATATTCCAGTATATTGATCAGTTCCCTCACGTTGCCGGGATAATCATAAACAAGCATCAGATCTTCCGCTGCTTTCGAGAATCCTGTCACATGCTTGTTTAAGGATTTATTGAAAACACCTATGAAATGCTGAAACAGTAAAGGCATATCCTGTTTTCTCTGCCTAAGTGGCGGCAGATCAATTTCAAAGACGTTCAATCTAAAATACAAGTCTTCTCTGAATTTTCCGTCATCAACCATTTTTTTTAGATCCCTATTGGATGCGGCAATAAACCGAACGTCCAATGCAACAGGGTCATTTGCTCCCAATGGTGTAAACTCCCTTTGCTGCAGAACCCTAAGAAGTTTAGCCTGCAGATTAATCGACATATCTCCAATCTCGTCAAGGAATATTGTGCCGTGATTGGCGTGCTCAAACTTTCCTTTTTTATCAGAAATAGCGCCTGTGAAAGTTCCTTTCTTATGCCCAAACAACTCCTCTTCCAACAACGTCTCCGGTATAGCCGCGCAATTCAGCGCCACAAAATTACCCTCTTTTCGTTTTCCGGCGTAATGTATCGCTCTGGCAACCAGTTCCTTTCCGGTGCCGCTTTCACCGACAACCACAACACTCGTGTCAACATCTTTCAGCTTCTCTATCAATCCGAAAATATCTTTCATGGCGGGACTCTTGCCAATAATGCCGTGATATATCTCGCCATCGATGATATCTTTATTATCATAATCGGTTTTCTCACGTAATCGTTGATATTCCAAAGCTTGTTCTATTGCTTTTTCCAAATCATTCAAGTCCAACGGTTTTGTCAAGTAGGTAAAGGCTCCTTTTTTGATGGCTTCGACCGAGGACATGATACTTCCAAATGCAGTCATAATAATAACCTGAGTCGATTTGCTCAAGTTCTTGATATCTTGTAGAACATCTATGCCATCTACATTTCCAATCTTCAAATCAAGAAGTACCAAGTGATAATATTGGATCAGCATTTTCTTAAGACCTTCTTTCGGATCTGTTGTCGATTCCACATTGTAAATATCTTCCAATGCAAAGGTCAGAGAGGAGCATATGGCTTTTTCATCGTCAATGATTAACAGATTCTTCTTCATGAAATACTCCTTTAAAGGTTATTAGAATTTTTGATCCCTTATTCTTATCGCTGCTTATGTGGATCGTTCCGTCATTATCCTCGACCAGTTGTCTAGATAAGGGCAATCCTATTCCACTGCCACCGACTTTTGTCGTATAAAACAATTCAAAAACATTCTTTAATTCATCTTCAGTCATGCCTATGCCATTATCGTCTACTGAAATGCAAATACGGTCAATATTTCTTATAACCTCTATGTCTATCCGATAGATTCTATCATCCTGGATAGCAGATTTTCTTTCATTAATCGCATCGATCGCATTTAGAAACAAATTGATAATAACCTGTTTTAGTTGATTCATATCAACCATTATATAGAAGTCTCTATCTGTTTTCTTATTTAATACTATGCCATTTTTCTGAAGTATAGGCTTGAATAGAGTGATGCAATAATCAATTACTTCTGTCAGATTTGCCAGTTCGATAATTTTTTCTCTTGGTTTCGCATAATCAATCAGCTGCTCAATCAATTTGTTGACTCTTTCCACCTCATGTGGCACAACTGTTGCAATTTGCCTCTGAAATTCCAGGTTATCCTTCTTCCTCGGCAACAATTCAATGTATGTCTTAATCGAAGTCAATGGATTTCTTATTTCATGGGCAATGCCTGATATGATTTGCACCAAAGCCTGGTTTTTTTCCTTCTCCTGGGCTTGAGCCCTTAAGATTTTTTCTTCCGTAACATCTTCGATGGTTATTATGGCACCTCTTGTCGTCTTCACATGATCAAACAAGGGATAAATGACATATCTGAATGTCATTTGCTTTTGAGGTGTAACATAAGCCATCTCCTTTTCAACGAAGCTTTCCCCATTCTTCAAAACACGTTCAATACTGCCAAGCATCAGATTGATTGGAACAAGCTCATAAACACTTTCGCCAATTAATGGTTTCTCGCAACCACATAGTTTCAAAGAGCTCTCATTCATGGAAATAATCTTGCCCTCATTATCAAATATGACAATGCTTCTTGGACTGCTTTCCACTATGAGGTTTTTTAAGTCGTTGCTTTGTCTTATTTCTAGAATCTTATCCTCCAGTTGCAGGTTCGAATCGCTCAATTCTTTTGTCTTAATGTTAACTTTTCGTTTCAATTGAAGGTTTACAAGCAAGCCTGTCAAGATAACAAGCAAAGTGCCAATAGACAGAATAGTCATGTATCTGACCATCTGTTTTTGTCTTTCAGCATTCAAATCATTGATCCATCGGTTGTATATATGCTCATAATCGCCACTGAGCTTGATGTCGCGTAAAGAATTATTGATTAGATTCATCAGCCCAGGCATTTCAAAGCTAACACCGAGGTGATAGTAAACTGGCGTTTCATAAACGTCGCTGATAGTATATGCATCGGTCAGATTATATTTGTCAAATGTATATTCAGCCACATGGCGGACACCAATCATCGTATCAGCTCTACCCATCAGCAATAGGGCAATGACAGATTCCTGATTGAATGCCAGGTTAAAATTGGCTTTTTTGATATTCTTCACAAACTCATATTCTGCCGAATCCCTCTCAACAGCAATGATAAAAGGCTCAACATTCAATTTGTTTCTGATTTCCTCTGATTCTTCATTGGGCATGATAAACGACACTTTTGATTGCACCAGGCTATCGCTGAAATCCATTACTTCTTCTAATGAACGCGTATATCTGATACCTAAAATCATATCAATCTCTTTTAGTTTGAAATGTTCAATCGCCTCACTCAAAGGCATTGGAACCAACTCTATCTCCAAATTGCTATCCTTAGCAATCTGATTCATCAAATCAATAAGCAGACCCTTATATTCGCCATCTTCATAATACTGATATGGTGGCAGATTGGGGTCAAACCCTACCCTAAGCAAATTGAGGCTAGCGGCGTTTGCGGACTGAGGTTTCATAAAAGCAATCACAGCTGTTAAAAGCAATATAACCCATATAAATACAATTGTCTTTTTAATCATTTAATCACATCTTTCGTGTTTGAATTCAGAAAAATAACGCATTTATCCTTCCATAATAACAGATAGAGATAAATGCGTCATTAGTTGTTTTTTTGCATATGTCGATTAAGGCATTATTATTTCTTTAGCAAATCCCGTATCTCCGTCAACAATATAATATCTGCAGGAGGCTCTGCCGGTGCTGCCGGTGCTGCAGGTTCAGGTTTTTTCTTTGCTTTCTCAATCAAGCGTATCATCATGAAAATGACAAAGGCGATTATAACAAAATCAACAATATTTTGAATAAACTGACCGTAAAGCATAGCGACCTCAGGTGTTTCTCCCACTGCTGGTTTGATGACCCATCTGAGTGTCTTAAAGTCTATACCGCCCAATATCACACCGATCAATGGCATGATTATGTCATTTACAAAGGAACTGACAATTTTTCCAAATGCACCTCCGATGATTACCGCAACTGCCAAATCAATGACATTACCTCGCATTACAAATTTTTTGAAATCCTGTACCATACCCCTACCTCCTGATAATCATAATGAACAATCTAATTTCAAAAGCAAAGAATAGCTCCGTTTTTATTTTACCACCAATTATGTTTTTTTACCATATCCATAAAATATTTCACTCCAATAATTTGGTCACGGCAATATAATCCAAATCATCGTCATCTTTTGCCATCAATAGCAGTTCATAAACCAATCTGGATACAGGCAACGGCATGTCTCCTGCTGAATCAAGGGCTATTTTCAGATCCTTTCTCATCAGGCTTAACTTGAAGCCATTATCAAAATGTCTGTTGACCAGTTTAAAGAATTTCCTGTCAAAAACATTCGAATAACCGGTGCTCTGCTTGATGACATCATAGACAAGATCCAAATCCAATCCTTGCTCCAGAGCAGCTCTATAGGCTTCAATAAATGCGAAGGAGTTTATGGCAACCATCATTTGATTGATGCTTTTGATTGCTTTACCCTTTCCGAGCAATCCCAGGTAGAAGATTTTCCCCCCCAATATTGAAAACACTTTCTCCAGTTCATCGACATCAGAGCGATTACCGGATGCAAATATGGATAATGTTCCTTGTTCAGCGCCTGTGATACCTCCGCTTACGGGTGCATCCACAACCTTAGCGCCTTTTGCCTCGTATATTTTACCTACTCTCTCGATCGTTTCAGCTTTGCATGAAGTCATATCCAAAATTAAGGTGTCCTCGTTGACATAGTTTAGAAACTCTTGATTCAAGAGAACCTCTTCGACTTCTTTGTCAGCAGGTAGGATGGTGATTACCCAGTCAACAGCCTTCATGACTTCAGCAAAAGACTGTTCAATGACTGCACCTTTTTCTCTCAAGCTGTTTATCTTATCTATAGAAGACTTCTTATTGCTGTGTGTCGCTGTATGAATCACATATCCGGCATCACAGAGTCTGTTCGCCATGGGAAATCCCATTTCTCCAAGTCCGATGAATCCAATTCTATCCATTTTTATCCGTCCTCCTAAAAAATAATCTCTATAATGATTATACGGTATTAATGAGTCAGCGTAAAGCTTAGCAACAAAAAACAAAAGGAACCGTCCCTTTTGTTTTTTGTATTTTATATTTGATTTAAATAGAACTCGGTTTTTTCTTCTTTGATTCGATGGTACTCGTCACGCATCTCCTGAACGATGGAAACATCATATCGATAAGCTTCCAGTTCATTTTGCAGTTCGTACAAGGCTTGATAAACGAGTATGTCTGCCTGGTCTTCCAGATTGATAATTTCATTGAGATAGCCTTCAACTACAATTTTTCGCTCTTCAGCATCTTGTATGGTCTCTCTGGCATCTTTGATCAAGCTGACAATTCTACCGAGCTGATTCTCATATTCCTGCTGATAAGTCAATAGTCTATCCATGTATATTTCTTCTATCGCTTCTTTTGATGGGCTCGTCATTGGTTCTGATGATGCTTGTGTTTGGTCTGTGGTATTCGCGCTTGTTGTTCCAGAAACTGAGGTAGGTTCTATAGTCTCAGTACTTTCCTCGGACAGGGTACTTGTTGTCTCTTGGTTAATCTCGGAAGATCCTGTTGTTGTTGGTTGTCCCTGCTCACCACCATATCTATCTCTCATCCAAACTGATGCTGTGAAGAATATGGCCACTGCCAACATAATCACGGCCACACCGGCAAAGTATTTATATAATCTCTGATTGACCGGTCTTATTCCACTGGTTCGTTTTAAACCTGATTTTATCAGGAATCCATTTTCAATCACTGCCTGCTGATTTTTATAGAAAATCCGTTGGGCTTCATCCTCACCCACGCAGCCAACTGTCAAATCAAAGGCATCCTTCAATAAAGGGCGTCTAAAAGTGGATTTATGGGCATCGGATGACACAAAATCAACCAATCCTTTTGAGATTAAACTCTTGACAAATGTTTGTATTTTTTTGCCATTCTTGCCAGTCAGATTTGAGGATGTAACTTGAATGGCAATCCCTTCGTCTTTCAATGATTGGATTCGTTGCAGATTTTCAAAAAGTGCCTCATAGTACTCCACATGGGCCAGTATTGGGATGAATCCTCTCACTATAAGCTCGTGGATGGCCTCCTGCATAGATGAAAAAGATGCTGACACATCAAATTCTATCAGCACATATCTCGAATTATTGATTGTGAAATCATAGGGCTTCCTATTCAGCACGTCTATAAAGTCTTTCGTTATAAATAGCTCAGCACCAGGATACAATTGCATGTCGGGATATTGTCTCTTCACCTCGGAAGATAAAAGGCCAAAAGCCTCTTCTGTGCTCCCTTTGTACTTGAAATCGAGAGGATGATTCCGATGCGGTGTGGCGACAATTTGCCTGATGCCATCATTGTAAGCAATGTCAATCATCTTCATCGATTCTTCAAGAGATTCCGACCCGTCATCCACTTGTGGCAATATATGGCAATGCAAATCAATCATCTATCATTCACCCAATTCATTACTGTAATAATAGTAATTGTATTTTTGTTTATTGATGGGCACTTTATTCAAAACGGTGCCCAGGATTTTTGCGCCGACCTTCTGAAGATCCCTTACAGCTTTGATAGCCACGTCTTGTTCTACCTCGCCGGACGCCAATACTAGAATTACCCTATCTATATAGGTTGACATGATAATCGCATCGTTTACAGGCACTACAGGTGGCGTGTCCAAAAACACATAATCATAATCCTTTTTAAGCTCTTCTATCAATCTTTTGACTGCATCAGAGCCTAATATTTCTGATGGATTATCTGGTATGGTCCCGGAAGTTATCAGGTCCAGATTTGGATGCACCGAATTATTGATGTACTTTCTATAATCATCGCCTTTCAGCAAAATATCTGTCAATCCGTTTATATTGCTTATTTCCATCAATTTATGCAGTTTTGGTCTTCTCAAATCCGTGTCGACCACGATTACTCTATTGCCCGAAAGGGCGAATGTCATGGCAAGATTGCAAAGGGTTGTGGTCTTACCTTCCCCTTCCTTTGGGCTGGTTACTAGAATGGTTTTGAATGTTTTGTCAACATTGTCAAAGCTTATATTGGTTCTGATTCCCCTGTAAGCTTCAGATACAGGAGATTTTGGTTCTTTATGCACGATAATATCTTTCATATGATCTCCTCTTATCTTTTAGCGACCTGGTCCACATCAGGTATGGAACCTAATACCGGAATTCCCAGGAATTTTTCAACATCTTCAGGTGTTTTGATTGTATTGTCCAGATATTCCAGCATAAATGCGACAAATACACCGATCATCAATCCCAGTATCAGTGAAATAGCGACGTTCAGACTAAATCTGACATTGACCGGATTTGGCATTGCTATGGCATTGTCTATGGTCTCAACATTATTGACCTTCAGTATCCGCATGACTTCCTTCACAAATACATCAGCGATGGTATTAGCTATTAGAGCCGCCCGATCAGGATCCGTATCGGTTACAGATATTCTTAGTATTTCTGTTGAGCCGACCTGTTGCGCTGTTGTTTTTCTAAGAAGGCCCTCGTAGCTCATATCCAATTCGAGACGGCTGATGACTTGCTCAAGGACAATCCTTGACTTGACGATCTCACCGTATGTCACAACCAGCTTCTGGCTTAGATTGAGACTACCCAAATCAAAACTCGCCGCTATATCCCCCGCACTGATGCCCTTTGAACTGTTTACCATCAGTGTCGTGTCTGACTTATAATTTGGCGTGATCAAAAACATGGTGTACCCGACTCCCAACAGCAGAGCCAGCACAACAATAATCGCTATTAGTTTTTTTCTATTGAGCATTATGCTTATTAGCTCTCTTAACTCAATTGTGTCTTCCATGTGATCCATTATTTTTCCTCCGTAAAGTCCAATATCATGAAAAGAAACACCAAGGTAATGCAACCCTTGGTTTTTATGATATTGAACTTAGCTCATTCTAAATTAATATTCAAGCAATTGAAACTTATTGTTCAGGGTCACCAGTTCTTTCAAGAGTATATTGCCGGTAATCGCATTCTTGAAAGCCTGTTTCTCGTCATCGGTCATTTTTGCGCCGAGATCCTTAGCCTCTTGTACATCACCACTTATATCGTAATCCCTATCCACCAGATACTTTTCAATGGATGCCACAATAATATTAGCTGATTCAACCTGAAGGTCTGTAGTAAGAATCGGAATAACCCGGGATTTCATTTTGGTGACAACAGACTTCAGATGGTCAATGATAATCTGCTCCTCTTCGGAAATACCTGTTCCAGGTAGACCGCCAACATTGGAATCGCCTGAGCCCACTGTTTCTCTTGCAAACAAACCGCTTTTTATAATATTGTACAGGGCCACTGTACCCTCAGCTCTTGTGATTTTGCCAGTGCTCTTGAATGATCCGTCAGGATAGCCCTGCATGATGCCATTGGCAATTACTCTTTCAATGGCAAACCTTGACCAATCTGCAATGAGGTTTCCGTCAAAGATCTCATCGGTTTGAAGTTCATCGTCCAATTCATAAAGATTGTTGATGATCGTTGCAAACTGCTCTCTGGTCACCGGCTGGTCCGGTCTGAATGTGTTGTCTGGAAATCCTGATATATAGCCCTTTGCCAAGGCTTTTTCAATTTCAACGTAAGCCCAATGGTTCTCTGCCACGTCTGAAAATGTAATCAACTTCTCTTCAGCCAAGCCATTCATTCGGTTGATGATGGTCACCAGTTCGGCTCTTGTCAGTTCCTTAGACGGCATAAAAACCCCACCGTCATAGCCTTTTATATGTCCCAAAGAGACCATTTCACCGATTGCGTCCCCTGCCCAAGTATAACCACCCACATCAGAAAAATCGACGGCAAAGGCAATTGTTGATGTAATCATCATCAGTATTATCAATAATGCAACAAATTTCTCTTTTTTCATATTCTCTCGCTCTCTATCAGAAGGAGCCCTAAAGGCTCCTTACTTATTTGATCATATTTACAAATTCGGATTGAAATTATCTATCACCGAGCCAAACGACTATTTCAAAGGATATGGTCTCGCTGCCGTGGGTCAAGGAAATCAATGTTCCTCCTGCCACTTCAGCTATGGTCATGTTGCCATATTCAGCTTCAAAGGTAGCTTTTAAGTCACTTATAACAAATTCGTCATCAACCGTAGTTCCGCCTTCTCCATATATAGTGAATACAAAGCCCAAAGGCGTCGTTTCTGATGGATACAACAATGCCAGGTCATCCACCAGATCGCTAAGCGACGAGCCTGCCATAATCTCAGCAAACTCTCTGATTTGTCCTACAGTGGCATTTCCGGCAGAAATGACATCTACCACCAAGGTTTCGACATCTGTGCCTGTGAATGTGTTTAGTGGCGTTAAACCGCTGTAATTATCAATCCTGCTTGCCAATGATAATGCATAAGGATTGCCATTGTCTGATTCCTTAGCCAATGCTCTTTCAAAAAACCCGGTGTAATCCTCTACTGCATCTGGAAAATCTCCAATATTTTCATCAAAAATGGTGCTGAGCATATTGAAGGTCAGTTTTGTGTTGTCAGCATATATTTTCTCACCTATAAGATATTGACTGCTTCCCTTTACGAGTCTAAATCCATAATTGCTTTCTGCGGGTGGTGGAGTCCCACCTCCGCCGCCGCCACCGCCTGGCGGTAAGGGATCCACAACAGGTGGTTCCTCTTCATCTGGTTCAATAAAAACCGCATTGTTGATCATAAATACAGACTCGGCTCTGGTAATAAAATCATCGGGTCTGAAAGTCCCGTCCGGATATCCTAAAATAAAGCCGGCTTCATAAACAGCCCCAATGATTCCTTTTGCCCATCCGGGAATCATGCTGGAATCCATGAATATTTCAGCAGCTTCTTCGTTTTCCTCAAAATCTAAAATATTAAATATTATTGTGGCTGCCTCAGTTCTAGTGATTGGCGCATCCGGTCTGAATGTGCCATCAGGATAGCCATTGACAAACCCTAGAAATGCTTTCTTGGTGATAATCTCATAGTGCCAGTCACTTTCTAAGACATCAGAAAAATCCTTTTTCCCATCGGTTTCCAATTCATAGGCGTTGAATATCATTTTGGCATATTCTGCCCTTGTCACTTCCTGGTTTGGTCTGAAGGTACCATCCTCATACCCGGAAATCAATCCTTTGTCCACCCATTCAATGATGGTTTCTTGTGCCCACTCCGCGTTGTCCAAATCGTTGAAGCTCACTTCAGCGAATGCTTGGGTAAACATTGGCAATATCAGTAAAATAGCCCCCACAAGGATAAAACTTTTTAGTTTCCTAAATTTCATGTCTTCCTCCTATTTTCTTTTATTAATGAATATTCTTAAATCAAGTTACAAGTATTCAAAGTACATTATATAATAAATCTGCCAACAGGACAACAAACAATGTCCGATTTGTGATATGTTACAAAAAAAACTTAATTAGAATCAAAATCCTCTTGTCTGTCCTTTCCAGGGTGGTTGCCTGCCTTCCTTAAACTCCTCGACACCAGGTCCCTTCAATTGACTAAGCCGCCAGATTCCATAAATGTAACTGGCAATTAGTACAATTAGTGTAACAGGCCAACCCAACAATAGATTAACCCATGCCAAGCCAGTAGGATTGCCGCGACTAAAAAGTATGATCTGCAATACAAGACGCAACAAGAAAAAAACGCTCCAAAACCCAGTCACCTCTCTATAGGCAGGCTTCACATCTTTTCGCCAGAACCACTCCAAAGGCCAACCCCTGCTCAAATGACTAACCCAGGCCGCCATTGGCTTTCCAACAATCAGACTAACAACAGCAACTGTCAGAACAACAGAGCTGCTTACTATCGCACCTATAAAAAAATTTGCCGGATTACGCGTCAGATAAGCCAAAACCGAAGCAAATAAGACACCTGCTAATCCACCAAGCGCATATAGCCATGTTTGTCTTCGAAACAATCTGATCAAACCCAGCAGCAACGAAAGAACAATCGCCGACACAACAGCCACCTCCACACCGAAAGCACCATTAACAATAACAAATACCATAGGTGGCAATATTGCATCCAGTGTTTTTCCTGATACCACCGATCTTAACTCTTCAATAATCTCCTTTCCTTTGGCGCTCATCCGATTCACCTCCTTCTGGCGAAAATAACCTTTTACTGCCCAACAACATCTATCACCACTATCTCAGGTGGGTTAAACACCCTTGGAAGTCTTGGATTATAAGATACACCTCTACTGACTATATGGGTAAAGCTATCGTGTTCATATAATCCGCCAGCATACTTCGGAAACCAACCTTGATTGGGTGCGAGAAGACCGTTTAATATAAATGGAATACGAACCTGTCCTCCATGAGCGTGACCTGACAATACCAGATCAAATGATAACGCCTTGTATATCGTTATCTCTTCCGGTCTATGGGATAACAATAGATGGAAACTTTCAACATCATTTAAGTCTGAAAAAGCTTCGATTATCTCTTCTTCCCAAGTCAACTGCCTTCTTTCATAACGGTTGATGTCAGGGTCTTCTGCCCCGCCAATGATGATTGACACCTCACCGATACCTATTTCAATGGCTTCATTCTCGAGAACCCTCACGCCGTATGATTTGAAGATGTCCTTGATAATAGCCACATTTCTTGACCAAATTTCATGATTCCCTGTTACGTAAAATGCTGGCGCTATGTCCCTAATAGCCTCCAAAAACATGATTGTTCCTTTGATCGGCTGTTTATCATCGGCAATATCTCCGACCAAAGCTATCATATCAGGGTTCTGACTCCTAATCTTTTCGGCGATCTTCGATTGATCCGCGCCGTGGATTGTGCTGTGTAAGTCTGATATGAGAACAATTCTAAATGACTGGTTCTCACGGAGCTTAGGAGTGGCAATCGTATATTGCCTTATAACAAGTCCATTGTAAAATGCCATAACAATCAGCAATGTAATAATGATCAAAATGATAATTTTAGCTGGCGTCATAAAAATAGGGTCTCCATTCTTCTAATTGGTTTTTTAATAATAACACAAATCAGGAACTTAATCGACCAACCAATCGTTTAATTTATTATGACAATCGGTCTTTCTGTTTAATGAATCTTTAATCTGATTCTCAGGGTTTATTAAGCTGTGAGTACTATGATGAAAAAAGCATCTTAGGAGGATAACTTAATGAGCTTTAATAGAATTAAAGAAATGATAAATAACAACAGGCATCTTGCCATATTATTCTACTATATTGTTATGTGGCTCGGTTACAATCATCTGAATCAGACGACCGTTCCCGATATATATTTATATCATCCAATCGATAGCAAAATTCCTTTTGTCAAGGAGATGGTTGTGCCTTATGTAGTGTGGTATCTTTATATATTAGTTCCTTTGGCGTATTTCGCCTTCAAGTCACCTGATGATTTCAAAAAACTGTGCATGTTCATGTTCACAGGCATGACAATCAGTTATCTTATATTTTATCTGGTTCCAAATGGCCAGAATCTGAGGCCAATCATAACAGAAACTGACATTTTTTCCAGAATCATCAGTTCCATATATACGACGGATCATCCAACCAATTCGCTTCCGAGCATGCATGTCATTCTCTCGGTTGCGGTTAATGCTTCCATTTGCAACAGTGCTATTTTTGATAAGTGTAAGAAGCTGAAACTGTTTTCCATTTTGCTGTGTATTCTGATTTGCGCTTCGACTGTATTCATCAAGCAGCACTCCATATTGGACGTGGTCGCCGGATTGATTGTTTCATCTTTATTGTACAGTCGGATTTATTCACCTCATTACAGCATTAAAACCGTCAGAGAGCTTTTTATTCAAATATGAGCCTTACGCCAGCAACAAAAAACAAAAGGAACCGTCCCTTTTGTTTTTTTGTTGCTGCCATTACTCCTCTAGCATCAGTTTTTCAAGAATTAAGGGCTGAATGTACTGACTGCCCTTATAGGCTCTCATGTTGCCACCGGAAATTTCATCTATCAGCGCGACATGTCTGTCTTCTCCTACCCTTCCAAATTCAAACTTGATGTCATATAATTCCAAGTCCTTCTTAGCCATTTCTTCTTTAACGATAGTTCCGACTCTTCTGGTTAAAGCCACGAGCTCCTGGTATTCCGCTTTTGTCATGATTCCAAGCATCTCCAATGCTTCATCTGTTATGAGAGGGTCGTTATTATCGTCATCCTTCAATGTCACCTCCACATAGCCATCCAGCATATCTCCTTCTTTGCAGTACATGCCGTATCGTCTGAAAAAGCTTCCAACCGCTCTATACCTTAGAATAACTTCTACTCCCTGGCCAAACAGAACTGCAGGTTTCACCGTCATTGTAGCAGTTTCAATGTTCGCATCAATGTAGTGGGTCGGTATTCCAGCGGAATTGATTTTCTCGAAGAAAAATTGGGTCAGTCTCAAACCAGCCCTGCCAGCTCCCTCAATAGATAATCCCACTGTATTGGCTCCGGGATCAAAAACCCCATCAGTTCCAGTCACATCATCCTTGAATTGCAATAAATAATTGCCATCCTCTTTTTTATACACATCTTTGGTCTTTCCCACATATACTCTTTCCATCAAACCACTCCTCATGTTTTTTTATATTATACCTAATTCCAATCGGATTTGAAATCTTTTATAAAATCTCTTGTAACATATTTCCTGTAATAGAATGTCCAAGCTCCCCAGTCATTCTTTAATCTGTTTTCCATGGTTTTACTGAAGCTTTCCACGTCAAGAGCATCCTGGACAGTAGCTGAAAATCGACTGTATTTGCTCCTGACGAAAATATCGGTTATCTCTTTAATGCTTTTTTCCCCTTGGTTGTGAAATTTGTAGGCTATTCGGCTGGCAAACTCGTAGTGAGTCTCTCCATCCTGTGGAGGATATCCCGATTCAGATATCAGCATCGTAATGTATTGATACAGCAAAATTACTTTTTTACTATTTGTCATCAGTATCAATTGCTTTTTAAATCGTTCAAAGCGCATGATACCCAAAAGAAATTTCAATGGAATAAACCCTGTTATTCCTAGAGCCAACAGCCAAAGAATAACCTTTGTCACCGAGAAAGGTATAGTGGGTCCGCCGTTTGGCACAGGTGTTCCACCTCCTCCGGTATAATCATCGTCATCAATCTTGATGTCATCGTTGTCTTCTCTTGGCTCTTTTCCGCCATTGTCAATATCATCGGAGTCATTATCGCCACCAGGCTTTCCAGGATGATCATCACGTCTAATGATGGCTGGCAAAGATGAAGTGGGTTCAAATGTCATCCAGCCTACTGGCTCTATGAAAGCCTCCACCCAAGCATGGGCATTGTTCTGATAGACTTCGTAAATACCTTCTCCTGCTTTCTCCTGAGCAACATAGCCTTCCACATATCGGCTGGGGATACCCTCCAACCGCAACATGACAGCCATGGCGGTTGCATAATAAGTGCAATACCCTATCTCGCTTTCAAATAGGAAAAAATCGACAAATTCCCTTCCATCCGGCAAATCATCACCCTCAAGGGTATACCGATAATTCTCCCTGAGATATTTTTCAATCACCATGGCTTTTTCATAATCGCTTTCAGCTTCCCTGACAATATCTTGTGTCAACTCTACTGTTCTTTTAGTAATGGATTCAGGCAGATTGAGATAAATCTCAACATTCGGCAGTTCAGTTTTTTTCAACCCTATGTCGGATAGAATCAATTCAGCATGATCAAGTGGCTTCTCTATCCTTACGATATAGCTCTCTCCCTTGAAAATGCCATGCGGGAATATAAGCACACCATCCCGATAGACAACGATATCATGATTGCCTGCGGCTTCTATGGACACAGGTTTATATGGACTGAACAATGTTTTTGAAGAGAACAACTGATGAACAATGTTTACCGATGATGACTGATAATAGGCGTCCTTTTCTTCTTCTGTCAATTCGCCAAAATCCTCATATAGATTATATACGTTAAACGAGTCACTTGCTGATAGCCAAGAATCTCCCGAGTAGAGATGGCGCACATTGCCTCTCAGATACACCGGTTCCTCGGTATAGACCGTCATCAGAAGCTGATCCCCTAAAACCACAGGCCCACCCAACCGGCCTGTATCCCGCTGATAACCCGTGCTGGCAAGGTTAAAAAAATCCGCTTGTCCTGTTCCTCTTATATAATGATTTCCGCCACGCATATCTTCGACAATCGGGAATAAATCAAATACCTTTTGTTCAAGCCACTGCCACCTCACAAAACTTGTTCCTTTTGGCAGCAAGCCTGCTATTAAGACAATTAATACGCTATAGGCAACAACAGTTCTCACCCAAGGTCTATAAAGATTTTCGAAGTCATTTTTCCCCCTGCTTTTCCAGACATCCCTCTCTCTAAAAAACTTGTTTGTACCCATCAAAACGAAGAACGCAGCCAGGAAAACAATCATCATCCACATTGCCTGATCCACATAGGTGTACCAATAAAAAATAAAGAAGCTCAAATAAAGCGGCAACAGCCAATAAATCCTTTTGCCCTCAAAAACGAACCAACTGGTTACAAGTGAAGTGAGTCCCAGCTGGATACCCCATATCCACAGAACATTCTCAGCTTTAATATACGCTTTCCCTCGCAAATACTCCGTGATGTCTCTTGCTATGTCTATGGACCGTGCGATAATATCAATTACAGTTGATTCCATGTACCGACTGGTCAGGATTCCGGATAAAAAGACTATTATCAACAACACATAAAGCACCATAGGTTTCTTGATGAATAACCTGATAACCGAGCTTCCAGCGACAATCACAACGATTTGCAGAAAAATACTTAATTTGACACCAATAACCAGACCAAACACATGCATTAGACTGAATACCATGACAAAATAGATGGCCATGCGGATCAGATTTTGTTTCTTATGCGACAAATTATCCATATTGGGCCTCCATCGCTTCTTTGATGCTTGTGTTGTGATCTATCGCGTAGAGGTTGATACCCTCTTGTTTAAGCTTTTTTTCTATATCGGCATCTATCCATCCGTTTCTGTTTTGTCTGTCCATAACAACAATAAACAAAGGGTTCAGATTACTCATTTTAAGCTGTATCCCCTGAGCCCCCATTGCCTTATCCAGGCATGATGTTATAATGATCACAGTCGCGCCTTTTCTAATGGTTTCTACCCTTGGTTTCATATAAGCCCTGAAGTCTATCTCACCATTTCCCTTAAACAGCGCCATAGCCTCAAGAAAAGGTTTCATGTCTGATTTTTCTTGTCCATAAATCCGAATGAAATCCCCACCTTTCTGCGTTTCTAAAAAAACCTCCACATGCTGATCAAGACAATAATTCACCATGCAGACAGCAACATCTACTATTTTGTCCTCCAAACGTCGATCCACGTCTCTGGTGAAATGCTTCTGATCATTATCAATAAAAACAGCTACATGGGTGTCTCCTCTGTTTTCATAATCTTTAACTATGATTTCATCCTTTTTGGCGGACATCTTCCAATGTACACGTTTGATTGAATCTCCTTCCTGGTAAGGCTTTAGCGAAGTTGTTCGGCTCTTGTCAAGAAAAGCCCGGTCAAAAACCCTAAGCTCTCCCAACTGTTGACTTGCCATTATTTCGAAGGTGGAAAGCCTGATGATTTTTGGATATACAATCAGGCCAATGTTGCTTGTGATATTTTTTTTAAGTGAGAAGAATCTGAAAACATCATTGACACTGACTTCCAGATCTCCCAGCTCGTAGAATCCTCTTCTCTTGAGAACTATGGTTTCATTTTTAGAAAAGTCCTGCTTAGACTCAAGTGTTATGATTTCTTTAGGCGTTTCTTTCCCTGACAAACGTTGTGATATGAAGCTATTCAACTCTAAAAACGGAATTCGGAAAATGCTTCTGTTCTTGATTTGATAGCCTATATTGACGGATTCTCCAATATAAAAAGCCTCCCTCGGCACGTTAACACGTCCGGTGAGGCTTTGTAGCACGATAAAACTATGTGTCCAGGGAATGAGAAGTGCCAGCAAGAACACATATAGTATGAAATAGGGCATGACGCCACCAATTATAGCAACGGCAAAAAATAACAGTAAACCTAGAATCAATAATCTGAATGAATTGTTAACCATGGGAGATCACCGGGACAAATACCCGTTTCAATACGCCTTTAAGCACCTCATCTATTTTTTTACCCTCTATTCTGGCTTCCGGGGACAAAATCAGGCGATGCCCTAATACGGGGGGCACCATTTCCTTCACATCGTCAGGAATCACATAATCGCGTCCCAAAACGAAGGCTTTGGCCTTGGATGCCTTGAAGAGATCAATGGCAGCCCTGGGACTCGCCCCCAATTGCAAACTCTCATGACTTCTTGTCACGTTTGCGATGTTGATGATATAGTCCACAATATCATCGTGGACGGTGGTATTTTCCACTTCCCTTTGCATATCTAGAATCTCGGATTGTGTCACTACTGCGCCTATGTGCCCCAGGTCCTTGTGAGATGAGTGATTTTTAAGTATTTCCCGCTCATCTGCTTTCTGGGGATACCCAATGGACAAACGCATTAAAAATCGATCCAGTTGAGCCTCCGGCAATGGAAATGTTCCCTGGTATTCCAGGGGATTTTGTGTTGCCAGAACCATAAAAGGCTTCTCCAGGATAAAATGACTGTCTTCAGTTGATACCTCACCCTCCTCCATCGCCTGCAAAAGGCTAGACTGAGTTTTGGGAGATGTTCGATTAATTTCATCCGCCAAAAAAACCTGGTTGAATATGGGTCCTTTCTTAAAAATAAAAGTGCCTGTGTTTTTATCATATATATTGACGCCTATGATATCGGATGGCATCAGATCAGGCGTGAACTGCACACGCTTGTAAGTAAGATCCATAGTCTTGGCAAGGGCCTTCACCAAGGTGGTTTTACCCACACCAGGTACGTCTTCGATCAGCAAATGCCCTGCTGCCAGCAAAGCGATCAGCACTTTTTCCAACACCTCGTCTTTGCCGATGATTGCTTTTTTCATATTATCCAGTATTTTAACCGCTTGATCATTTTTCATATTTTTCTCCATTTATATCTGTCTTGGCCGATTGCTTCTCTATCATTTGATTATATCATGAAATCTTAAATTTTCAGAAGGATTTTTGACATAAGGACAGCCTCTATTATGTTATAATGAATCAGACGACATATCACAAAAGGAGAAAGCGATGCATTGGGTAAAATTTGAATTAATGGAAGAATATATGGTGAAAGTTTTCACTGCGGCAGGTGTTCCGGAAGCAGATGCAAGAATATGTACAGAGGTGCTGATTGAGTCTGACAAAAGAGGCATAGACTCACATGGAATTGGTCGACTGAAGCCCATTTACATAGACCGGATCATCGAGGGCATCATCAACCCAATAACTAAGATTGATGTCATTAAGGATGGACCCACTACTGCAGTGTTGGATGGCAACAATGGCATGGGTCAGGTGGTCTCAAAACATGCCATGTCAATGGCTATAGAGAAAGCCAGAAAATTTGGCATGGGAATGGTAGCCGTCAGAAACTCAAATCACTATGGAATAGCAGGTTATTACGCAACGATGGCGACTGAGCAGGGAATGATTGGCATGACAGGAACCAATGCCAGGCCGTCAATCGCGCCAACCTTTGGCGTTGAAAATATGTTAGGCACTAACCCACTGGTCTTTGGCATGCCGACAGATGAAGCATTTCCTTTTGTCTTGGACTGTGCCACATCCATCACCCAACGCGGTAAAATAGAGGTCTATCAGCGTGAAGGAAAAATATTGCCCGAGGGTTGGGTAATCGGTGCTGATGGGAATCCAAGAACCGATACCGAACAGGTTCTTAAGGATTTGCTCACAGGCGGAGCGGCGCTTGCGCCTCTTGGAGGCATAGGAGAAGAGCTTGCAGGATACAAGGGCTATGGCTTTGCTACGATCGTGGAAATCCTGTCAGCAGCATTGCAGGGTGGGGCGTTTCTAAAAGCCTTATCTGGATTCCAGGATTCAAAAAAAGTCCCTTACAGGCTTGGTCACTTCTTTATGGCTATAGATATTGAAGCCTTCACAACATTGGATGAATTCAAAAAAACCACCGGTGATATCCTAAGAGCTTTAAGAGCCTCCAAAAGGGCACCCGGAGAAGATCGAATCTATACAGCCGGTGAGAAAGAGCATCTTGCTTGGGAATACCGGAAAGATAAAGGGATTCCTGTCAATGACGCATTGGAAAAAGATATTGCCGCTATCGAAAAAATATACAGCATAACCATTTAAGCATTGGATTAAGGAGGATCACATATGTCTGCATATTTTAAAAAAGTAATGGACTCAGCACACAAGTACTCTATTTTTGACTTTGGAATTGTCAAGACGATGCTTATCACATTTGGCATACTGATTGGTTTATATCTCCCTATTCCTCTCTTTAGGATCATCTGGCTCATAATACTGATTTTTGGGCTGTCATTGGCATGGACAGTCTATATAACATTTTTTAGAAAATAGATTTTATTCAGGAGGTGAGATATTTGCCAAGAAACGACAAAGAATTATATGAAACCCAGGTCATGCGGCAATATGAAAATGAAATGACCACAAAACACAAGAAGAAGCTCAATTTCTTGACTTTAAAAAAACTAATGCGGAAAATGTCTGACGATCGATGTGACGAGCTGAGTGGACTTATTTCCGAAAAAACAATCAGAGAGCTACAGTCCTCCATGAATGATGGACAATTCACTTCAAAAGAATTGGTAATATTTTATCTGAAGCGCATCGAAAAATACAATCCTCAGCTCAATGCCTTAATCGAATTGAATCCGGATGCGCTGAAATTGGCTGAAAAAGCCGACAAGAAAAGGAAAAAACACGCGGGAAAATCTCTGTTGCTGGGTATCCCTGTTATTCTAAAAGATAACATAGGGACAAAGGATAAAATGCACAACACTGCCGGTGCAAAAGTCCTCGACGGATCCAGCGTCAATAGAGATGCGTCGGTTGTCAAAAAAATAAAGAAACATGGCGGCATCATTCTTGGGAAGGCCAATATGAGCGAGTGGGCATATCAGATGAGCTCCAACGGTGTATGTGGCTATTCGGCACTGGGCGGACAAACCAAAAATCCTTATGGGAGCTTTGATGTAGGCGGATCCAGTTCCGGCTCTGCAGTTAGCATAGCCATGAATCTGGCCAGTGTTGCAATAGGCTCCGAAACCTGTGGTTCAATCATTTATCCGGCAAGCCAAAACAATATTGTCGGTCTGAAACCGACTCTTGGACTTTGGAGTTCCAAACGGATCATACCAATTGCAGAATCCTTTGACACTGCGGGACCTATGACGCGAAGTGTCGAAGACGCAGCGCTTCTAACCTATTATCTTAAAGATCCAACTTATTTCAATCTTGGCGAATTTGAATCATACTTCAAAATCGAGCCGTGCAAGCGCTATAGGCTAGGTGTCATTAACAATCCAATCATGCGTACATACGACAGAAACGAAGATGAGATTCTACTGAACCAAGCGGTAAAAGATTTGGAGAAACTGGGTTTTGAAGTTGATCAGGTCATTATAGACGAAAGCGCGTTTGAAGTTGACCTGGATGGTCCATTGGAGTATGAGTTCAAAAAATGTGTTGCGGATTATCTCAAGCGAACTTTACCGGGAAAACGCAACATAAGCAGTTTAAGAGATATATGGAAATATAATAAAATTGATTTGAAAACAAGAGCTCCCTATGGTCAGGATTTAATTGAAAAGTCAGTCTTTACCGATATACGTCGAAAAGAATGCAAAGAAATAATAAATAGAGATCGTTCAATCTGTCAAAATGCCATCAATCGGCAACTGAGCAAATATGACGGTCTTATTTCTCTAAGCAACCACTTCTCCCTCGTGTACGCATATGCCGGGTATCCTGCTCTGACAGTGCCTGCAGGCTTCAGATCTACAGGAGAACCTTTAGGGTTGACCTTCGTTGCCGGTCCTTTTGAAGAAAGTAAGCTCATCACCATGGGATATATTTATGAACAGGGAACTAAGCACAGGAGGCCTGTGTGAGTCTATTCCCAATCCGGCTAGAAATCCTATGGCCAGTGGAACTTATTTCATAGAAAAATCAAATGACCATTTCTCAACCATATGGTGAGGATTATAGGCCTGTTTGGCTTTTCGCAATCCTTCGATACCCAGATCCTGTTCTCTGTTTAGGTAAGTGAATCTGCCCAACACTTGAGTTGCCATTTTATGGTTTATTGCCGCGTAGATTCCCTGGATATCATGGCTCGCCTTTTCGATGTGTATCAAAAACATATCTTTGGTCAAAGGTTCCCCAATGGAAAAGGCCTTTGGCAACCCATCCACATATATAATGATTCCCTCCACGCCACGTTTGCTGTAAAACGCCCAATCCTTCAAAATATCCTTGATTCCCTCAAATTCCTTGCACAGATCCTGATTTTCGGAACACCCGCTGTCAGCGCACCAGCCTCTGGCAACAAGCAGCGCATCCATTGCATTGCCTGGGTTGATTGGTTCATAATTGTTTCTATCTTTATACAACTTCTGAAACTGATTAAGATTGTTTTTTTTTCTGTGGTATTGCTTGCCAGACAGATTCACCAGGTCTTCTGTCAGATAGCAATAGTCATAGGCGTCTTCGGTGGTCTGAAAGTGGTTTTTAGCATTGCTATCTTCTCCAAATATTCCCCATGTCTCCAGAAGATTTTTAAATGCGATTCCAATATACCTGAATCTTAATGGCATCTCTTCTGATCTGCAAAAATCAATCAGTGATAAAGTTGATTTTCTCAAGGCCTTTTCATCTGAATGATTACCAATCGGCTCTGAAAAAGCCGTTGTTTCAAAATCATTCGGATAAAAGCAAATCCAGAGATACCCGTCAAACGCAATGATATGCAAGTCGTATTTGTTTTTCCATATGATTAAATTGGTCAGATTGAAATCATGCGCCTCGGATTTATAATACTGGTAATATGGTTTAAGCAAATCATAATCTTTCTTAAGTATAGGCTTCAACTCAGCTTTTTTTTGCATCAAATACCCCTTCATTTATACATTATTTCTTTCACTAATTGACTATACTATATTTTTGTTTGTTTTTTGTTTCTATTTAATCCTTACTGAATAAATCCCTCGTGTAAACCTTATCAATCACATCTTTTATCTCGTCAGATACTCTGTTGGCGACAATGATATCCGATATCCGCTTGAACTCTTCTAGATTCCTGATAACCCTGGAGTTATAAAACAAATCGTCCTCTAATGCCGGCTCGAAAACCACAACCTCAATTCCCTTTGCCTTAATCCGCTTCATGACCCCTTGCACAGCAGATTGTCTGAAATTGTCAGAGTCTGATTTCATCGTCAATCGGTAGATGCCGACTATGTTTGGTTTTTTTTTCAATATCATATCAGAAATATGATCTTTTCTTGTCCTGTTGGCGTCTATAATGGCAGACATAATGTTTTGAGGCACATCAGAATAATTGGCCAAAAGCTGTTTGGTGTCTTTGGGCAGACAATATCCACCGTATCCAAATGATGGATTGTTGTAGTGTGTTCCAATCCTTGGATCCAGTCCAACGCCATCTATTATTTGTCGTGTATCCAATCCTCTCAATTCTGCGTAGGAGTCCAGCTCATTGAAAAAAGCAACCCTTAATGCAAGATAGGTATTGGCAAAAAGCTTAATCGCTTCGGCCTCAGTAGGATTGGTGAATAGCACATCAATTTCTTCTTTTAAAGCACCCTCAATCATGAGATCAGCAAACACCCTTGCCCTGTCTGATCGCTCACCCACTACTATTCTTGACGGGTACAGATTATCATACAAAGCACTGCCTTCCCTTAAGAACTCAGGTGAAAAAATGATGTTGTCTGTCTCGAATTTTCGTTTCATATTTTCCGTAAAACCAACGGGCACAGTAGATTTGACTATCATTACAGCCTTGGAGTTGATTGATAGTGCCCTTTCAATAACAAACTCGACCGAGGAAGTGTCGAAATAGTTTTTAACAGTATCATAATTGGTCGGGGTCGAAATAACGATGTAATCCGCATACTCAAATGCCGTCTGATAATCTGTGGTCGCTTTTAAGTCCAGCGCCTTGAACTTAAGAAAGGATTCAATATCATGATCCGCGATATAAGACTCCCTTCTGTTGATCATCTCAACTTTTCCCGTGATAATATCAAGGGCTATTACCTCATTATGCTGTGCCAGAAGAATGGCATTTGACAAACCCACATAACCCATGCCTGCAACCGCTATTCTCATACGCGTCTCCTCCATTGATTCGAATGCTTTATGATCATCTACAAGACCTCATTATAGCTTATAGCATCTTTGCAATAGCTATTTCCCACTGAATTTCGGCATTCTTTTTTCTTTAAAAGCATTCAGTCCTTCTTTACAGTCTTCTGTTTGAAGACAGATAGTCTGGTTGCTAACCTCTTTTTCCAGAACTTCTTTAAACGTACTTTCCAAGCTGGAATTAACAGCGCTTTTTATAAAGCTTACTGCAATAGGCGCTGACTGAGACAATCTCACTGCAAACTTATAGGTCTCATCCTTGAGTGTTTCCTGGGCAACTACATAATTGACAAT
>JAUYTY010000007.1 GCA_030694905.1 Eubacteriales bacterium | reverse complement strand
ATATACAATTGAAGCTATGCCGCATCTGACATGTATAGCATCAAAGAAAGAAAAAATCGATGAGATTCTCAAAGTGATCATCAAAAAAGACTTAAAAAATGTATTGGCATTGAGAGGCGACATGCCTAAGGATTCTTCATTAGATAAGGCCAGTAGTATGGATTTCAGCTATGCTTCAGATTTGATCGGGCATATCAGGGGTTCGGATTTACCCATTTCTGTAGCGGCTGCTTGCTATCCTGAAGGACATGTTGAAGCGCCATCTTTAAATGAGGATATCAAAAATCTAAAAATCAAAGTCGATAAAGGTGTGGATTTCCTGATAACCCAGTTGTTTTTTGATAACGATCGATTCTATGACTTTAAAGACAGGCTTGTCAAAAGCAGTATCAGCACCCCCATCACCGTCGGTATCATGCCAGTCACCAATGTCAAGCAGATTAAGCGTATTGTATCTTTAAGCGGTGCATCTGTTCCACACAAGCTCAAAATATTGCTTGATAAATATGAAAATGACAGCAACGGCATGTTTCAGGCAGGTATCGATTACGCCTGTCAGCAGATGGATGAGCTGAATCAGTTAAATGTAAATGGTTTTCATCTCTATGTAATGAATAAACCTGAAATAGCAAGAATGATTTATAAAAATATGAACTGGTAGGTTATTATGATTTCATTTGCTGAATTTTCAAAAAAAAATATTGTGCTTTTCGATGGCGCCATGGGAACAGAAATCCAGAAAAAAATCTCTGATACAGGTCTATGTCCCGAGGTGTTAAACCTTACAGAGCCAGAATTGATAAGATCAATTCATAGAGATTACAGTGAAGCCGGCGCGCATGTGCTGACTGCCAACACCTTCGGAGCAAATGATTATAAACTGAAGAATTCAGGGTTTAGCGCTGAGAAAATCATTTCAAGCGGTATTGAATTGACCAAAGGCTTTCAAGGGTGTTACAGCGCATTGGATATTGGTCCGGCAGGTGTCCTCTTGAACAACAATACAGAGCATCATTTCGAGTATTTCTATAATCTGTTTAAAAAGCAGGTGATCGTAGGTGAAAATTCCGGATGTGATTTGATTCTGATTGAAACCATGACGGATATCTATGAGGCCAAGGCAGCTATACTGGCTGCTAAGGAAAACACCAAGCTGCCGATTATCTGCAGCATGACACTGCAAAGAAATGGACGGACTCTGACCGGCAGCGATGTGCTTACCATTGTATCTGTCTTGGAATCTCTAAGTGTCCATGCCATTGGTTTGAACTGTTCATTCGGTCCTGTTGAAATGCTACCCTTTATCGAAGAGATGGTGAAATACTCGTCCACTAATGTTTTGATCCAACCCAATGCAGGGCTGCCAAAACTTATCAATGGATCAACGTATTTTGATTTAAGTCCCGATGAATTTACAAAACAACTGCTGAGTATCAAGGATCTTGGCGTGAACATACTGGGAGGCTGCTGCGGAACAACTCCCCAGCACATCGCCACTTTAAAAGCTTCCCTATCAGATGCCAAACCATCAGAAGTCATCGAAAAAAATTACACCTTCGTATCTTCATCCACCAAGACAGTTATTATCGACAATATAAAAATAATTGGAGAGCGTATCAATCCTACAGGAAAAAAAACACTTAAGGAAGCTATAAAAAGTGAAGACATGGATTATGTCGTCAGTCTCGCATTGGCACAAGAGAATGAGGGTGCGGATATACTGGATGTGAACGCAGGTGTTCCGGGTATCGATGAGTCAAAAGCGATGCAAAACATGATTAGGGAAATATCCAAAAACTCCACTCTACCTATCCAAATAGACAGTTCAGATGACAAGGTGATTGAAAACGCCCTAAGAACTTATAATGGCAAGGCATTGGTCAATTCTGTCAATGGCAAGGAAGAGTCTCTAAATAAAGTCTTGCCTCTCATTAAAAAATATGGTGGCTGTGTCATTGGTCTTGCAATGGACGACAAAGGCATTCCCTCCAAAAGTACGGAACGGTTTGAGATTGCTTCCAGAATTGTTGAAAAAGCAGAAGAATTAGGCATCAAGAGAAAGGATGTCATAATTGACTGCCTGACTCTGACAGCCTCAGCACAACAGAAAGACGTTTTTGAGACTTTATATGCTATTAGAGATGTAAAAGAAAAATTGGGTGTTAAAACCTGCCTTGGCGTCAGCAATGTATCCTACGGACTTCCCCAACGTGAAACCCTAACTTCAGTATTTTTGACCAGCGCACTGACAATGGGTCTGGATATTCCGATTATGAATACAGCGTCTGAAAAATCCATGGATGCCATCAGATCATTCAAAGTGTTAAAAGGAATCGATAAGGATTCTGAACATTATCTGGACCATTTTGGCGGAACATCCACAATAAAAGAAACTTCAGGTGAGGATAAAAAATCTGTAGAAGCCAATCTGTCTGATTGCATTGTTAAAGCGAGAAAAAATGAAGCTGTAATTCTGACCCGGAAGCTTTTAAAGACTATGTCCAGGCTCGATATTATCAATTCTTATATTGCGCCCGCTTTGGATCTTGTTGGTGAAAAATATGAGAAGGGAGACATTTTTTTACCTCAGCTCTTGAATTCCGCTGAAACGGTTCAGGATATATTTGAAGTCATAAAGAATAGCATGACTCATGATTCTTCATCTGATAAAAGTAAAAAAATCATTCTCGCTACCGTTCAGGGAGATGTCCATGATATAGGAAAAAATATTGTCAAAATGCTTTTGGAAAACTATGGTTTTTACGTGATTGACCTTGGGAAAAATGTAAATGCGGATGTGATAGTCAACTGCGTGAAAGCAGAAAACGTCAGATTAATCGGATTAAGCGCACTGATGACAACCACAGTCGCAAATATGCAAAAGACAATTAAAGTTTTGAGATCCGAGTTTCCTGATATCTGCATAATGGTAGGTGGGGCGGTACTGAATGATGAATATGCCATGGATATCGGTTCAAATCATTATGGCAAAGATGCCATGGAGGCTGTGTCCATAGCCAAAAAATACTTTGAAGAAAAATAAATTAAAAAAAATGAGGTTTAGCCTCATTTTTTTAATTAAACTCATAATATATCGCTTCTATTGCTTTTTCCAGGTCTGTATCGCTGACACCTATGATTATATTGATTTCACTTGAGCCCTGATCAATAACCCTAATATTGACACCTGCCCTGCCCAAAGCCCCAAACACTCTACCTGAAACTCCCACAGTGTAAGCCATGTTCTGTCCCACCACCGCTATCATGGCTATATTCCTATATACATTGATGCTATCTGGTGAGCATGTCCTTTCAATCTCACTAAGGACTTTTTCAAGCTTTCCATTCAGCTTCTGACTATCCAGTACAATCGATACCGTATCGATGCCACTAGGGATATTCTCGAATGTTACGTCATACATCTCCAAAGCTGATAGGATTCTTCTGACATAACCCACCTCAGAGTTCATGTAGAATTTCTGCAGAGCAATAATC
>JAUYTY010000066.1 GCA_030694905.1 Eubacteriales bacterium | reverse complement strand
AGCAGAAATCAATCATTTGAAGCTTTCAGGAACGATTTCTCAGCGATAGAAGGAATAGGCGACTGGACTGTGGACTATGTTGCCATGAGAGGCCTGGGGATGGTAGACAGCTTTCCATCCACTGATTTGGGTGTGATCAATGCTTTAGGGAACCGTGATAAAAAACTTTCAAACAAAGAAGTATTGCAGATGGCTGAAAAATGGAGACCTTACAGGGCTTATGCGACTCTTTGTCTGTGGAATTTAGAGCGAAAAAGGAGAGACAAAAATGTATTATACAAGATTTGACACGAGATTTTGTGAAATAATTCTTGTGGGCGATGAACAAGGATTGAGTCATCTGCACCTAAATACAGGCGAGGGAAAAAGATCTTTTGAACTATCTGACGAATGGATAAAAAACGAAGATTATTTTTCAGACACACGTATACAGATTGAAGAATACTTATCTGGATCGAGAAAGCGTTTCGATGTCAAAATAAATCCACAGGGCACAGATTTTCAGAAAAAAGTTTGGAGCCAATTGTGCAATATCCCATACGGTATGGTACGAACCTATAAGGATATAGCTCAAGCAAATGGAAATGCAAACGCCTCGCGGGCAGTCGGCATGGCGAACAGCAAAAATCCAATCCCATTGATTATCCCGTGCCATAGAGTTATCGGAACAAACGGCAACCTTACAGGATTTGCCCACGGCTTGGCTATCAAAGAAAGAATCATCAATCATGAAAAGCTGATGATCCTTTTTGAACTTTTGCTGAGTTATTATGGCAAGCAAGATTGGTGGCCTTCCGAGACCCATTACGAGATGATGGTAGGGGCGGTGCTGACACAAAACACAACCTGGAAAAATGTTGTCAAAGCTTTAAATAATTTCAATGGTCATCTTAGTCCAAGATTGATTAAAGAGATTTCATCAACAGAGTTGGCAGAAATCATAAGACCTAGCGGATATTTCAATCAGAAAGCAATCAAGCTGAAAGCATTGAATGATTGGTATGAGCGTTACGATTTTAGCATTGAGAAAGTGAGATCAATAGATGGCGAGGCAATGAGAGAGGAGCTTCTTACAGTACATGGCGTTGGAAGAGAAACGGCAGACAGCATTATGACTTACGCTGTCGGAAAACCATATTTCATCATTGACACATACACCCGCAGATTGTTTCATCGCCTGGGGTTTGATGTGCCTACCCGGTACGATGACTTCAGAAAAATGATAGAGGAAGCCATACCGAAGGATTTGTATCTTTATAATGAGCTTCATGCGCTGATTGTCCAGCATGCAACAGAACATTGCCTTAAAGCTCCCAAATGTGAAGGTTGCCCTCTAGCAACACTTAAGAATATACAAGGAGACGGTTCTTCCGCGGTGTTTTGTGTTAAAAGAATTTGAACCATATTATTAATTGCAAAGATGTAATGGTATAATCGTATCCAGGTGCAAAAGTGTTGATTATGAGCATGAAAAAATTAGTCTTAGGATATATCCCAAAGGAGGATATATATGAAAATTACCGTTCTACCAAAAACCTTCTTAGGTAAAATTTCAACAACTATGTATATCCTATTACTTGCTTTAATGGTCTTGGAAGGGAGACTCGGTGAGAATCCTCAACACGCTATTATTCTATTGTCGATGGTGGCGGTAATAATACTTGCTGCTCTTGTTGGCTTGATTGCAATCGTGAGAAATGAAGAACGCTCTATCATCATATTACTCATGATTCCTCTAGGCGTATTTCATTTAATAGGTGTTGTTTTTCTGATCATATCGCTTCTAAAGTGAAATAGGCTCGCTTTTGTAAAGACTAAGCTTATAAGAACCATCCACTACAAACGGCTTTCGGTTTTCAGCGAATTTCACCATATGCGGTGTTTTGATATGCGCTTGAAGATGCTCCATTGAATCCCACACCTCAAACACAAATATCTCCTGATCGTTCTCCAGGGATGGATAGACTGTGTATTCAATGTTGCCTTGCTCTTTCCTTGTTTCCGAGACTGCTTCTTTAGCCATTTCAAGGACTTTATCCCTTAAACCATCATTGACCATATACTTGACCGCAACAACTATCATTTTCTAATCTCCTTCATCATTTTCTTATTTTATCATAATCATCGTATCAATCCTTTCAAAACATGTCAACATAACAATTTGTTATTTATTAATCAATGGAATTAGAACCCTGTTGATTCACTTAATACTCCTGTGTTAAAATGGAAAAGATAATAACAATTTGAAATATGATAGCGTTAACAATAATCAAAAGTAGATTAAAAATGAATGGAGAGAATATGGAGAAGCTGATAAAAAGTGTTTTTTGGACTCTTGTTTTATTGGCAATGCTTTTGGGAATACCAAAGTTTGCTGGTTTTGTTGCCGATGTTTTTAGCTATGCGTCAATTGATCCGGATGGATCTTTTGCATGGATTTATGTTCATCATATCGTTCAGACTATCATTTTCATTATCATAATTGCCGGTTTGAGCAGGTACAAATCTTTTGATTTTGGATTGGGTTGGGGCAATAAAGCAGCTGGCAGAAAGTGTGTTTTGCTCTTTATGCTGTTTTTTAGCATTTATACTGTCGGTGCCTTTTCGACGGTCATCATGTCAGGTGGGTTCGAACATTTTACCTATCCTTTGACAACAAACAATATTATCGGGCAAATGAGTTTTCAGCTACTGATGTCAGGACCCTCTGAAGAGCTTATATTCAGGGCGTTTGCCATTACAACGCTTTCAATGTTCTATAAGGGTAGAATCCTTGGAAACAAAGTCAGTATTGCCAATGTCATAGCAGCTGTAATCTTTGCGCTTGCCCATGTGAGATGGTCCATCATACCATTTGAAATAAGTTACAGTTCATTTCAATTAGTTTATGCCTTAGTGCTTGGAATTTTTTATGGTGATTGCTATGAAAAATCTGGAAGCGTCTATTACCCGATGATAATGCACAGTTTCAGCAATGTGGTTATGGTTGGTGTTACCATTATTGCCTCGTTTTTGATCTCCTAATAAAACAAACCTCCTGCTTGAATAGGAGGTTTGTGGTATCACATCTTTTAGTCTTCAGATGTATAGATTATAACAGCTTCCCTGGTGCTGTTGATCCAATCAATTTGCGCATTCAGATTTTCTGCAGCAAATCTAACAGGCACATAAGTCCGTTCATTTTGGATGACCGGCGCCACATCCATTGCTTTTGAAACGCCATTGATTCTCATGTCTGTTTTTCCAATCCACATTTCAACAATATTGCCCCGAGCTGTCATTGTGATTTTACGTTCGATGCCGTCCCATTTGATGGATCCACCCATGGCTTCAACGATAGCTCTTATGGGTACCATGGTTCGGCTTGAGATTATCATCGGTACCGTTCCACGTCCGGGATCCACTTCCTTTGTCAAACCATTGACGCTCATTTTAGGATTGTCCATTTGCATCATGATGAAATGCTTAGATTCACCGGCTATTGCTTCATCACCGGAAGTTGCCGTGAAAGTTGCAATGCTAGGTCCCAATTGTTCTGAAATTCCATTCAGAGGATCTGCTTCAGCCAGAACTGGTTTTACGGTGTAGTAATAAGTCATAGTTGGGTTCAAATTGACATCTGCAAAGCTATGACCTGTTATATAAAAATCAGTCACTGACACACCTAGTTCACTAGAATTTTGGGACCGATACAGCCTATAGCCTATACCGCCGTACTCTCTCCACATCAGACGGTTGCCGTAGGTAAAGCTCTCTCCTCTATTTTCTCCGACTTCCAGTGGCTTATAAGGTTGCCACTCATAGACATAATAGGTTGCAAAGCCAGTACCGTGGTGATAGGATACCCGTAAAGCTATTCTGTTTTGACCATTATATCCAGCTTTTGGCGCTGTGCCTGTCATAGTTTCAGATACAGCAGCGACAGCTGCGCCATTTAGAGCTATATCCACAATGCCATCTTTATTTGAAAACAGGTCATAGCCTCTGGTTCCCAGACCCAAGCCAACAGGAGCAAAATCAGCGTTGGCTGAAGAACCGCTGGTGTTCCCTTTATGGGTGTTTTCTGTTTCAAACATATCAAGTGTCAGCGTTACTTTTTCACCGCCTTTGATTATTGCAGGTGGTACGCTCCAAACAGCTTTTGTTCCATAGGCAAAGTATGTGTCCTGGTTTTGTTGCCAGACCCTCACATAAAAAGCACCCCGCTCATATTTTCTGTCGAATTTCCATACACCACCGTCATATAACGCCCATCCATCCTCGTTTTTTTGGTCGATGATTTCAACAAGCCTCCAAGCATACTCAACATTGTCTATTGCGGCAATAGGGAAGGTCTGCACAACTAAAAACACCATGCAGCACATCAAAATAAAACTAATCATTTTTCTCATAAAAACGCCTCCTTTATACATAAGACAAAATCATAAAATTAAAGTAAACTGTTGCTTTATCAGACCTGTTCATTGACTTCATTATATCACTGTAATCTAGTGTTATCAAGTATCACACAGAATTTAAATGTGATGTGCTTTGCAACAGGCAAGTAAATCGAGTTGTATTTTCAACGTTAAAATGCTATAATTTTTGAATGAGATTCAAGCTTTATTTGCTTAGGAGGCACAAATGAAAATTGTAGTATTGACCGGTAGTCCGCACAAGGAAGGCACAACAGATTTGCTAGCCAGTGAATATGCTAGAGAGGCCACAGACAAGGGACATGAACTTATCAGATTTGATACCGCGCATATGGATATTCATCCATGTATAGGATGTGACTACTGCAGACAAAACGACGGTATATGCATTTATAGAGACGATATGAAGATGATTTCCGATGAATTGGAAGACGCGGATGCAGTTGTTTTTGTCACACCATTATATTATTTTGGAATGACAGCTCAGCTCAAAACTGTTATAGACCGATTTTATGCCACGAATATAGCGTTGAGGTCCACCCCCAAGAAGGCTTATTTGATTGCTGCAGGTGCAGATGAAGATGATTGGGCAATGGATGGTCTGAAGGCTCATTTTATAACGATGTGCCGATATATGAAATGGGAGGAAATGGGTTCTGTATTAGGGCTGGGATTATCGGTCAGAGAAGATGCATTGGAAAGTGATTATCTAAGACAGGTAAGAGATCTAGCTTATAAAATAGAATAAAACCACATAAATAGGATGGTTCTTTTGTGTGGGTTAATGTATAGTACAAAAGACACAAGATGAAATTGATCTCCCACTTGTGTCTTTTATATTTTTTGTTATTTAACGACCGTTTCCACCTTGGCCACCTTGTCTATAGCCAGATCCGCTATTTCCTAAACCGTCCTTCATTCCTTGACCCATGCCATTTCTTGAGCCCGAGCCGTCTCTGTTTCCGGAAAATCCACCGAAACCTAAGTTGAACTCTTTACCGATACCTGCATTCGTGCCAGTTCCATCACATGTCAGCTGATGCTCAGCTATTGCTTCTAATATGGTGTTTGCTTCTTCTTGTGTCATGGTGCCTTCGGCAACTCTTTCCTCAATTTTGCTTTTCTTTAATTCCAGCATTCTGTTCCTGAACTGCTCCAGTACACCGGCCTGATTGGCCACGCCACCGTAAGTGCTGCCAGATTCGATTTTTTCCGCTCTTACACTATCAACTGTTCTTCCGGTTATTTCAGCTAGCAATTCTGCTGGTGTCTGATTGGTGGTTACCGCAAAAGCTGTTATTGACATTGCTACTATCGCTAAAACCACGACTGTTAAAGTGAATATTTTCTTTGAATGTTTCATTTGTAATGCCTCCTTTTATTTTGTTGTTTGATTCTGTCCTTAGAATACTAGATAAATATGACAAAACTATGTTTTTTCTTTTCTTTTTTCGTGATAAAATAAACTGCATGACACAAAAAAGACAAATAATCGGTTTATAATGGATTAATGAATCAAGAAGCGAGGGTGCAAACATGCCGAGAATTTTAATAGTGGATGACAACAAACAAATTGTATCAATTTTATCTGAGTATGCAAAAAAAGAAGGATTTGAAACAATAGTTTCAACGGATGGCGAGGAAGCGCTCCAGGCTTTTCAAAAGCAAAAATTTGATATTATACTTCTGGACGTGATGATGCCTAAGAAAGATGGGTTTGAAGTTTGCAGGGAAATCAGGCGGACATCCAATGTTCCTGTTATTATGATTACTGCCAGAGGTGAAGATTTTGAACGTATTATGGGTCTTGACATAGGTGCGGACGATTATATTGTAAAGCCTTTTTCGCCTGGAGAGGTAATGGCTAGAGTCAGAGCCATATTAAGAAGGATAGAACGGACACCAGAGAATGAAAAAGTGCAAAAATTGTTTAATTTTGAGAATCTGACCATTTGCCTCGATGATTTTACCGTTTCTATTGACAACCAGGATATCCCATTGACAAAGAAAGAGATTGAATTGCTATGGGTCATGGCAACTAATAAGAACAGGGTCTTTACCCGTGATCATCTATTGGACAGCGTTTGGGGATATGATTATTTTGGTGATAACCGAACCGTTGATTCTCATATCAAACGACTGCGAGCAAAAATTGATGAATATTCACATCCTAAATGGCAGATTAAAACCATCTGGGGAGTGGGTTATAAATTCGAGGTCAATAAAGATGAATAATAAGATAACAAAAAGACTGGTATTGTTTTTCACATCTACGCTAATTATCTTTGCACTAATTGTGGGCAGTTCTTTTCTTATGTTGTTTTCGAGACAGTCTGCAGACATCTATAAAACTGAATTGGAGAGGCGAGCCATAACGATAACAGAAGCATTGTCAAATTATTTGCTAAATGATGACTCATCAAGAGGAATGGGGCACAATCAGCTTCAAAGCGCCGGATTTGGCACATATCTGCGTCTTATAGACGATTTAGCCCTGAATGATGTTTGGATTGTCGATAAAAATGCACAAACCATTTCAGTGGGAAGGGGGAAAAATCAAATCAGTTATTCGGCTTTGCCTGAAGGCGCAGTTGCCCTTGTTGCAGAAGTTTTTACAGGGGAGATATCTTTTAGTGAGAGTTTCAGCAGTCTGCTGGGTAGCCCGTCCATAACGGTTGGTTCACCAATTTTTACCCCTGAGGGACAAGTTTTCGCAGCTGTTTTGTTGCACGCTAAAGCTGAAAAATTGACATCGTCGGCCAAGGATGGTATTAGAATACTGTTTATTAGTTTAACGGCAGCACTTCTTTTATCTATCATTATTGCGGTACTATTATCGAAAAGATTTACAAAACCCTTACAAAAGATGGAAGTTACAACAAGACAATTGACAAATGGTGATTATTTGGCACAAACAAATATTGTACAGGATGATGAAATAGGGTCACTAGCACATCATATTGATATACTCGCACAAAAATTGAATTCTGCGTCAAAGGAAAGCGCTCAGCTTGAGCAAATGCGAAAGGACTATATTTCAAGCATCTCTCATGAATTAAGAACACCGGTAACGGTTATTAGAGGGTCATTGGAAGCACTTTGCGACGGAATCGTCTATGAACCTGAAAAAGTCGAAATCTATCATAAGGAGATGCTGTCTGAAAGCATACATTTGGAGCGTATGGTAAATGATTTGTTAGAGCTCTCCCGTCTTCAGAATCCTGATTATATTATCGAAAAAAGTGAACTGAACCTTCCTGATGTTGTTGAAGATGCTGTGCGATCCATAAGACATATAGCTGAGGATAAGCAGATCAAGCTGGTTTATGAAACTCAAGGAACAGCTTTTCCTGTAATAGGTGATTATGGAAGATTACGACAGATGTTTTTAATTGTATTGGATAACGCAGTCAAATTTTCCGATGAAGCGCATCAAGTAGAAGTATCAATAGCATCTGAAAAACAACTTTGTCATGTTTCAATCATTAATTATGGAATGGGCATCGCAAAAGAGGACATGCCACACATTTTTGAACGATTTTATAAATCGGATGATGAAAAGAATAGAAAAGGAACTGGATTGGGGCTCGCAATAGCTAAACATATAGCTGATAGGCATGGAATTAGAATAGATGTAGAAAGTGAGCAAGGGGAATCAACAAAATTCACCTTTACATTTGGATGAAGCTAATTTATAAACGTCAATAGAAAATTAAAACGCATTGAATTCACATATCAGGATACAGCTAGTTAATAAGCTGTATCCTGATTATTTTTGTTGAATAATTCCGCGATTATGATAGAATGTGAATATAGAATCACATTATAATCCGCACAGAAACCGACTCTTAGACTGAAGTCCCGACTTTATTAATCTCAATGAGTATAAAATAAAATTTTATATATGAAAAAAACCAGGAGGAAGATTTTATGAGTCGGTTTATCAATTCTAGAGCAATATTGCGGAAGAATATTGTGTTTTTTTTAGTGTTGTTGATTGTCATTGGTATGATACCTGCAACGCCATCAGAAGCCGCATCACAGTACATAACTAACATTAGCGTCACAGATACAACAAGTAGCAGCTTCAGAATTTCCTTTTACTATGGCAAAAATACAGCGAACGAACAGATGCAGTCCTTGAGTGTAAGTCTATACGATGCAGACAAAACATTTATAAAATCACACAGGTTCGGATTTGATTCACCAGAAGATCCTAGGGGAGATTACAAGTATGTTTTTACGAATCTAAAGCCTGAAACACAGTATTACGTTCAGATTCGTGGTTGGGCTTTTACCGGTTCGGGAATGGCCGGTGTAGATGATACCGAAAGGCTTTATTTGAGTGATTTTGTTGGAGCCAGAACCGGTTCGGTTTTTAGTCCCCAATTGTCTTTAGAGACATCAGATATCAGAGCAATATCCGCAAATCTGAGAGGAAGACTCTTTAGCACAGGAACAGGGCATGTTGTAAATCCTGTTACAGGGGGCATCACAAATTTTGGTGAACCTGTCATGAAGGATTACTCATTGACCATCGTTGAAAAACAATATGATATTAGTGGAAACTTACCACGGATAGACGGACCGAATGTTAGCTTTGCGACAGGTATTACTTCGTTTAACTCTCCATATACCATATTTAATAACTCGTTAAACATCTCGCTGAATCCTGGGAAGATATATGTTGCTCAAGCTTCAGCAACCAACCAGCATAATCTGACAGCTTTCTCAAATAAATTGGAATTTCGAACGATGAATATGCCATATAGCAACAACATAACAGTCGATGAAAGATCCAATTATGCTCTAGTGACTGCAAAGGTAATACTTGATTCCAATGATCAGCTTACAGGATTGGTAGCTTTAGTTGATGATAACGACGCACAGCTTCCAAAAGATGATTTGGCTGCCATTAAAGGAGAGCTGTCGAGTTATAACTCAGCAACTTCTGAGGCGCGTTTCTATATTGAGGGCTTATCACCGGATACAACTTACGATTTACAAATAAGTATTTCCTCAAAAGGCATGGGAACTAGATTTGTGTACAGCAGCAAGAAAACCTTTAAAACTCTACCACCACCTTCATTGGCATCTGTCACAACTGTCGGTTCGAACTATATAGCGGCAGATAGGGCAAAGCTTGAGGGCTTGATAACATCAACTGGAAACACCTACTTGATGGAGCATGGTTTCGTATATGCAACTTTAGCCAGTGGTAATGATATGCCAGAAATTGGCGGCGTTGGTGTTGTCAAAGCACAAGTTCCCATTGGAACCCATGAAGCTCCTGTAACTTACAATGCCTACATCCAGAATCTCGCTCCCAATATGGGCTATTATTATCGAGCGTATGCCAGAAATCCCAAAGGATTAAGCTATGGATCAGTTCAGACTTTTGTCACTGAAAACGCTCCTATAGCAACAACTGGAAAGATTGGAGATGTCACAAGCTATTCTGCTCAGCTTAACGGTAATGCTTCAACCGGTGGCATATCACCAACTTTAAGAGGATTTGTAATATCTGATAAGACAAATCCTGAGCTGGGAAATGAAGACACACTGTTTTTGATAGATGGAAACTTCAGCGCCAAATCGGGTGTTTATAGCATTACTGCTACTAATCTTACACCCGATAAGATGTATTATTACAAAGCCTTTATAAGAAATGCCAAAGGCACTTATTACGGAACGCAGCAGACATTCAGCACGATTCCTCTGGAAGGGGTTCCGAGTGTAAAACTGGGGCTAAGTCCAATTCAGATTATGCCTGAGACAAAACAAGTGAGTGCAAGCTTCTCAACACCACTTGGAACAAATGTATCAGCAACAGGATTTATCTATGGAACTGAAACTGATCCCACAATAGCAAACGGAGCGATACAAGTAATGTCCACGCCAGTAAATGGAAACTTTAGCGCAACGTTGACAGGACTATCCTCCAGTACAACATACTACTATAAGGCTTTTGCAACCAATAATAACGGCACTTCATACACTAAACCTGGCCAATTCACTACAATTGCTCAACCTACAACAGTATCTAAGGCTATAGTAACAAAAACAGAGGTTGCATCGGTCACTGCGAATACCGCAGTCATCAAGACAGAGGCTACAGTATCGACGGGAACATTCCAACTTTTTACAAGAATGTTAATTTACTCCACCACCAACAAGGATCCTTTACCGGGTGCTGCTGGTGTAACATCGGCTTTTGCCGGAAATTTAAGTGTGACAGGTAAAGGGCTTACAACTACTACGTTAACGGGTCTCTCACCTAACACGACATACTACCTACGCTGTTACACAAGTAATGCACAAGGTGTTTATCTGGGTAGCGTTGTGACATTTGTAACCGATTCGGCAGGTCTTCCAATCGTTCTGAATCCTACTGTTTCCTTTGATAATGTTTCAGACAATGGAGCTATTGTATATGCAGATGTAGATCCGAATGGCTCTGATATCATAAAACATGGCGTGGTCATTTCTTCCTTTGAGCAAGTACCGACCCTGGGTTCCATCGGCACGATAGAAATACTGGGTTCGGGAAGAATTACGACATCCGGAAACAAAACATATAATGTTTTCAATGATATTCAAAACAACCAAACATACTATTACAGAGCTTTTGCACAGAATCAGATGGGGATAAGCTATGGAGAAGTGAATAGCTTTAAAACATCAATTGCAGCAAAGGCATCTGTTTCAACAGGAAAAGTGAATCCTGGAGTTGGTTCAGCAGAAATCAGCATGATTGTCAGGGAATCAGGACAAGGATTTGAAGAATTGGTTTCAGTTGGCGTTCTCGTAGGTAAAGACTCTGAATTGAATACGGATTCAGCTCAATTGGTTCTTTTGAATCAATTTAATAGCAAAACAACTAATTATACCTTTACATCTGATGTTCTTGACTTCGAAACGGATTATTATGCTAGGGCATTCGGTACAAGTCTCTCTGGAGAAGTATTTTATGGAAACTCTGTGGCGTTTACGACTTTGAAACCGATACCCGTATCAGGGCCGGAGCTTGGATCTATGTCAAACTTCACAAAAGGCAGTACTTATATCGGTGGATTGTTCAGTGATATTGATGAATCCCAATGGTATGGATTTAATAAGCAGAAGGTAATTGCCGGAGCATATGAATATGGCCTTATGAAAGGGAATAGCCCATCAACTTTCAATCCTGCAGGCAATGTGACATTAGCGGAAGCTGTGACAATGGCTGTAAGAGTTCATAGCATCTATACATCAGGAATTGCCGATTTTACTCAAGGAAATCCTTGGTACCAGGTTTACGTAGATTACGCAATAGCCAATGGGATTATCAAGATTAATGATTTCAGTAATTATAACAGAGCAGCAACAAGGGCAGAAATGGCTTATATCTTCTCAAATGCCATGCCATCAAATGAATTTATGCAGCAGAACACGGTTGTCCAATTACCTGACGTCAATAACACAACCCCTTATTATGGTTCTATTTTTACACTTTACAGGGCGGGCATATTGACTGGTGGCGACACTGCAGGAACATTCTATCCTGACAGAAATATTTCCAGAGCTGAAGCAGCAGCCATTATCAGCAGGGTTGCAGTGGCTTCGATGAGAGCCAGTGGAAAGGTATTCGAATAAACTAAATCATTGATTTCTAAATAACTAAAATTTTTACATTCTAAAAAATCCGGTTGAAACTAATCATTTCAACTGGATTTTTTTCATGAAGCAAATGAATCTTAAAAATAGTTATTGACATATGTCGCAATGAGAGTATAATAATAACTGAAAGCGACATATGTCAAATATTATTAGGAGGTGAAAGAAATGCCAAGAAGAGATGGAACCGGACCTATGGGTCAAGGTGCAATGACAGGTAGAGGTATGGGAATCTGTAACGGTGCAGAGTACATTCAATATGGTTATGGCGTTGGTTACGGACGAAGAGTAGGCCTTAATTGCAGAAGAGGATATTTCAGGTATAATGGGCCAGGAGCGCCCGTATATCAACAACAGCCAGATTTATTGAAAGAACAGAAAGAATTGTTGGAGAGAAGGCTAAAGGAGATTAACAATCAAATAGACCAACTGGATAAATAAAGATTGGTCACTTGATAGAACAAATGGAGGAAACTTAAATGAAAATTGCAATTCCAGCAGGTAGAAATAATTTGTCGGCAGATGTATACGCATCATTGGCTCGGGCACCGTTTTTTGCAGTATATGACACAGATACTACAGGCGTTGAATTCATAGACAATAGCGCCGCATCAAGTCAGGGAGGGGCCGGTATCAAGGCCGCACAAATTCTAGTGGACAGCCATGTTGATGTCTTGATTACACCAAGATGCGGTCAAAATGCCGCAGATGCTATAAACGCAGCCAAAATCCAAATGTATAAATCGATTGATCATTCCATATCGGATAATCTGAAGGCTTGGGAAGAAGGAAAGTTGGATCTGCTTAATGACATTCATCCCGGCTTCCATGGACATGGAGGGTAGTAACGTGAAAATAGCAGTACTGAGCGGAAAGGGTGGAACAGGAAAAACACTTTTGGCGGTTAACTTGGCGTCTATCGCACCTGAATCTGTTTATGTTGATTGTGATGTGGAAGAACCAAACGGACACCTGTTTTTTAAACCCGATATTCAATCGACTGAAACAGTTTTTGTAAAAATACCTGAAGTCCGGGCAAGCTTATGCGTGGGTTGCCGTCAGTGTGTTGATTTTTGCAGGTTCAACGCTTTGGCATATATCAATCAATCTTTATTGATTTTTGATGAGATGTGCCACTCATGTGGCGGTTGTACGCTAATTTGCCCTGAAAATGCCTTGAGTGAAAAAAATAAGAGCGTTGGCAGAATTCAAATCGGCACCTCGGATAATGTGACAGTTTTAACTGGCATAATGAATACTGGAGAATCTTCAGGCATGCCAATCATTAAAGAACTATTAGGCAATAGTTCTTTGAATGAAGAGTTTGTATTTATCGATTGTCCTCCTGGCAGCTCATGTATAGTGATGGAGAGCATCAGGTCTGCTGATTATTGCATATTGGTGGCTGAGCCGACATTATTTGGAATGCACAACCTTAAAATGGTTCACGAGCTGGTGACATTAATGGGAAAACCATATAGTGCGGTGTTGAACAAATGCGTTGACGGTGACAATCCTTCCGAGAAATTCTGCATTGATAATAACATCAGAATTTCCGGAAGGATCTCATTTGACAATAAACTTGGCACACTGAATTCCAACGGGATGATTTCAGCGAGGGTTCAATCAACCTATCGGTCAATGTTTGAATCATTGCTTCAAGACATACTTAAGGAGGCAAGCCATGAAACAGTTGTTGGTTCTAAGCGGTAAGGGAGGAACGGGTAAAACAACCATAGCCAGCGCATTTATCAAATTATCTGATGCAAAAGCTTATGCTGATTGTGACGTGGATGCTCCTAATCTTCATCTGGTCATGAGTAGATCCATAGAACCTAAAAGAACAAATTACTTCGGATTACCAAAGGCTGAAATAAATCCAGAATTGTGTGTGTGGTGTGATCTCTGCAGACAGAATTGCAGATTTGATGCGATTGATGTGACGGATCAGTACAATATTGATTTTTATGCTTGTGAAGGTTGCGGTGTCTGTCAAACTGTTTGCCCGTCTGGCGCTATTACATTAAAGCCGACTGTTGCAGGGGAATTGCAGCTGTATTTGGATGATTCGGTATTCTCGACAGCTCAACTAAAAATGGGCAGTGGAACATCGGGTATGTTGGTGACTGAGGTTAAAAAACAACTCAAAGATTCAGTGGGCGATGTTGGGATTGCTATTATTGATGGTTCTCCCGGCATAGGTTGTCCGGTTATTGCTTCTGTCAGTGGTGTCGATATGGTTTTGATTGTAGCCGAGCCATCAGTTTCAGGTATTAGCGATATGGAACGTGTCATCATCACAGCAATCAGGTTCCAGACAAAAATAGCAGTATGTATAAATAAATTCGACTTAAACACAGAAAAAACCAGGGAAATAGAGAATTATTGCAACGAGTTCAAAATACCCATGGTTGGGAAAATCCCATATGATCCGATGGTGGTTAAAGCGGTAAATGACGGGAAGTGTATAACTGAAGTCGATTGTGCTGCAGGACGGGCGTCAATAGATGTATTTGATGAGACAATAAGAGTATTTTACAATCATAATGATGAATCAAGGAGATAGCATATGAGCGAAAACTGTAATGAAGCATGTAATACTTGTAGTGTTGAGTGCGAAGACAGAAAAGAACCAAAAGAAGATTTTTCAGCTAAATTGCATGACTTTAGCTCTGTAAAAAAAGTTATAGGTATTGTTAGTGGCAAGGGCGGTGTGGGCAAATCTTTGTTGACATCGATGTTGGCAGTCACAATGCAGAGAAGGGGACACCATGTAGCTATACTTGATGCCGACATCACCGGTCCATCTATCCCGATGGCATTCGGTATAACAGGTAAGGTTGCCGGTAGTGAATTTGGACTATACCCACTCAAGAGCAAAACAGGTATTGATATCATGTCAATCAATCTCTTACTGGATAACGAGACGGATCCGGTCATCTGGAGAGGGCCGATTATTGCTGGTGTAGTCAAGCAATTCTGGTCTGATGTTATTTGGAATGACATAGATTTTATGTTTATTGATTTGCCGCCCGGTACAGGGGATGTACCTTTGACAGTGTTTCAATCCATTAAAATAGACGGTATTATCATTGTTACTTCTCCTCAGGAATTGGTTTCCATGATAGTCTCCAAAGCTGCCAAGATGGCTGCCAAAATGAGCATACCTATAATTGGATTGGTTGAGAATATGGCTTATTACCAGTGTCCTGATTGAGGCAAAGA
>JAUYTY010000202.1 GCA_030694905.1 Eubacteriales bacterium | reverse complement strand
TGTCAATGGTGATTTTGCGGAGGCGTTGAATCTCTGACCGGGCATATTGGTTCCCGAGGCCGGTGAGACTCCAAGTATCAGTTTGTTTTCAGGTCCCAGGGCATCGCAATCCGGATCAACTTCCTCCAGAAGTCTGATCATATTGAATCCTCTGGCACCGATGTAGTTTGTTTTCCATTCCTCAGGTAATTCTTCGATGATATAGCTTTTGTCCGTTAGGTTAATTCTCAAAACTCGATTGGTATATGCACCATAGTTTTTCATCATTATCACTCCTACTTGATTCTCCATTTTTTTAGAACATTGTCTGAATGTCTTTCAGCTGTTACGATTCTTTTTTTTTGTTCTGTTTCTGCAATATCTTGATACTCGATAGCCTGAACAGGACAAACAGCCACACACTCGGGACTGCCACCACATAAGTCGCAAATCATAGAGAAACCGTCTTCGTCTAAGGCAGCGGCGGAAAATGGACAAACCTCAACACACACCCCACAGCCGATGCATAGTTCTTTCTTCAATAATGTCGCCATGGTGACAGGATCCTTATAGAGCGCTCCCACCGGGCAATTGGTGACACATGGCGCATTGACACACTGCTTGCAAGCTACCGGAATGTCAGTTCCCTTGTCTTCAAATTTTATGATTCTTATTCTAGAAAGCTCTGGACTGTACTTCTGGTAGTGCTTTGCCGAACAAGCCAGTTCGCAAGCCCTGCAGCCGGTACATTTTTCAAAATTAATCTTTAGTCTCACTTGATCCTCCTAATAATGATATTTTGTTCCGTTCTTCATCCACCCTTAAAAGGATAGTAAAAGGTAAGAACGTTATTGATACCCAGTGTTGCAGTCAAATCATTCTCATTCCCCAACAGTTTGCTTTTTTCATCATCTTTTTCAAAAACGATAAATACCTGGTCTTTAACATATTGAGTCAACTGCATGTGGTAATGTTCGTTCAGTTTTTCCAATGCTTCTTTAACAGTTTCCACAGAATCATCAAATTTAAATTCTTCTTTAAGGCATTTTGTCACTTGGACCATCGTGCCTTTATATTTGAAACTAACTGACCGCATTACTCACCTCCTCATTCATGTTTTTTAGTTGTAATATAACAACTCGCCTTCTTTATACACTTCTTTAACATTTCGAAGATTGCCGACGCCATTCAATGGGTTCCCCTCCACAATCAGCAAATCAGCATATAGTCCTTGCTTGACCAATCCGAATTCATGATCCTTCCCAAGAATCTTAGCCGCGTTGTTTGTTGCGCATTGTATTGCTTGTATCGGTTGAAGTCCTAAGATGCAAAGGGTTTCAATCTCTTCTACAATAGGTGTTATATGATGGTCAGGGAATACAATATCTGTACCGGTTGCTATCAGTATTCCCTTTTTATAATTCTCCAGAAAGTTGCTCTTATAGGCATTGATGCTATCCTCGAAATAACCGATTTCAATTAGTTCAGGCTTGGTGGGCTTATGGCCAGATTCTCTTATCTTCTCTTTAAGGTATTCTGCCGCATACATATAGATGTAGGCCGTCGGAATCCAAGCAACCCCTTTTTTAGCGGCTTCCTCCGCCAAATCAGGCGTTAGGAAAGCACCATGCTCAATCGTGTCAAAGCCGGCTATTACGGCTGATTCTATGGCTTGTCTTGTCGCCGCATGAATACAACATTTCTTGTTGAATCGATGCACCTCATCCACAGCTGCCTGTAATTCTCCTAATGTATATTCACAATAATGTTCCCTGTGGCTGGCCAAAACCTTTATCCAGTCAGCTCCGTCTTTAAGATTCTGCCTGACAGCTTTACGTATCTCCCATTCGCCATCTGCCTCAATGACCGTATCCTGCACTTTATCGTTGGGTCTTGTGCCATGTCCACCTGTTATGGCAATCCCTCGTTCACAGGTGAAGTATCGAGGTCCTTTAATGTAGCCCTTATGCAAACCGGCTCTGATCGCACTACCCAGTCCTTCAGGTTCTGCAACGCTTCTCAGGGTAGTGATTCCTACCGATAGCGCATCCTGCATGTTTTTATAGGCTATCAGCGTCTTATGTCCCAAATTATGCCTTATGGCATCTGCGTCCTGCCTTCTGTCATAAAAACCAATATGGACATGCATATCTATCAATCCTGGTAAAATTGTGCAATTATCCTTTATTTGTACAGTCGCTTCAGGATATTTTCCGTTTATGTCAGTCCATGCTCCCAAGTCCGCTATAGTCCCATCATCACCAACGACAACAGCGGCATTTTCAATTACCTGTTTGCCATCCCCAACAATCACTCGATCCGCTTTAAGTATTAACATTTCTTTCCTCCAGCTTTATTGATTTCCATCAGGATAATTTTATCAAAGCATCTACACCCTTGCCACCTTTACCCGCTTCATAAAGAAAAAATGGATTGATATCAATTTCCTCAATATGTTCATTTTTCTCTACCAAATGAGATACTTGCAAAATTGTATTCTTCAACTCCTCAAAATCATAACTGATGCCCCTGGCTCCTTTTATGATTTGATAGAGCTTGGTCTCTTTTATCATTTCATCGGCATCGTATCTGCTCAAAGGTAACAGGCGAAAGGATATATCCTTGAAAACCTCGACATAAATGCCCCCCATACCAGCCATAATAATCGGCCCGAACTGTGGATCCCTTTTCATACCGACAATGATTTCCAATCCTTTTTCAGCCATTTCCTGTATTAGCACACCATCGATTTGAGCCTGGGAATCATATTTTTTTGCATTTTGAAGAATCAGACCAAACTTTTCTTTGGCTTCTTCTATGTTTTTAATATTTAGATAGACACATCCTGCATCTGTTTTATGCTGGATATCAGGGGACAGAACTTTCATGACCAAGGGAAAGTCCATGCCTGCTATAGTTTTTTCGACATCTTCAAGCACAGAGCAAACTTTATTTCCTATCATAGAAATACCATGTGATGACAATAGTTCGCTAGCT
>JAUYTY010000199.1 GCA_030694905.1 Eubacteriales bacterium | reverse complement strand
AATAGATAATAAAAAAATGTAGAAAAATATCTACATATAGCATAAATAATTCTACACATCTGATCTGAATTATTGCTGATTCTTAATAGTTGGTATATAATATCATTAAGTTGCAATCCGGAGGATAACATGCTTCTCAATGAATCTAGTACCCTTAAAGCCTTATTGGATCATCTGACCAATCCACTTATAGCGATCGATAATCAGCGTAAAATCATCTATATCAATGAATCCTATATCCGGTTTCTCGAGCTGGAGCAGACGGTTGAAGATCTGATTGGAAAAGATATCAGCCAAGTGATACCAAATTCATTGTTGCCTTTGGTATTGGAGACGGGTATCGGAGATAGCGAAGTATTGCACAAATATCCAAACGGCAAGACGGCGATAGGTTCCAGAACGTTGATAAGAGTTGATGGCAAGGTGATTGGCGCTATGGGCTATATATTATTCGAAGAGCCCCAGGAGCTTCAGACCTTGGCCTATAAATATAGAAAGCTGGAAAAAGAGCTGAAGAGCTATAAAAAGGTCATAGATGACAGAAGCTTTTCGAAATATACATTTAACAGCATCATTGGACACAGCAATGCCATCATAGCGTGTAAACGAAAGGCGTTTCAAATTGCGGAAACCCATTTGCCGGTATTGATATTGGGGGAAAACGGTGTGGGGAAGGAATACTTTGCCCACGCGATTCATGATTACAGCACAAGGAAATACGGTCCTATGATCAGGGTCAATTGCGGTGCGATTCCAAGTGAACTATTTGAGGCCGAATTTTTCGGCTATGAGGCAGGAGCCTTTACAGGTGCGAAAAGCGAGGGCAAAAAAGGCTATTTTGAGATGGCGGAAAGAGGTACTTTGTTTCTAGACGAGATAACAGAGCTTCCCCTGTTTATGCAAACGAAATTGCTAAGGGTCATTCAGGAGAAAGAATTTATAAAGATTGGCGGTGACAGGTATTATAATGCAGATGTCAGAATAATAGCCGCTTCAAACCATAATATCATTAATCTGACTACTGAGGGTAAGTTTAGGAAAGACTTGTTCTATAGGTTGAACACATTGGTTCTAGATGTGCCGCCATTAAGGAATCGGAAGAAAGACATATTGCCTCTCGTCAACCACTTTGTGAAAGAATATTGTGACGCCAATCTTATAACGCCGAAAGCAATAGATGACAAGTCCCTTGATCTGTTGTTTCAATATGAGTGGCCAGGCAATGTCAGGGAATTGAAAAACGTCATAGAACGGGCATTGGTTTTCACCAAGGGAGATTGTATTCAACCTCAAAACATCAGTATCGATACGGGTAATTATGACTATAGCCGGAAAGATTATCTACCATTAAAGGAATACTTAAAAATAAAAGAAAAAGAATACATAGATGAGATCATAGAAAAATGCAACGGCAATAAAACCTTGGCGTCTGAGTTGCTGGGAATACATCGGACCTCATTGTACAATAAACTGTAATAATACAAAAAACAAAAGGGACGGGTCCTTTTGTTTTTTGTATCACTTATCTGGTCGGGGTGAAAGGATTTGAACCTTCGACCTCTTAGTCCCGAACCAAGCGCTCTACCAAGCTGAGCCACACCCCGATATGCTGATAAAAAACATTATAATCCTACTTTTTAAAAAATGCAATATGATGCTATAATAATATGATGCAATAATAATATATCTAACATTAACAAAATGAATAATTTGGAGGCACCAATACATGAAAGAACCATTTAGAGCAAAGCAATCGGAGGTAGCCATCAGCAATTTGATGCAACCTTTCCAGTCAAACACCTACGGGAAAATCCACGGGGGTGAGATAATGAAGATGATGGACAATGCAGCGGGCATTATTGCACATCGTCATACCAGAACAAATATAGCAACTGCCAGGGTTGATCAAATGGAATTTCACATTCCAATACTGATAGGAAATTTGGTGATATGTGAAGGCCGGTTAACATATGTCGGCAAACACTCAATGGAGGTTCTAGTGACAGTGTTGGTTGATGACCTAAATGTTGAAGGCCCTTTGAAGGTGGCATTGACATCCTATTTTACTCTGGTCTCGATAGATAATGATGGAAAACCAGTCCCAGTACCCCCATTGAAGGTCGTTACCGAGGAAGACAAGAGGCTATTCGAAGAAGGAAAAGCCCGATATCTTGCTTACAAAGCGTCACGGGAAGAGTAATGTTCTAAAGCAAAAAACAAAAGGGACGGTTCCTTTTGTTTTTTGAAATATCAATAAGCTGAGGTAGCTCAGTCGGTAGAGCGATTGATTCGTAATCAATAGGTCGAGGGTTCGAATCCCTTCCTTAGCTCCAAGCATTTGTTTTAAATATTGAAATGATTTGAGTAATCGTTGACGGAGGGGTCTTATTGAAACGCGTTATTAAAGTGGGGTTTTCTGATTTCTGGCCTGAATTTAAAGAAAATCAAAACTTCATAATGGATGCTTTGACATCCAACTATGAGGTGATTATTTCCAATGAACCGGATTATCTGTTCTATTCCTGCTTTGGAAGGCAGTATCTGAAACATGACTGTATTAGGATTTTTTTTATTGGAGAGGATTTACAACCTGATTTCAATCTTTGCGATTATTCAATCGGATTCAGCCATATGGTATTCGGCGAAAGGTATATCAGATTTCCCCTGTATCACATCTATGAGCAGGATTGCCTGATGGCGGAACAAAAGCACTTGATATCGGATACAGAGATTGATAACAAAAGTAGATTCTGCAACTTCATTTATTCGAATACTAAAGCCAACCCATTTAGAGGAATGTTTTTTGACAGTTTGAATATCTACAAGCGAGTTGATTCGGGTGGTAAATACAAGAATAACTTGGGTTTTAGAGTTGATAACAAGCTTGATTTTCAAAGAATGTATAAATTTAGCATAGCATTTGAAAACAACAGCTCTGAAGGATATACAACAGAAAAAATCCTACAGGCCTTTGCTGCTGGTACAATTCCAATTTATTGGGGCGACCCGCGTATTGGAGAGGAATTTAACGAAAGAGCGTTCATAAACTGTCATCGATTTGAAACAATCGAAGCGATTATAGATCAGATAAAAACTATAGATGGAAACGATAATCTGCTGAGACAAATGCTAAGAGAACCAGCTTTTGTCAAGGACCGACGGGAAACAAAAAGAGACTTGGAAGATTTTCTTAGAAATCTAATAGATAAACCATATGAAGAAGCCTTTAAGCGTTCCAGGCATGCAGCAGGTCGCGATTACGAGACATTGCAACAACAAATGAGTAAAATTATCGATAATCCAGTTTTGAGGGGCAGCTATAGAATTCTCAAGAGAATTAAAGTGATTTTAATGAAGAGAGATCTTTAATTATCAATCAAATCATTAATGACCCTTTGCACCTTGCCCGAGCGATGTCTGGTCAGTTCATCCACGGCTACAAATTCTAATTTAATTGCATCAGAGTGGAATTTATCTTTTGCTAATTTAGTGTACTCAATCTTATCTTCTTCAGTCCATTCCAATCCAGGTTTTGGGATGTACTTAATCTGAATATGATCCAAAGCCCTCTGATGCCACTGAAATTGCAGGACTTTTTTCTTGATAAAGTTGGCATCGCCTGAGACCGTGAATAAATGGTACCTTCCACCCTCAGGGGTATAAAGATAGTCATTGTCCCGTCCAGCTATGTCTATCATGACATCCCTATTAAAAGTGTTATGATTTGAAGCAGTGATGACAGTGCCGCAATCCTTGATCCGATATCTGATCAGTGGCATGTTGAATGCATTGAGGTTGGTCAGTAAAATATTGCCTAACACACCTTCCTCGACGGGGTTATTATAATCATCCATTATTTCCAGATATGTATTTTGCATCATAATCGGCATCATATTTGGTTTTAATCCTGAGCAGATCAGAACACCCTCCTGACAGCCATACGTATTCAAAATCTGACATTTGAAGTATGTCTTTAATGAGTTATAGGCCTCTTCTGTCAGCAGCTCTCCATAAGACAGGATTCCCTTAAACATCAGATTGATATTGTGCTTGATACATAAATCCATTATTTCAATTGCAATATTTGGAAAGCCTATGTAAAAAAGGTTCTTATTTCGACTGTTTCTCTTTAATGCATCGACTCTTTCTTGCTCCGATAATTCAAAATAATAGATGAAATCTGTGTTAAGGAGTACATCCTTTACTCTTTTGCTCAAATCTCTGTGTTTCTTTAGGATACCAATCTGGAGGATCCGATCACCATATTTGTAGCCAATCTTTCTTAACCAATGGAGTTGTGTTGCCTGGGCGCAAGAGTATTCATGATTTGTCAGATAAACGTGTGCATTTGCAGCGGTGGATCCACCGGAAGTGTAGTATTTGCCTCTTTTGTTGTGATTTTTTATCAACCGTGAAGGATCTTCAGTCAAAACATGACTTCTTTCAGTTACAGGGAAATTCTTGATAAAAATTTCAGGATTTTCATGGTACTCAACAGTGCTATAAATATCCAAATTCTGATGGGCATTATCAAGCACTTGTTTCAATTTATCCATTTGAAGGGCTTTCATTTCGTCGTAATTCAGGGATTCGGTTCGATTCAGATGGTCCATATAAGGGACTGTCTGAGAACCGGTAATCAAATCAAACATCGGTAAAATAATCCTCTGAACCATTAAATCATATAAAGTTGACATGTCATCTGCTCCTTTGGATTATTTTATTGAAAATATTATAAAATAAATAATAGAGGGACTTGATCACACCAAATCCTTCAATCGTTCTGAACAACCGCCAGTTGTATCGAACCAGGCCTAGCTTATTGCTTGAAATAGAATCTGGTCTAATCCTGTAGCGCATTAGACATTCTTTTAAGCAGTACCCCTTATCGGTGATTTTTAGGATTTTAAGCCACATGCCGTAGTCTTGCCTTTTACGGATATTAGGCATATATATCTTGCCCAATGCATTTTGATTATAAATGACAGTAGAGCAACCGATATAGTTGGATTTAAGCATCTTGCGGTAATCAACTTCATCAGGCGAGGTGACCATAATATTGCTTGGATTTCCATATGAATCAATTTTCTCATAATATGTGTAGGTAAACGGATAACCATTTTTTTTCATGAAGTCTATCTGTTTTTCAAGCTTGGCTGGTTCCCATAAATCATCTCCATCGAGAAAAGCAATAAATTCACCAGAGGCCATTTCTATTCCTTTGTTTCGTGCAACTGTCACACCTTGATTCTTATCAAAAAGAACCAGTCTAAACCGTTTATCGAGATTGATGGCAGATTTGATAACTTCAGGTGTGCCGTCAGTCGACTTATCATCAACTATCAGAACCTCATAATCGGAAAAGGTTTGATTGAGCACAGAATGAAGGGTCTCGATGATATAATCCTTACAGTTGTATGATGGAATAATTATGCTGACCATATGGCCTCCAAGCAGGTTATTATATGAGTATTATACTACAACAGCATGTAATATTATACGGGCATATTTACTTTTCATGTCAATAAATACTATAGAACCTGGATAGATAGCCCGACAAAAAACAAGACATCAGATAATATATTTGATAAGATTATAGACAGAATTATTCTGTTTATAAAAAAACACATGATAGGGAGGCGTTAAGATATTATGGAACATTTAGTATACTGCGATGACAAGGAAAAGGTGTTGGATAAAATAATGGATGGCTCCAAGACTATGATAGTAAGAGGCGCAGCCGGGCGAAAAATTCCCCACAGCAGAGTTTTTAAAGGTGAAAAGCTATATTTCATGGAAAAGGGTACAGCAATGATTTCTGCCACCGCGAATGTAATAGATGTCCAGAATTATGTGAAATTATCTGAAGAAGAGATTGAGAAAATATTGGCAGAACATCAGAGATCCCTTAATCTGACTGAAAACCAGAAAAAACGATGGCATAAAAAATGCCTTTGTCTTGTCAAATTTGAAAACGTTGAAAAAATTGAGCCTTTGGCATTCGATCATCAAGGCAATATGGATGACTGGCTGATAATTGAGAAAATCGAAGACGTTGTTGTCGGGACAAGTATTCCTTTCAATTACGACAAATCCAAGTTTTAATCATTGTGTTAGTAAACCATGCCTCTCTTGGCATCTAATGTTTAGGAGGTGTTCAGATGATTAAAGATGGACTTATACAACCGGAAAAGATCGACGGCATACCTATTAAGGTGTCGATTATACAACCAAGGGGGATACCAAACGTCAGAACCATGAAACCCATGACACCAAAAGGCATAACCGTGCACAATACCGGCAACACATCACCAGCGGCAGGTGCGCTAGCGCACGGGCAGTATCTTCAAAAGCTGGAAGATAAGAGCGAAGAATACAAGAGTTGGCACATAACTGTCAGTCATGACAGAATTGTCCAGCATCTTCCTCTGACGGAACAAGGGTATCACGCTGGAGATGGAAAAAACGGATATGGCAACATGCATACAATTGGCATCGAGATTGCAGAGAACAAGAATTATGAAACAGCTGAGAAAAACACCATCAAGCTGATTGTGACTCTTATGCGTTACTATGGCTTTGAGGCATCAGCTCTAAAACCCCATCGGTATTACAGCCATGCAGAAAAGCTGTGCCCTCGCAGAATACTACTATCTGAAGAAAACTGGCAGGAAAAGTGGGAAGGTTTTCTAAGACAAAGGATCTTGTCAAATACTAGCCATTATAACAGTATGGGGAGCGTTCCAGATTGGGGGAAGAAGACCATTGAAAAGCTGATAGCAAAGGGATATCTGATGGGAGACGGCGACACCTTAGGTCTGACATTGGATATGATTCGGACTTTTGTGATTCATGACAGGGCAGGGTTGTATGATTGATTAGAAATTATTCGTTAATTATGATAAAATAAACGCAAGATTTATCCGATGACTAACAGTGCTAAGACTCCCACTTCTATCCGATGACTAACAGTGCTAAGACTCCCACTTCTATCCGATGACTAGCATTGCTAAGACTCCCACTTCTATAAGTGGGAGATAAGCACTGTAGAGCCCCTGGATAACGGTTTCTAAGGTTCAGATGGCGTATGAAACGCTAACTGAATC
>JAUYTY010000062.1 GCA_030694905.1 Eubacteriales bacterium | reverse complement strand
TTTTTTGCCCTTAATGAGTGAATCCCAATTATAGTCATCTATTTTTAGCCACGGCGAATAATTGACCGGATTTTCCAACGATGGATTGTTTGATTCTATAGTCATGAAACTCAACTCCAATACAAAAATTTATACTAAAATACCAATCTAATCTTATATCTTATAATTGATTAGTATACCATGTTTTTATGTGGTTGTCCTATTAAATTGAAAGGAAATATTGGTCAAAGGCACCTTTTCTTGTCACTTCGGTCTTCCCTGCATCCCTGTATCTCTGTATCCCAATCCCCGTATCCTAGACTTGACTATTCATGATTTTGTAGTAAAATATAAGTGACAGCAATGTCTATAAAAACATTCGTGTCATTAAACCTTTGCATAAGGATGTGATAGTATGCCTAAAGTTGTCGATTACGAGGAAAGAAAGCTCCATATTGCCAGTAAAGCTATGCAGGTGTTCAGTGAGAAGGGTTACTATAATACCAGCCTGGAGGATTTGTCTGACAGCTGCAATATGGGGAGGACTACTCTCTACAAGTATTTTAAAAATAAAGATGAGATTTACTTCTATATTTTAGAGCTGGGAATGACTTTCTACAGAATAAAATATGATGATACGAATAATGATAATTCCATGACGTACATCGAAAAAATAGCTTCCCAACTGGAATATCTGATTATGAGTCTTAATGGCCAGTCTGTCTCCCAGGCTTTTCTGGACTTTTGGCTGATGGTTAGACACAATCACTCAGAAATCGAGGATAAGATGGTGAGGCGCTATAACGAAATCATAGATGGCATCTCTTATTGGCTTGAAAAAGGTGTGGATAGCGGTCAAATAGAACCCCTTGATACCAATTCAACAGCTGTTATAATTTTGGGTATGGTTGAGGCTATATCTTTACAAGAGCTTTCAAAAAGAAGTTTGGACCCAAAGACAGCCTATGAATCTGTAGTAAAATTGGTAAATGGTCTGAAAGTTTGTTAGGAGGATGAGTTTGATGAAATCTTTAAAGCAATTTGTGTCACAGGTAGCTGTTGATAAAGTATTAGGCTACGTCGACAAAAATCCTAAAGAGAATCTGGCGAAATTTCTATCTGCATCTGAAAAGGTTGTGGTTAATCCTAGGGATATGAGGGCAATCAAAATGATGCAATCCGAAATGAAAAAGGAAAAGAGTCCTTGGATTGATTTGGTGTATAGATTTTTTGACCAAACTTCGCCGGTTAATCAAAAGAGATTTGTCAACAATTTTATGATTAATTCTGTTGTTTACGGGATAGACAGAAGAAAAAAACTAATGGAGAACATGGAGGTATCCATTCCATGGACAATCCTGATCGATCCAACTTCAAAATGCAATCTGAAATGCATTGGATGCTGGGCTGCCGAATATGACAAAACCGATGAGCTCCCTATCGGGACCATAGATCGAATAATCACTGAGGGGAAAGAACTTGGCATCTATGTTTATCTGTACTCAGGTGGAGAGCCTTTTATTAGGATAAAGGATATTCTTGCTCTATGTAGAAAACATGATGACTGTTACTTCAGCTGTTTTACAAACGGTACCCTTATCACTGAAGAAATAGCGAGGGAAATATCGGAGGTTGGTAATTTCGCACCTGGTATCAGTATAGAGGGATTCGAGCAAGACACTGACTTCAGAAGAGGAAAAGGTACATTCGCGAAAACCCTAAAGGGAATGGAGTATTTGAAAAAAGAGGGTGTCATGTTTGGCGCATCCTTATGCTATCACCATTATAATTACAAAGAAATCGGGTCAGAGGCGTTTTTCGACTTTCTAATAGATCAAGGTGTCTACTTCACCTGGCTTTTCACTTACATGCCTATCGGCAAGGATGCTGACACTGACTTGTGTTGCAGGCCAGAGGAAAGAGAATACATGTACCATAAGATAAGGGAATACAGAAAAACGAAACCGCTTTTTACAATGGATTTCTGGAATGATGGTGAATTTGTTGAGGGTTGCATAGCAGGTGGAAGAAATTATTTTCACATCAATGCCCATGGAGATGTCGAGCCATGTGCCTTTGTTCATTACTCAGATACCAACATTAATGATGTAAGCTTGCTGGATGCGTTGCACTCTCCTATATTCAAAGCTTACCAGAAGAGGCAGCCTTTCAACAGCAATCATCTTAGACCTTGTCCCATACTGGATAATCCAAACATGATTGTGAAAATGGTAAACGAAACACATTCACAGTCAACCCAACCGATTGATAAGGAACCTCCAGAGCTTTTAGAACAAAAATGCACCCCCATCGCTGATAAATGGGGCAATACGGCTGACACTCTTTGGGAAAAGAAACATTCCAATGCTAGCGGATGAGATCGAAAATAATATTTAAACACCTGCCCATTTTAGGGCAGGTGTTTTATTTGACGACCTGAATATAGTTTAACTCAATATCCTCCACATCTGTTATCAGCGCATTGTTATCCTTCAGGTGCAATGCATATTCAATGACTTCTCCAGTTATAGCCTCACCAGGTGTAACGATTGGTATGCCTGGTGGATAGGCCATTATAGATTCACAACTGATTCTTCCTGCTGATTCCTTCAGTTTGATTCTTTCAGTCTCGCTATAAAAGGCATCTCTTGGAGACATTCTGACTTCTAATTCTCCTACATTTTTCAGATGATTGATATACTTTTCATTTCTCTTGTTGTTTGATGCAATATGTCTTAGCGCATCTATCAGGATTTGAGCGCTTTCATAAGTGTCTCCCAAGCTGATGACAGCAAGTGTGTTATAGGTGTCTCCAAGCTCCATTTGTATATTATACCGATCTCTCAATATGTCATATAATTCAAATCCTGTGATGCCCATTTTGCAGGAATTGATGACGAGTTTTGTTTCATCGAATCCATAAACACCCGGCCGGCCTACGATCTCTTTCCCGAAGGCATAAAATCCTGGAATTTTGTTGATTTCATCTCTCGCAAATCGTGCAATATCCAATGCCTGCCGCAAAATCTCCTGACCATTAAGGGCAAGGTTTTTCCTTGCCGCATCAATGCTTCCCATCAAAAGATAAGATGAGCTGGTAGTACCGTTTATATTTAAATATTTTCTGATCTGGCTATCTTGAATTAGTCCATTTCGCGATACTATGGCACTACTCTGAGTCAATGATCCACCCGTTTTATGGGTGCTGACAGCTGAAGCGTCTGCTCCTGCCTCCATGGCACTGGATGGCAGTTCCCCATGAAAACCTAAATGTGCGCCATGGGCTTCATCGACCAACACAGCCATTTTAAACCGATGAGCATGTTCTACTATTGCCGTCAGCTCTGAAACAGCTCCGTAATAGGTCGGATTAATCAAAAATATTGCTTTTGCATCAGCGTTTTCATTGATTGTATTTATTGCTTTTGCTGTATCCACTCCATGGAATATACCTAACTTGACATCGTACTCAGGTTGTATATATACAGGAATCGCACCCGACATGATCAATGCACTGACAACAGATTTATGTGCATTTCTAGGGATGATAATTTTATCGCCAGGTTTGCAGACAGCCATGATCATACTCTTGACAGCTGAACTGGTTCCATTTACCACGAAGTATCCGTTATCTGCACCATAGGCCTCTGCCAAAAGCGATTCAGCCTCTTTAATGACGGAAGTCGGACTGGATAGCATGTCAAGAGGTTTCATGGAATTGAAATCCAAGGATAATGCCTTTTCTCCAAATATTTCTACCAGCTCTTTTGCACCTCTTCCATATTTATGACCAGGCACGTCAAAAGGTGTACAGTTTTTATTTTTATAATCTAACATTGCATCCAATAATGGCGTTTTATTCTGTTTAACATTTTCATGCTCCAATATAATGATGCTTTGAGGTAGAAAGCTGACTTTACTTTTCATTCATATGTCTTCCTTTGTAATAGTAGTTATTTTTTTAATGCGGTCAGTGTCAATTCTCTCAATAACTTACATGCCACGGCTGTTGATGCGCCAGTCGTATCGTATTGAGGTGAAAGCTCAACAATATCCATTCCAACGATATTCACATCCTTCAGCATATGAATCGCTTCCATCAGTTCTTTAAAGCCTACGCCTCCAGGCTCCGGAGTTCCTGTACCGGGTACAACAGCAGGATCCAACACGTCCAGGTCTATGGTGATATAAACATTTTTATTCTTTAGCACTTCAACAACCTCTTTTATGGTACTGATAGTATAGCGTTCCATTATCGTGTGGCTGTCGCTCCATGCAAATTCGCTTTTTTCACCGGATCTGATGCCAAATTGATATATGCGACCATCTCCAAGAAGATCCCAGCATCTTTTAATTACCGTTGCATGTGACAATTTCTCACCAAAGAAAAAGTCTCTCAAGTCAGTATGTGCGTCAAAATGCAGTAAATAAATATCAGGATATTTCTCGTAAACCGCCCTAAATGCTGGATAAGTGACCAAGTGCTCGCCACCCAGAAGAAATGGGACTTTACCATCCTCAACTATTTTTTTTGCAGTGTCGTATATATTGTCAAGAGCTTTCTCTGTATTTCCTATGGGGATGTAAACATTACCGCTATCATGTAGTTTGAACTCTCTCAAATCCATATCCAGATAAGGACTGTAGGTTTCAAGTCCCAGAAAGTCATTTCGAATATAAGCCGGTCCAAACCTGGTACCAGGTCTGAATGATGTGGTGCCATCAAATGGTGCTCCATACACAACCAGTTCAGATTCTTCGTATAGGCAGTCAAAAGCGTTTAATGTGGTTTTTTCAATATTAATCATTTTCAAGTATCTCCTTGACATAATTCGGAAGCATAAAAGATGCCCGGTGCAGATCTGTATTATAGTATTTTGTTTTTAGACCAAGTTTATTCCAATTATCAATATGATTATTGGAAACGGGATCAATCCCCTTTGAATTGAATCCAAACAGCCAATGACCTGAGGGATATGTGGTCATATGGAATTGATAAACCTTGACTATTGGAAATATCTTTTTTATTTTCTTATTGGCTCTGGTCAGTTCTCTTCTTTCCTTTTCATAATAAGGACTTTCATTTTGATTGATCATGATGCCATTTGATGTTAAAGCCCTATAGCAATCAGCATAAAAATCCTCTGTGAATAGACCTTCTCCAGGACCAATCGGGTCAGTTGAATCAATGATAATCAAATCATATTCATCTTTCTTTTTCCCCATAAATTTGACGCCATCTTCATAGAATAGCGCCACTCTTTCATCATCAAGCTTGCAGGCTGTTTGTTGAATGAATTGTCTTGAAACATCCACCACAACCTTGTCAATCTCAACCATATCAATTTTTTCTATTGTGTTGTAACGTGTAAGTTCTCTAACGGTCCCGCCATCTCCTCCGCCCACTACCAAGACCTTCTTGATATTGGGATTAGCTGCCATTGGAACATGCGCAATCATTTCATGATACACAAACTCATCTTTCTCAGTCACCATTATGATTCCATCTATTGTCAGCATTTTACCGAATTCGTAAGTCTCGAATACATCTACTTGCTGGAACTCTGTTTTTTCACTATGCAACTGTTTTTTGATCTTAACGCCAAATCTAACATTATTTGTGTGATTCTCAGTAAACCATAAATCCATTTTATACCTCTCTTAAGCTATTTCTTCTTCTGGCTTGAAAGTTATCTTACCCAAATCCTTATTGGAAAAGCGACGGATTTTATCAATCATTCCTCTTGCTATTTCAGTCGACTCGCTTTTTTCAGCTTTAAGACCCTCTGAAAGATAGTCAAATGCTACCCAAGGATTAACTTTGTCACCACATGTAAATAAATCCACGGATGCATAACCGTATTCAGGCCATGTGTGTATTGTCAAATGAGATTCAGATATGACAACCGCCCCACTGACACCATAGGGATTGAACAAATGGAATACACTTTCAACAACTGTGGCTTTAGCTTTCTTAGCTGCTTTTACCATCAGTTCTTCTATCAATTTATGATTATTTAATATATCCTCGTCGCAATTATAGTATTCAACAAGAATATGTCTTCCCAATTGTTCTGTTTTCATATCAGTTCTCCTTTTTTCATAAAGTTTAGTATATGTAATCTTTTAATTTAACAAAACTAAATATAGCATTTTCACGAAAATTGTCAATAGTTTTTTTGTTATTTTTTCATTATTTTTATGATTTTGTACACACTTGTCATGTCAACGCTTTCAAGTCTTTTATTTATTATTTTTTCGTAAGAATTTTTTATCAAATATATAATGTTTACAAATACTAAACTTTTAGTATTTATTTTTTGTTTTTTCCATCAAAAAAGCCCTTTCTATCACTGGAAAGGACTTTTTT
>JAUYTY010000189.1 GCA_030694905.1 Eubacteriales bacterium | reverse complement strand
TATGGATACATGGCGGGTGTGAAGTCTGTAAATCCAAACGCTGAAATATTGTTTGACTATGCTGATTCCTTCACTGATTCTGAAATTGGCATGACGTTGGCTGCAGCTCAAAACAATCAAAATGCAGATGTTATATTCCATGCTGCCGGAGGAACTGGATTAGGCGTGATTGAGGCGGCAGGAGAGCTTGGTTTCTGGGCAATAGGTGTTGATTCGGATCAGTCATACCTGGATCCTGATCATGTATTATGCTCAATGGTTAAGCGTTTTGATAATGCTGTCTATGAAGCAATTAAACATGTTCTGGATGGGAGTTTTGAGGGCGGTAAAATAGTATATGGTTTGAAGGAAGAAGCTGTCGGGTATATGGACGGTGCGGGGAATGTTTCAAATCAACTGGCAGAATCCGCAGAGCAATATAAAAGCAAAATCATCTCAGGTGAAATTATCGTGCCTTACGACGAAGTCACTTATGATGAGTTTGGCAATAACTGATAACAATTAGACCTTAAAGGCTTCAGAGTGCGGTAGTCTATGTCACAATGGAGAGACGAAACACTCTGAAGTTTTTTCTTGTAAATAGTTTTAAAAAATCATATAATGAACTAGAAATATATTATTTTGGAGACTAAGCCAATGAAATGTAAGAAAATTATCGCACCGGTTATCATAACGATCCTTTTGTTGATTTACTTGGCAACCTATTTATGGGGATGGTCTCATATAACAGCGCCCTCATGGCTAAAAGCAATCGGCCTGATAATACCCATTTGTCTAATGGGTATCAGCATATATGTTTTGCTCGAGAGAATAAAAGAAATAAGGAGTGGAGAAGAAGATGATCTTGGTAAATACTGATTATTACAACGACAAGAAACTGGAAATGCTTGGAATGGTTAAAGGAAGCACCATACAGAGTAAAAACATCGGCAGGGATATTACGCAGGGATTTAAAACTCTCGTTGGAGGAGAACTCACAGCGTATAATGACATGATGAATACGGCTAGAGCTTTGGCCACCAAAAGAATGGTAGCAGAGGCGCAAGCTCTTGGGGCGGATGCTGTCATCAATATTCGATACTCATCGGCAGCTATCATGCAAGGTGCTGCAGAGGTTATCGCTTATGGTACAGCGGTGAAATTTATTTAGTGTAGACTTTCATAAAGAAAAGAAGCAATGGTTAAAAACTTGTAAAGTACAATTTCAATCGTATCGGTTTGTGAAGACAATTTGAACGCTCGGTTCAATTGTCTTTTTTTTGGAACAAACAAGACACTAAATCTGTCTAAATGATATGGTTAATCAACACAAACAAATCAAAGGAGGAATCTATAATGAAAAAAACAATTTCGTTGATACTGACGATTTGTCTGGTAGTCACTCTAATGCTGTCTTCACCCTATATCTTTGCTGATAGAATTGAAGACGACATTACATTTGAGATGGCATCAGATTGGGCACGACCTTGGCTGCTCATTTCGACAGAAAATGATTTAGCTTTAGAGAATAGTTTAGACAATCTACAGAAGATGATAAGCAGAGAAGAATTTTGCGAGCTGGTTATGAAGCTTTATGCAGGATTGGGAGGTAAGGATTTTCCAATTAATAAAATGCTTCCATTTTCCGACACAACCAATATCGAGGTCATAAGAGCATATCATCTGGGGATTGTTGAGGGAACAGGTGAAGGCGTCTTCAATCCTAACGGACATGTTACAAGAGAACAGATGGCTGTTATGCTAAATCGCCTCATGGATTCATTGGGTATTTATCCAATAACAGACATGCAATACCTGGACTTTGCCGATGAAAATGACATATCAGATTACGCTAAAAGCGCCATTCAACTTTTGTACAAGGTTGGCGTCATCAATGGCACAGGCAATCAATATATAACGCCTAAAAGCCATGCAACACACGAGGAGGCTATTGTCATGTCAGCCAGACTATTCAGTGAGTTTGAAGATTTTGAGAGAATTGTCTCAGATGAACTTTTTTACTTAGCTTTGAATCGCTTGATGCCAACTGACAAAAACTACATGTTTTCACCTCTAAGCATCAAGATGGCCCTGGCCATGGCTGCCAATGGCGCAAATGGATCAACACTTGAAGAAATATTAAGAACGCTAAACATTAACGATCTGGAGGCCTTCAACGAATTGGCATTGAATTTGATCAAGACATATAGTGAAAATGAATCAGTCAAGCTGAGTATAGCCAACTCTATCTGGTTGAACAAGGACCACCATTATGAAGAGGTCAGCTTTGCCGATTCATATCAAAGAATCATTGAAGAATATTACAAAGGCTACAGCCAGGTCGTTGATAATGATAACGCTGTTGATGCTATAAATGGTTGGGTTAACGAGAAAACCAATGGGAAGATACCTGAGCTGATTGACAACAGTGAATTTCTAGCTTTTCTGGCCAATGCCATATATTTCAAGGGTGATTGGGCATCCCAATTTGATGAAATGCTCACTGTGGAAGATACATTCACTGACAGAAACAATATAGAGAGTCAGATGCAGTTCATGAACCAGACCGGATATTTCGAATACTTTGAAGAAAATGGTCTGCAGATGATCAAGCTACCTTACAAAGACGGAAAAACCAGCATGTACATCGCATTGACAGATGACAGACAAGTAGACCTGACACAGAAATTAGCTGAAATGGTTTCAAAAAGAGTACAGCTTAGTATCCCTAAATTTGAAGTCAAGTTTGAAGTTGAATTGAGTGATATGCTTAAAGAAATGGGCATTGTTACCGTTTTCAAGGATTATGATGCTGATCTTAAGGGAATGTTTACGGAAATATCTGAAAACGCATACGTAACTTCAGTTGTACATAAGACATTTATCAATGTTGATGAGTTTGGTACAGAAGCTGCTGCAGTGACAGGTATTAGTGTTGGAACAACAAGCATGCCTACTGATGAGCCGATAGTATTCAAAGCAGACAGGCCATTTACCTATATCATCAGAGACGATGTCAATAATGAAATTCTGTTCATGGGAGAATTCGCTTTTGCTGAATAAATCATTTAGAATCGGGACAAGTTGCTTTATAAGCAGTTTGTCCTTTTTTTTATTTGAATAGACGTGATATAATGATAGCAACAAAAGTAAAAACTTCTGGAGTGTGTTTTTATGGACGATGCAATCAGCAGTAATCAATATAGAATAAGAAGAGCGAAGGAATCTGATGTTCCACATATTATTCAAATGAGAATGGAACTGGAGTCATACCTTGACACTTGTAATCCCAATCTATGGCATGTCAGTCCGGACCAAATGAATTCTATTGAACAAAAATATCAAGAGTCGATTTTTGACAGCCGTTATATGATTTTGGTAGTGGTCGATGAGGAGACAAGTGAAATCATCGGGATGGCAACCGGTAGAATCATCCATCATGAGATGTTCATGCATAAAATAACAGGCAAAATAGATGACGTCTGGATCGATACGAACCATAGACATAAAGGGTTATGCAGAAGGTTGATACAGGAAATCTGTATCTTTTTCAAGCATAACGGAGTAAAACAGCTGACACTGGAGTATGTGTCAGGCAATGAAAATGCGGCATTAGTGTGGCAGAAAATGGGGTTTGAACCTGTAATCATTATCGCTAATGGATACATAGACAGTATAAAAAATGATTAATAAAATTTTAATAACTTCATTGTTTCATTTAAAATTTCTGTATTAATATGGATTCAAACAGCTTTGGAGGTTTGGAGGTCAGCGAAAAGACATTATTTATTAGATGATTTAGAATTGTGATATAATATATGCAATGAAATTACAGAGAGGTTGACGAATGTTTGGAGAGAAAGTTTTTCTTGTTAAGAATGGTATGGAAATTGTTGATTTGGCTGAAAAGAATCTGACGAATGAGAAACTTAGAATCTTGATTGAATATAATGTTGAACAAAGATTGATCGGATGCTTATTATGACTGGTCTAATCAAGAAAATAAAAAAAGAGAAAAAGATATTAATAACTGTAGTCCTTTCCTTATTTCTAATCTCGTTAATTTCAACAGCATGCACAATAGTATCGCAACCCACAGTCAAGCCTCCATCTGAAACCTCATTGCAATCAAAGGTAATTAAAGGGGAGTATTACAACTCGAAGGAAGATGTGTCCCTTTACATTCATTTATATGGGACACTTCCGCCGAATTATATCACTAAACAACAGGCACAGGAATTGGGGTGGGTAGCCAGCAAGGGTAATCTGTGGGAAGTGACAGATCGTCTGATCATCGGAGGAGATAGGTTTGGAAACAGGGAGAAACTGCTTCCTGAAGAGACAGGCAGACAATACTACGAGTGCGATGTCAACTACAACGGCGGATTCAGAGGTGCGGAGAGACTAGTTTATTCGAATGACGGGTTGATATTTTACACTTCAGATCATTACGCCACTTTTAAAGAAATATTGTTTAAAGAGGGAAATTGATGATGAGAAAGATTACAATCGATGGAGAGGAATTATTAACAAGAGACAACATACACCAACATCTTAAAATTAATCTAGGTTTTCCAGACTACTATGGAATGAATTTGGATGCTCTTTATGATGTTCTTATAACAGAGGATCGAGAGACGGTCATCATCATCATAAATGAGGATAAGCTAGTCTCAAACATCGGCGAATATTGGGATAGATTACTCGATACTTTGAAAGATATAACTCTTCATAATAATAAAATCACAATTACTATTACACCCGCTGTAAGCGAGATTAAAGAAGTTGGACAAGATATTTACGAAAGCAGGAGATCAAGCTGGTTTGAAAAAATAAATGACCCAATAAGATTTCAAGGATCTCTTGATCATAGAAACTATTTTGAAGGTTGGTATTTTAAGCAAGTCAGTCTCGGGTCTGGGAAAGTCATTTCTTTCATCCCTGGAATCAGTCTAAATGAACTTGATCCGCATGCTTTTATACAGGTAATTGTTTCACCCCCTGTTGAAACACATTATTTTAGATTTGACGTATCAGACTTTTTTACCTCGGATTTGCCTTTTGAAGTGCGAATCGGGAAAAATGTTTTTTCGCAGAAAGGTATTACAATTGATTTAAACGATGAGACAATAGCAATAGAAGGCAAGTTGACATATGGTCCATTCAAGTCAATCGATAAGACAATACTGAACCCAAATGCCATGGGTTACTTTGCATACATACCAAAAATGAAATGCAATCATGGAATAGTCAGCATGGATCATTCTGTTGATGGGGTACTGAAGTACAATGAAGAATCATTGAGCTTCAACAGAGATAGAGGCTATATCGAAAAAGACTGGGGCAGTTCTTTTCCCGAAAGGTACATATGGATGCAGGGGAATCATTTTGAGCGAAATGGCGATAGCTTTATGTGCAGCATTGCTTCAATTCCTATGATGGGAACATCCTTTACGGGATTGATAGCCAACCTTGTAGCTGATGGCAAAGAATATCGTTTTGCAACCTATAACGGCGCAAAAATAATCCTAGCCTTATCAACGACAGATGGCGTCGATATAATCTTGAAAAAAAGCAAATTGACCCTTGAAATAAAAGCCCATATCGAAAGCACAGGCAATCTTAAATCACCTATTGAGGGGCGTATGGCAGGCACAATAAAAGAGGGCTTGGGGGGTACTATTAGTCTAGTGCTGAAGGAAGAAGATAGGATCTTTAAGCAATTGTTCACGAGATATTCAGGAATTGAAGTCGTTGGTGATTTTAATTAAATTCAAATATTATATTAAGATAAGGCAATTGATAGTTTGAAATAAAATGCTGAGATTTAATTGAAAAGCTTTCCCATCATTAACCGATGAGAAAGCTTTTATAACGCTGTTGAGCGATTAGAATCAGCGGCTACCGACGCCACCGCCACCGCCGCCGCCACCACCGCCACCTGAGAAGCCGCCACCGCCACCCGAACCGGATGAGGTGCTGCTTAAAGCGGTTGTGATGGAATTACTGATGCTGGAGGTTAGGCTGTCGAAACTATTTCCTAATGAACTCATTGAATTGGTAGAAGCCGCTCCATAATAGTACCAACCATATCCAAATTGTCGATTGCCTTCGGTCATATCCGGGTATACAACCTGAAGCTGCTTCATGACTTCCTTAGCAACACCTAATGTTATGGCATATACCATATAATGCTCCCAGATAATCAATGAGGGTAATTCATGTCGCTCCATTTCAGAAAAATGAAGGAGAAATTTCTTGAAGGCCATCCACTTGACGTAATCCTCTTCGCCCTTTGGAGATCGTCGATGTATCGTCACCGATGAGCCAAAAATGATTAAAGAAGATACAATCATTAAGATGCCGGTTGCTTTTATACTTGAAAATATTATCAACATAATACCCAGAATGAAGAATAGAGTGCCTGCCAGAACACCTGTCAAAATTCCCTTGGTGTTGCTGTCATCAAAAAACTTATGTTTAAGTGAAGTGTTTTTCAAATACTCAATCCACATGCTCCAAAAGCCCTTGAAACTGGTTGGCTTTTTCTTGGCAAAGCGTTCTATTTCATCAAAAGACACTTGTTTGTTGTCTTGAGATACCTCGTTAAACAAAAAATCAAGCAAGGATTTTTCGTGAGGTCTGAGACCTTCAATTTTTTCCAATCTTGTTGCCATAAAGCTTTTGTCCGATTTTCGTCTTCTAAGGAAATCACCAAATTTCTTCTCAGGAACGAATTCGTCCAAGCGGAGATAACCTCGCAAGGCCAAATCAATAACGGTCGCTGTGAAATCCAGGGGTATAGGTCTTCCTTTTCGAATCAGAACACCCAACTCACCGGGAGAATAATCCTCCGGCAATTCACGATAATAGTCACCATCAAAGTTGGTTTTATAAGGCTTTGCAAAGCGCCGTCTGATGGAGATTGCCACTATCACAGATGCCACCAAAGAAATAGCCGCAAAGATCCAATCCATACGAGCTAAACGTCTTCTTAGGTTTGCTTGATCTGCCAGCTTTTGTTCCTCTTTCAGAATATCTTGCAGTGAGGATTGTCCTGTTTGAAGACTGATATTGTCTATGATGCCAGGGGTGAACGTAACCCGGCCTTCTAAAAATGTTCTGGGTGGGAGCGTATTGATCTCCCAGATAACTTCTCTTTCATTGACAAGACGCACATTGCCATCCAACGGACCATGTCCCCAGGCTCTGAGATCCTCGTTCTTAGAACCTTCGGGTAGGATTAATCGAACACTTACATTTGACTGGGGAATCTCAGTTTCATCCCCAATAAATTTATAATATAATTCGCCAACATCATTATGGAGTTTAATCTGATTATGTACCTTGTAAGTCAAAAGAAAAGTACGGGTCTGATTGAATGCATCTATGCTCCAGTCCACATGTATGTTGTTGGGTTCATCTCTGGTGAGATAAGTACCAACAGGGCCATAATCATAGCCAGGATTATAGGTGTAATTCATTCCGTTTTCTGACACCACAATATCCGTTATGCTCACACCCTGTTCCATTCTCAAGTTTTGAAAAAAGCCGTTATGCTGCCCCTGAAAATCAATGGTCCTTTCCTCTTGAATCAACATAGTGCCATCTGGCAGGACTTCTGCTGAAATAGTGACAGTGTTGATGTCCATGGATTTGGTGGCATAGCCTTCTTTACCTGCGAACACCAATAATAAAAAAAATACAAAACCAAATACAAACAGATTAGTTTTTTTGATTATGAACATGCTATTACCTCATCAGTCAAAATTTACATTGACAGGATTTCGTGCTTCTTTTTCCTCTTCCAGATTGAAATAATCGATTTGCAGAAAGTTAAACATGTTGGCAATCAGATTATTTGGGAAAAGCTTGATCTTCGTATTGAATTTCTGAACGGTATCATTGTAGAATTGTCTAGAAAAAGCAATCTTGCCCTCTGTATTGGTCAGTTCTTCTTGCAATTGTCTGAAATTGGCATCAGCCTTTAATTCCGGGTAGCTTTCAGCTACTGCGAAAAGTGATTTCAGTGTGCCTGTCAACTGGTTTTCTGCTTGTGCATGCTCAGTTACAGTTTGTGCATTGATGGCATTTGCTCTTGCCTGAGTTATCTTTTCAAATGTTTCGCTTTCATGTTTGGCATAGCCCTTGACGGTGTTGACCAGATTGGGAATAAGATCATAACGTCGCTTCAACTGAACCTCAATCTGAGACCAGGCATTGGCAACTCTTTCCTTGAGAGTGATCAATTGATTGTATGTGAAGAAAAGATAACCAGCTACAGCTATAAGTAAAACAAAAAATATTGGCATAATATCCTCCTGAATTAATATTGAATTACAATATATTCTATCACTAATCGTTGGAAGGTTCAATCATAAGCTATTGTGGGGCAGAATTTAAAGGTTTGCCCACAGCTGTAAAAATATGTATAATAATCATCAACAGGGTTCTTGGATTCAGTTGTCGTTTCATACGCCATCTGAACCTTAGAAACCGTTATCCAGGGACTCTACAGTGCTTATCTCCCACTTATGGAAGTGGGAGCCTTAGCACTGTTAGTCATCGGATGAAATATAACTAGGGGGAGATATTTAATGTACAATTCATTAAAGATGTTGTTGATTTGTAGGTATATGTTTTTTGTTATACCGGTGGCAATAGGCTTGACGGCTAATCCTGTATATTTTTATCCGACATTAATCATCGTTTGGTTGGTCGTTCTTATTAATTCTCAAGTAAGAATTACTATGCTAAAAAGCCATATTTTTATTCTCTCGATTTTTTTCGAGATTGTATTGTCGGTATATCTTAGTATTTCCTTTTCCGGTTATTTTTTTATGATACTCTTTGCTACATTGTCAGATGCAATCCTGGGCCTCAGAGATGAAGGTATTCTGTTATTCTTGATTATTGGAGCTGCTTTACTTTTTGTTATGTTCAATCATCTTGAAGAAGAAGTTTTTTACTTGATTTTATTATTCTTCATATGTTTACTATTATATTTGTTGCAAATCAAAAAAGAACTGGAAAATCGATCAGATGCGGAAATCCTATACGATAGGATAAGGAAAGCCAATTATGAGTTGGAGGGAGCACGAGAAAGACTGCTGGATTACTCAAAGCAGGTAGAGAAAGTATCCCAACTGGAAGAAAGAAATAGAATTTCAAGGGAGTTGCACGACTCTATCGGTCACGATTTGACCGGTATATTCATGCAACTGGACGCTGCAATAAATGTGATTGAGAATGATAAGGATAAAGGGTATGGATTGCTGGAATCAGCTCGTCAGAATGTCAGCAACAGCATAGAAAATGTAAGAAAGGCTGTAAGAGCCATAGCCCCTGTTGCAGCTACTGATTCGATGAAATTATTGACGGAGCTAATTGAAAAATTCGGCGAGGATACAGGAATTGCCGTGCATTGGTCAACATTAGGAACTTCATACAAGCTATACCCCAGTGTAGAGACCACGCTGTACAAAAATACTAGAGAGGCCTTAACCAATTCCGCCAGGCATGGTCATGCGAAAAACATTGATCTTAGTTTGGCGTATCAGCCTGAAAAAATCATTTATACTATCGAAGATGATGGGGCAGGGACTAAATCATTAAATAAAGGGTTTGGTTTGAATGGTATGGAGGAGAGAATCGAGCTGGTAGGCGGGAGCATTGAGTATTCTAATGATAAAGGTTTTAGAATAACAATGGTTATACCAAGAAAGGAGCTGATGTAATGATGATCAGAGTAGCGATAACAGACGATGACGCTTTAATCAGAGACAGTTTGAGGATGGTTTTGGATCTGGACAAAGATATTGAGGTTGTCGGAACCTGTGCCAATGGAGACGAGGCATATAAACTATGCATGGAAACTAAGGTTGATGTGATGTTGATGGATATTAGAATGCCCGTGTGCGATGGAATCATTGGAACAAAAAAAATTAAAGAATCATTTCCATCTGTCAGCGTGATAATATTGACGACCTTCCATGATGATGAGTATATTTTTCAAGCGTTGAAAAACGGAGCAAGGGGTTATATTTTGAAGAACACACCCTCAGATAAAATCAGAGAACAGATCAAATTGGCGTATCATGGCACAATGCTGATTCATGGAGATATTGCGGATCAGATTTCCAATATGCTTCATAAGGATCAAAAAAAAGACTTGAGTTCCTTTGGGCTGACACCTAGAGAAATTGAAATCACTCTTCTAATCAGTAAAGGTTGTTCCAATAAAGAAATTTCGGAAAAGCTTTATCTGGGAGAAAGCACCATCAAGAATTATATTTCATCAATACTTGCCAAACTTGATTTGAGAGACAGGACCCAGATTGCAGTCTTTTATCTCACTGACTAGATATATCTGAGAGCATAATGACAAAAACAGCCCTGGAGGCTGTTTTTTTCTGTTTAAAGACTGAATAGATTAGTACTTCAGTACTGTTATGATAGGTATTTCAGCACATGAAAAGAACCATTGGAAACGATAGAATGATACCATAATATAATTAATAATAAAAGGAGACAAAATTATGGAATTGATCAAGATTCAAGATCTAACCAAAAGATATGGCAACAATATTGCCGTGGACAATTTAAGCCTGTCAGTAACACAAGGAGATATATTTGGATTATTGGGTCCGAATGGAGCAGGAAAAAGCACAATTATAAACATTGTTTGTGGTCTATTAAAAGCGGATGTCGGGACGATAACCATTGACGACATTAATATCAAAAGCGATCCAATGGAAGTCAAACGACGCATAGGATTAGTACCGCAGGAAATTGCTCTATATGACGTTCTTACAGCAAGGGAAAACATATCCTTTTTTGGCAAACTGGCAGGATTGAGAGGAAGCTTACTTAAACAAAGGACTGATGAAGCTCTGGAATTTGTGGGATTGACTGACAAATCCAGCGGAACGCCAAAGGAATTCTCAGGAGGGATGAAAAGGAGACTCAATATAGCATGTGCAATAGTGCATCAGCCTAAAATCATCATCATGGACGAGCCTACCGTCGGAATAGATCCACAGTCAAGAAATCACATTCTGGATTCAGTCAAACGTTTGAATCAGATGGGATCAACAATCATTTACACCAGTCATTACATGGAAGAGGTTGAATCTATATGCAATCAGATAGCCATCCTGGATTATGGCAGAGTGATAGCCAATGGCACAAAGGAGCGATTGAAAAGAATAGTATCAAACGAAGACAGAATTACTATTGAGTGCTTAAATATTAACTATAGTTCCCTGGAAAAGCTGAAAACTATTCATGGATTAAATCATGTCGAGTTCAATGATAACAAGATTGAAATACTTGCTGAAAATGCGCAATCAGTGCTGCAGGATGTTTTTTTCCTTTTATCCAGTAATGACGTTAGAATCAAGGAAGTAAAAATGTCTGTACCTAACCTGGAAACAGTATTCTTGTCACTGACTGGCAGAAAACTAAGAGATTAGGAGGCCTGATATGAATTGGAAACATATAATAACCATAGCCTTAAATGACATTAAAATGTCCCTCAGGAGCCCCGTTTCTTTTGCTCTAATTCTGTTTATGCCAATCATCATGGTGTTTGTCATGGGATCAGTAATGAAACCAGCCTTTGATATGGCTGAAACTCAGACAATCAATCACTTTGATGTGATATATCTTAATGAAAGCACAGAAGGATGGGCACAGGCATACGATAGTTTTATAAGAAACAGTGGAGCAGACTACTTCTCACTGGTTGAAGGTTCAAAAGGCAACATAGAAGATCAGATGATTGCAGGAGATTATCCCGTGGCTATTTTAATAACTTCTGATGTTAACAGCGTACAAATCATCGGCTCCGGAACAGGAGCAGTAGAGGAGACTGTTGTCAGGACCTTGACAGGTAGTTTTCTTTCATCTCTTAATTTTTCAATTGCCTTGAACGATTCAATTCTGAGTGATGTATCGCTTAATTCACAAGGAAGACAATACATAACGGAAAAAACTGTAGAAACATTATTTTCAAATATTACCAGCTATCAGTATTTTGCATCCAGTATGTTGGTTTTCTTCTTGCTGACCAGCGGCATGTCTATCGGGACATCTCTAATCGACGATAGAACCGGTAAAATTCACAAAAGGATTAACGCTTACCCTATTAAGGAAAAAGAATACCTGATTGGCAAGATTGTGGGGAGTGGCGCAATAGGAGTGATTCAGGCAATATTGGTCATTGCTGTAACAAC
>JAUYTY010000186.1 GCA_030694905.1 Eubacteriales bacterium | reverse complement strand
TTTGTTATATGGAGCCGAAACTTAAAATCCCTTGTGTGATGCTGAAAAGGGTAGATTCTTGGTCGATTTTAGTAGGGATGTTGGAGCATACCAGGAACCCATGTTCGATAGTTGTTTGCTCATTCGCAATAGCAGAAGGATGGATAAAAAGGCTTCATAAACTTAAGCAATCAGGAAAGGTTAAACGGATAACTGTTGTGCTTGATTATGCAGTAATGATCAGACACCGGGAGAAAATATTAATGATGGAGAATGTGATTGATAATATCTACCTGGATAATACACATGCGAAAATGCTTTTAGTAGAGAATGAAACATTCCAAGCTGCAGCAATTCTTTCTGCAAATGCAACAATGAATTACAGAATAGAGTCAGTTTATGTGACCAATAGGACAGAAGAGATACAAACAATAAAACAAGATCTGCAGAAGATTTATGATAACTCAAACTCAATTATTACAGGTCCGTGAGTATGCTTCCCTCTTCTTTACCCTGGAAGAGATATCAATACTCACACTTATTGATCTTGAAACACTCCGGAGAGAAGTGAGCTTTGGCCATTCTGAACTCAATAATGCTTATTGGTTGGGTAAAATGGAAGGTCAGGTTACATTACGGAAACAAGTTAAGGAATGGGCTGAAAAAGGCTCTCCTGCAGCTGAGCAACAATTAATAGAATGGTTAAGACAACAAAATGAATCTGAATAGTTATGCCTCGAAATGATTCTATGGACCTAGTGGTTAAAGCAATGTTTGACAGCACTGTGGAGTTGTCAGAGAATGACCGCCAAATGCTTGTAAGGTTGCGCGATGTGTACACCTTTTGGCTTGAGAAACCAACAATGACTGACAGCAAAATTCGGGATTACCTTATGGTAAATTTTAACATTTCGAAAAGCCAGGCTTATACAGATATTGCACACATCAAAATGGTATTAGGGAATGTACCGGTGGCTACAAAAGAGTTTTTCCGTTACAAGGCAAACCATATTCTTGATGAAGCACATACAGCTGCCCTTGCCGGGAATGATAAGAAAGCCAAAGCTCTTACTAAAATAGCTGAAGCAATAGCATACAATAACCGCACAAATGAAGACGACGGAGAGAAGATGCCATTTGATGAAATTGTACCAAAAGACCTATCATTCACAATTGATCCAACTGTTGCCGGTGTGAAAGAAATACCAGGCATGAGGGAGAAAGCTATGAAGCTCCTGAAAAAGTACAGTGATGAGATTGAACTTGATGTAACACCTTATGAAACAGAAACAGATATACCTGAATAAAGCACAGCAAGAGGCCCTGCTTGTTGGTGCTAACACAGAGGTCGACATCTGGGGGCGGCGTACCGGGAAGTCACATGGAATTATATCTCAGCGATTGATCCGTAATGTACAGATGATGCAAGGGAGTACCGGGGCCTTCGTATCTTCAACATTCAAACAGGCACACACCAGGACACTCCCTGCTATGCTTCTGGGGCTCTCAGATCTTGGATATAAAAGAGATATCCACTTCGTAATAGGCAAGCGACCACCAAAGAAATTGGGCTTCTTAAAACCAATTGTAGCACCAGATGACTACGATGATGTTATTTCATGGTACAATGGATCTATTCAGGTTGTGATATCACAGGATGTAAAGCTTTCATCCAATTCCATGACTCTTGATTATGTCATAGGTGACGAGGCAAAAGGGTTAAATTATGACAAACTTAAAGATGAGACATTCCCGGCCAATGGAGGCACACGGAGATACTTTAGCCATTGCCCCTGGCATCATGGATATGTATTTGTATCTGATATGCCAGTAACCAAATCAGGGAAATGGTTACTGAACTATCGTGAAAAAATGGATCCGGAGGTGATTCAGTCAATAAAAGCCCTCATGGGAGAATGGCACCGGTTGCAATCTTTGTCTGATTCTGATTACAAAAAGAGAATGATCCGGGAGACAGAGAAGCTGATTGCACAGCTCCGGTCAATTGCAGTTTACTATTCAGAGTGCTCAACATTCGAAAATGTAGATATAGTCGGTCTGCAATATCTTAGGAAGATGAAAAGAGATCTCCCCCCTCTTGTATTCCAGACATCGATAATGAGTAAGAGGATAGAAAGATTGAAGGATGGATTTTACCCTAATTTCAATGAGAAAATACATACTTATATTGCCAACAACAATAAGCCTCTAATTGATGATAAGTATAGTTTTGAGGAAAGAGACTATGGGTGCAAATTGGATTCAGATGTAGACCTTAAATCACCAATTGCAGGGGCATTTGATTACAATTCAAATATCAATTGGCTTGTAGTAGGGCAAAGAGACGGATTGAAAATAAAGGTGCTGAAATCGTTCTATGTTAAATATAATCGTAAACTTAGAGAAGTGGTCGATGACTTTTGCCATTACTACCGGTATCACCATACAAAAGAGTTCATTTACTATTATGATAATACTGCCCTAGGATCTAACTATGCAGTGAGTAATGATGATTTCGCGGCAGTAATATGTGATCAGTTGTATAAAAATGGATGGAAAGTCACCAGGATACACATTGGCAATCCGATGAAACACCACGAGAAGTATCTAATCCTAGATGATTGCTTCAAAGGGGCAAAGCATTTGATACCAGTAATCAATAAGGAGAACAATGAAGCTCTGATTATGTCAATTTCCTTAGCAGAAGTTGCAATTACTTCACGTGGTTTTCAAAAATATAAAGGGGGAGAAAAGCTAATCGAAAGTGAGGATGACCCTCTTGAATATAGGACAGACGGATCGGATGCTTTTGATACATTAGTTTTAGGTATTGCTCTGTTTCCATATAGTTCGTCTGGGGTTGGAATTGGATCCGCCCTCAATTGAAGTGTTATAAACAAGTAAGATTGCTAAATATTTTTAATTGAATTTATTAATATTAAATTCGCTGATATTATTTCAATTACAAAATTATGAGTACAATAAGAACTTCTTCAATATTTCATTACACTCGTTATTTCAGTAACCTTAAGTCAATTTTAGTTGAAGGCTTAATACCAAATTTCTGTTTAGAAACATTTACCAAAGATTCTAGTGAAGTATATACAATTGGAATTCCAATGGTTTCATTTTGTGACATACCTCTTACTAGAATTCACTATTTTTCAAGATATGGATTTTACGGAATTGGATTATCCAAGAAATGGGCTATGTATAATCAGGTTAATCCCATTTTATATGTGACATCACGTTTGCTAGACAATACCTTAAATGATCTAATTGAATTGAAAAACAATTTAGAAAAAATCAGAAGTGACTTTGAAAATGATTTTGTAAAAGATCCTGAGACTGGTAGAAACTATGTTAATATTGATGGTTCTGAAGCATCAAAAAGAATAGTGGAATGGTTCATACTTAGTAAATATTCATACGATCTCCATATGAACCTATTTGGATTTTCAAAGAGAGCACCAAATATACTTGAAAGGAATTCTGTATATGAAGAAAATGAATGGCGATACCTCGTAAGCAATTCTTCTGAAAGTAAATGGATTTGGGATGAGTCAGATTATAAAAAATGGAGAGGTCCTGAAGAGTATCCAAGTGGGAGGAAAACACCAAAACCAAACTCTGGAATTTCTCCATTAACATTTACCGTAGACGATATTAATTACATAATTGTAAAAAAAGAAAAGCAGATTCCACCTCTGATTGATTTTATACAAGAGTTAAATATAATTGGAGGTAGTGAAAAATTATTGTCAGATAGTGATAAAAAAATATTATTAACCAAAATCATTTCTTTAGAAGTGATTGATCACGATTTTTAATATTTTCATTAAACTGTTTAAACGGAGGCAAATGCTTCCGTTTTTTGCTTCACCTCAATTTGGGAACGGAGAGGCATCAGGGCATATTTCGGAAAAAATTGAGGGGATGCAATTGCATTTTTCCTGAGGGCGGCGCAGGGTCTTCCTCCACCAAAAATTACTTCGTAAATTTTTGGAATGGGGTTTTGGGCTGGTTTCTAAATGTTTGCTCATTTTAATACTGGACACATTGGTTCTCCCGAAGGGGCTTCTTTCTGAACTCGCCAAGAAAGAAGCAAAGAGCGAAAAAAACTCCTTAATAAACCCCTATCCAGTTATGTTTTAGTAGCATAGCCAGTATATCCTTTCCATATCGTGTGTTAAGTGCATGAATCAGAACACATCTATTCGGATGGTTTGATCATCCGATAATTGCATTGTGAATCATTTTGAATAGTTTCTGATGGCTTATTTCCTGTTTGCGATTATAAGGACAAAAGTACTTTCGTTCATTACGTTGCATCAAGTTCATGCATGGTTTATTTAACAATCTCCACACTTATAGGTAGTATTCTTAATAAAAACTGGTTTCTCTATTCTCTGCCTTTTTGATAGTCCGTATAAATCTTAAACAATAAGCATCATGGAAACTATCATCTTCAAAATCGAACTTTCACAAAACGAAGCAATTATCTATAAAATGACTCCAAACGGAACAGTCCTCTCATCTGTTGAAGTTTCTCCTTCACATGCTAAAAGCTTCGCATCCTTAAATGGACTCTCTTGTATGGAAGATAATGGCGAAGTAAGATGCTACTGGTAGTAAACAAAGGAGCCCTGGAAACGGGGTTTTCTTTTAGTCGTATCTGAAATTGGTATCCATTTTTTATTGTATGAGAACAGGGATCGTCTTCCTGACGTCAGGAAAATGGTACTGTTATTATTTCACCTCATTTCTTTTGTCTACACTCCCTCCTGTTAGTATTTAATTTCAAAGCTTTTTGAATAACTGAATATTTCCATCTGCAAAGGTTGTATAATGCTTTCACTAAAATCAAGGTCGGGCAAGTTTACCAGATAATCTCCACTCTTTCAGGTAGTATTCTCTATTAAAACCTTGGTTTTATAATCATTCACCTTTACTGGCATCTGTAAATTATTCAATTATTAATCTCAAAAATCATTTATCATGAAATCAAATTTTGTAAAACTAACAGGTAATGTAGGAATCAATCCAAGAATCAACACTTTTGAAGAATCTGCAGTGATGAAACTTGCACTTGCAACAAACGACAAATTCAAAAACAGAGCCGGTGAAATAATTGAGGAAACAGTATGGCACAACATTGTTGCCTGGTCAAATCCGAAGATGATTGACTTCAATGAAATTCAGAAGGGAACAAGAATTATCGTTGAAGGTCGAATCCGCCCTGTTCACTACACAACAAAAACAGGTATAGAGAAACAATCATATGAGATTGTTGCATCATCAATCACATTGGTTTAATACCTCAAAAACACATTAAGAAGCTGGTCAATTACCGGCTTTTTTTATGTCTGAATGGGTGTGATCATAAATAAAATTAGTGAAGTGACGGCAAAGATATTACGCTCTGAATTAACTCTTTCAAGGACAAGCTGAGTTTTTCAAATCCTTGACAGAGACATGAGCTCCGGAAACAGGCCGACAATTCACTTTAAATTTAATTATCATGAACACACTTAAAGACATTCAGACAATTTACAATCAATCCGGAGTAAAATCATTGAGAGATGCAGAGCTTCTTCAAATGTTAGGCATCAAAATGGAGAAATGTGATTTCAGAACAATCTTCAATAAGAACAAAGAGGAACTAGTAAGAACAGGATTCAGACCGACAACAGCATTAAAGCTTGTAATACTCGGTGAAATAGCTCAGAGATATGCATCAACACCCGTTCCATTTCTGCAACCAATCCAATCTTCAAAAAGTGCTGCAGATAT
>JAUYTY010000184.1 GCA_030694905.1 Eubacteriales bacterium | reverse complement strand
GTTGTTCTCATAAATTTTATCCAAGTCAGTGCGTAGTGCTTTTGAGTTATATGTTCCTTTTCGTATATAAACATCACCTCTTTGAATAGTGTTTTTCATACCGCAATCGTTTTTAATGACATAAGGTCTATCGAGATTCTCTTTCTTTATTTTTAGATAAGCAATTTCTTTTTCATCAATTTTTAAGCAACTAACTGAAATTGATATGTATGGTTCAATTTTCTCCGAAAGATAATTCTCGATATGTGCTATATCAGGTATGGATTCCGGATCAATACCACATATTTCTCTTGTTTTATCGGTAACTCCGAAAATTATATACTTATCTTCATTAATGCTGTTGTTAGCAAAAGCTGCAACGTGTTTTGCTATATTGCTATCTTTTAAACTACTATAAAATATCTGTTTAAAATCAACAACTTCACTTTCCACGCCTTTGTTAATATAAGATAGTATCTTTTCATTATCTGTCATGTTATACCCCTCAATTGTAATTTTTCTACTATTCCTTTACGATGAGTTCATATCCCAATATTTGTCATTAGTAATAATACCCTTGCTTCTGAAAACGCCTTATCTTTTATTGACTCATCAAACATCTAAACCAACCCCAAATACTTCTCAAAGAATTTCATCAGTTTTTCAATAACATTTTGCTTTTTGACTTCTCGCCCACCACCGAATCTGGACACAGGTGGGAGGATCTTATCGATGTCCGTACCGGTAGTCTTTAGTGACCCGTCTCTGAAAGAGTTGTTAATGAAACTCTTCGTTTCTGCCTGCTTGAGTTTTTCCTCGCTGATCAGTTCCTCCAGATCAGTTTCTTTCTGCTCACGAACAAATCTTCTCCAATCCTCGTCAACTTTCGTATAGGAGTTGACGGTCTCGATGAAGTTCTCAATCAGTTCCTTCTTACTTCTTAGTTGGATACTGGAACCAATAGCCTTATTGATTGAAACCAGTATGTTCTTGTCTTCACAATTGGATGCATGGTACTTGGCCACAAGCATGAGGATATAGTCAATGTTGATCTCAACCTGTCTGATCAGTTCAATTTCGAAGACAATGTCATCGTTGATGATTTCCTTGTCATCGTTCTTATCCTTTGTCAATTCCTGATAGAGATCTATGTAGACACTCTGATAGTCCTGGAAATCCCTAATTGACAGAATCTCATTGCCTGGAAAGCTATCGAATGCGGTCAGAATATTCTTAAGCCTCAGAATAGCTCCGAACAGTCTGATAAAATCTTTCTGGTTCTGTTCCCCGATGATTGCTTGGCCTAGAGGGAAGCTCTGCCTTATCTCATCAATCAGCTCTGAATAACCCGGATGGTGCTTGCCATTCTCATCGTAACCGTCATAATATGCCTCGTAACTTTTCAAAAGGACAATGCTTCCTGCATCCTTATCGCCAAACAGGGCGATGGCTTCGTCTGTCTTCTCCTGCAAATCCCGGAAGCAGACGATGTTGCCGTAAGTTTTGACGGAGTTCAGGATTCGGTTGGTGCGTGAGAATGCCTGTACCAGTCCATGCTGCTTCAGGTTCTTGTCCACCCATAAGGTGTTGAGGGTTGTAGCGTCAAAGCCGGTCAGGAACATATTAACTACAACAAGTAGATCCACTTCACGCTTTTTCATGCGTAGAGAAAGATCCTTAAAGTAGTTCTGAAACTTGTCCGAGGATGTGTCGTAATTCACATTGAAGTCGGCGTTGTAATCAGCAATAGCAGATTCCAAAAAATCCCTTGAACTTTTATCCAAACTGTTTGTATCAAAATCTTCATCTATGAATACATCATCCGGGTCGGCCTCATTTGCGCTGTAGCTAAAAATGGTTGCAACGTTGAGCTTGCGGCTCTGCTCTTCCAGCTGTTTTTTAAGCTCCGTGTAATACTTTTTCGCGACAGTTATCGAGCTGACAGCCAGGATGGAGTTAAATCCGGCTACTCGCTGTCCCTCTAAGCTATAATAGCTGTTGCGCTTTGTCTTTTGGTCGAAGTGCTCGAGGATATAACTGACGACTGCCCGGATGCGGCCTGAGTCAGCCAGGGCCTTTTCCGTGTCGATCGCCGACACGTTCTTATCCTTCATGCCGTCTTTCATCTTCACTGTATTGATATAGTCGATGCGAAACGGCAACACGTTCCCGTCATTGATCGCATCTACAATGGTGTAGGTGTGGAGCTTGTCTCCAAAGGCCTGAGGTGTGGTGCTCAGCAGCGGATTTCCACCACTTCCTGCGTTGGCGGCAAAGATGGGTGTCCCAGTAAACCCGAACAGGTGGTAATGCTTGAATGATTTGACGATCTTGCTGTGCATCTCTCCAAACTGGGAGCGGTGGCACTCGTCAAAAATGATGACGACGTGTTTCTTGAAGACTTCATGGCCTTTGTTCTTGGATACGAACACGTCCAGCTTCTGAATCGTGGTAATGATGATGTGCGAGGTATTATCCTCCAGCTGCTTGTGCAGGATCCTGGTGGATGTGTTGCTGTTGGCGGCTCCTTTCTGGAACCGATCATATTCCTTCATGGTCTGGTAGTCTAGGTCCTTACGGTCAACCACAAAGAGAACCTTGTCGATATAGGGCAAGGCTGAAGCAATCTGGGCTGTCTTGAAGGAGGTCAGCGTCTTGCCGCTACCGGTGGTATGCCAGATATATCCCCCCGCTTCAAGGGTGCCTGTTTTCTTGTAGTTATGTGATATCTCAATCCGTGAGAGGATGCGTTCAGTAGCGGCAATCTGATAGGGACGCATGACAAGCAGCGTGTCTTCAGAGGTGAACACACAGTACTTTGTAAGCACGTTCAGCAGGGCGTGTTTGGCCATAAAGGTCTTTGTGAAGTCCACCAGATCGGCAATGGCGACGTTGTTTCCGTCCGCCCAGTAGGAGGTAAACTCAAAGCTGTTGCTGGTCTTCTTACTCCTTATGCGTTCTCCCTCGCCGGCTTCCTTGACGTGGCTGTATCGGGTGGTGTTGGAATAGTACTTGGTATGGGTGCCATTAGAGATGATGAAGATCTGGACATACTCAAAGAGACCGCTGGCTGCCCAGAAACTGTTTCGCTGGTAGCGCTTGATTTGGTTGAAGGCTTCTCGGATGGCAACACCTCGTCGCTTCAGTTCAGCATGGAGTAGAGGCAAGCCATTTGCCAGGATGGTCACATCATAGCGCGTATCGTGGGCTCCTTCGGATTCCTCATATTGGTTGATTAACTGCAACCGGTTGTTGTGGATGTTCTTCTTATCGATCAGGTAGATGTTCTTGGTCGAACCGTCATCACGCTTTAGAATCTGCACATGGTCGGTCTGTATCTTTCTCGTCTTTTCTACGATGCCCTCGTTGCTGCTGGCAATGCATTCCTTAAAGAACCGGTTCCACTCCTCATCTAAGAATGTGTAGCTGTTGAGCAGTTCCAGCTGTTTTCTCAGGTTAGTGATCAATGCGGCTTCGTTATGAATCCGCAAGTATTCGTACCCTTGAGTCTGAAGCAACCGGATAAACTCATTTTCCAGTTCGGCCTCGCTTTGATAAGAACCTGAGTGGTTGTATTGTGTCGCATACTCTGCCACAACCGTGCTTTCGTTTGATGAAACCACAATGTTGTATAAACTCATGCGTTGGCCTCCTTCATTTCTTCCCCTTTTGCAGGAAAGGTCAATAGCTTGTCCCGGTAATACTCATATTGCTTGCGTCTAGCTTCAATTTCGGCTGGTAGACCGCTTGTGAGGTCGTTGGTAAGCGTGTCAAAGCGGTCGAGGATAGAAACGATTCTTTCTTGTTCTTCAATGGGAGGAATAGGAACAGGAAAATTGTTAAGCATGGGCCTTCGAATGGATGTTACGGACGAATGGAAGGAGTTCTTTTCGATATATTTTAAGAATACACTTTTCATATAATAAAAATAATATCTAGGAAGAACATATTCATTCGAAATGTGTATTCGATAAGCTCTTTGATGCAAAGCATATTTCCCTTCGATATAATGAAAAATCTTGCCCACACCTACTCCATCACCTGATGTGATAATAGCAGTTTCATCAAACTCAAAAGTGTTTTTTTGGCGAACTTCTTGGGAGCGTACAAAAAACGGATAGTTTCCTATTTCCAATTCTTCATTAGTATTGCTGCTCCCAGTACCAATATCAGCGATTTCGCTCAAAATCACCCATTTAACCTCAATATCGCTCACTCTGTCAAAGTTGAATAATAAATCTCTATAATACTCATACTGCTGTTTCCGCGCTGTAAGCTCCGCTGTAAGCTCCGCTGTAAGCTCCGTGAAATTGTCCAGGATTCGGACAATTTCCTGCTGCACTGGCAGCGGTGGGAGGGGGATGATGATATTTTTAAGTTTATTCGGAGTTACTTCAATGACTTTTGTTCCATGTGCTAATTTTACCTTTTGGGAAAAAAACATATTTGAATGAAAATAGTAAGAAAGATACTTCGGATTTTGATTATGTTTAATTATAGCTGTGTGCCCACTGACTGCAATGTCATCTGAACCTAACCACGCTACACTTTTACAGACATCTTCAACATTTTCACTTGTAACAGCCATAATAATATCATTTTGATATGCATATTTCGATTTGCTTGCCGCCTCTTTATTAATATATGTTATTGTTTGATCTGCAAATAATCCATATCGCGTATATATCTGTCCATAATGAATACACGGTACGCCCATTTCAGTAAAATCTTTTTTTTGAAAATTGCCACCTCTTGTGATAGTCGCAAAATCTCCAAGTGTTTTATACTCAACACCATCCGGACAAAGCTCAGAAATCAGTTCTTCAATTTTACTCATCGGCTTTGCCTCCTCGCTCCATCAGTTTTTTTACTTCACGGTCAAAATCTGATGTTATTTTCTGAGTTTTATTGAATCCATCATATTCTGTACTTGCTTTATCTAGTGCCATTTGTTTAGAAACTCTACCTTTATCAGGCAGTATTTTATACTTTCTAAAAGTGAGAAATTCATTGATGCTTGAGGAAAACTGCTCCATTGTAAAAGTGTTCTCCCGCTCTATAAGATCTTCAATGTAGTCAAAATAGCCAGTGACAGTTCTTTCGAGTCGCTTAATTTCTTGTTCGCTTAGATAATTCTTTGCAACTGAGACATCTGACTTTAAAATGCGGCCTTCTGGTGCATTTTTCCACGTTGTAAGCCCCATATTCTCCTTTTGGTGGTTGGCTTTTGAAAAGACTATTTCTGCAGCCGTTTGCCCTGTAATAGCATAATGAAATTTGTTTTGCACCATGGCATAAAACTCGTGGGTCACTTCAGCATTTCTGTCGTAGTCGATGCTGCACTCGGCAAAAATATCTGTAATCTGCTGCCACATGCGGCGTTCGCTAGTACGAATCGATCTGACGCGTTCCAACAATTCCTTAAAATAATCTTTTCCAAATGCTGTTTTGCTTTGCTTTAAGCGTTCATCATCCATGGCAAAACCCTTGGTCATGTATTCTTTTAAAATGCCTGTCGCCCAAATTCGGAAATTTGTAGCACGTCTTGAATTAACACGGTAACCTACCGAGATGATGGCATCAAGGTTATAATAATTTGTTTCTTTTGTTTGTGTTTTTTCGGGTATTGCACCGTGCAAAGTGGTTCTTTCCATTTTGGAAATAACCACTGCTTCGTTGAGTTCACCTTCTTCAAATATATTTTTTAAATGTTTGCTGATGGCTGGAGTTTGCACACCAAAAAGTCCTGCCATTCCCTTTTGAGTAAGCCAAACGGTTTCGTCTTTAACAATTGCATCAACAGATACGTCTTCATCAGTAGCTCGGTAGACTAAAAATTGAAGTTCCTTGTTCATTCGCACACCTCAATTTCCATAATGATTTTGTCAATCTCATCTCGGAGAACTTGCTCACGAGCGACGATTTCTCTAATTTCAGTATTTAGAGCTAAAATATCGATCACTTCACGCGTGTCCTCCTTCTCCACATAGGTGGAAACGGAAAGATTGTAGTCCTGTGCTGCTATATCAGTATTGGAAACCTTCACAACGAAGTGATCATGGTCGACCCTTTTCGTATAGGCATCGATGATCGCGTCCATGTTCTTCTGTGTCAGCTTGTTGCTGTTGGTGACCTTGACACATTCCTTGGTTGCATCGATGAATAGGGTGCTGTTTTCTATCTTGGACTTTTTCAATACCATGATGCAGGTTGCTATGCTGGTGCCAAAGAACAGATTGCTTGGCAGCTGGATGACACAGTCGATATAATTGTTGTCAATCAGGTACTTGCGTATCTTCTGCTCCGCGCCACCACGATACATAACACCAGGAAAACATACAATGGCAGCCGTACCGCTGGTTGCGAGCCATGACAGCGAATGCATGATAAACGCAAGGTCTGCTTTTGATTTTGGTGCCAGTACCCCAGCGGGAGAAAATCTTGGATCGTTTATCAATAGTGGGTTGGCGTCACCGTCCCATCTGATGGAGTATGGAGGATTTGAAACGATAGCCTCAAAAGGCTCATCATCCCAATGCAATGGATCTGTCAACGTATCACCTAAGCCAATATCAAACTTATCATAATCGATGTCATGCAAGAACATATTGATGCGGCACAGGTTGTAGGTTGTGATATTGATCTCCTGTCCGAAAAAACCCTGTCGGACATTCTCTTTCCCGAGTATCTTAGCAAAATTAAGCAGCAAGGATCCTGAACCGCAGGCCGGGTCATAGACCTTGTTGACCTCCCTTTTTCCAACAAGGGTAATGCGGGTCAACAGCTCGCTCACTTCCTGTGGCGTGTAGTATTCGCCGCCGCTCTTGCCGGCATTGGATGCGTACATCCCCATCAGAAACTCATAGGCATCTCCGAATGCATCAATGGTGTTGTCCTGATAGTCGCCCAACTTCATCTCGCCTACACCATTTAAGAGCTTGACGATCTTTTCATTTCGCTTTGCGACCGTTCCACCGAGCTTGTTGCTGTTGACATCTATATCATCAAAAAGTCCCTTGAAGTTGTCCTCGCTTGGACCTCCTTGCGCGGAGCTTTCTATACTTTTAAATGCCTTTTCCATTGTTTCATTGAGGTTTTCATCTTGCGCCGCCTTTTTTCTTACGTTCTGAAAGAGCTCGCTTGGCAGGATAAAGAAACCCCTTGTCTGAACCAAATCTGTGCGGGCTTCTTCCGCTTCTGCATCAGAAAGCTTTGCAAAGTCAAAACCTGGATTCCCGGCTTCACGTTCGCCCCGGTTGATGTAGTCCGTCAAGTTTTCAGAAATGTATCGGTAGAACAGCATACCGAGCACATACTGCTTGAAGTCCCATCCATCAACACTTCCTCTAAGATCATTAGCTATATTCCAAATTGTTCGGTGCAGTTCCGCTCTTTCCTGCTCTTTTTTGTTATTAGCCATTGTTCTGTTTCCCCTCTTTATGCTTATTTGGTATAAACTCCATGACATCACATATGTCTCACTCCAATGCGATTCATGCTTTCTGAAGTATTTCTGTTTTTAGATTTTCACTTTACTTAGTTATCAATGATAATCGACCGACTCCGGTGAGTTCTCAGATCTTTTTTTCAAATAGCGATAATAGGAAATTACCTATGTTATTTGTATTAAACATTATTGGTTTTATTATAACATGTTAGATTTCTAAAATGTATCAAAACATACCGTTATCTGCGATTTTATCTTCATTAAATATTATTTCTATATAATTTTGATAATTATCTCTGTTTAACATTTTATGCAAGTAAGATGGTTATTAATTTTCTTGAATCAAAAAAAGCTTCCCATCAATTTGAGAAGAGCTATCTACACTTCTGTTCCTATTTTTACACGTAATATTTCTTTTTAGGAATGTTACGCACATATATAAGAATCTTTATTCCTGATATTGCACAAAACATTTGAAAAAAATAGCCTCCCTTAATTAGGAAAGCCGTGTATTTTTACTTAATCATCATTGAAGAGGCCATTATACTACGAAGTTACCCCATTATTGTAGTATAGGTTATAGTCTGTAGCAATGAACAAACAGGCCAGAGTTAAGATCATAAATTACGCACATATTCCACCAGAGGTATTATGTTTTCAATATCACAATGGTCATATGAGCTTGAAATGGCTTGACTCGTCCCTTTTTCTACTTCGGATTTATTGTTTTTTAGGGATAGTACCTTATTATAGGACTTCATGATCGCCTTGTCCAAGAGACCCATTTTTTCATAGTTGATTCCACTTTCGAAGTAGAAGAATGCTATATCGTTTTGTTCGTTTGGAGGGAAATTGTTGGCTTTAATCTTCGAAAAAATCGCCTCTGTATAAGGCGCTCCACCGGTTGCAAAAGCTATTACCGGTTTTTTCTTGTCAAGAGCTTCGATGCTTTCCTTAAAGTCTTTCAATCCTTTTATATGACCCGCGTGAATTCCCGCACCATAGATAATAACATCAAAAGATGCCATATCCAATTGTCCAATTTCATCTAACAAAACCATTTTACACGGGATTTTTTCAGCAATCCAATCGGCATATTTTTTTGTAAATCCTGTATCCGTTCTGTAAATTAAAAGAATAGATTTCATAGTAATACCCTCATACTTTAATCAAATTGTTATTCAAAATCTTTCAAAATCAATCCAACACTACTCACTGTAAATTTCTCGTTCAAAGACAGAGCCATCACTATAGATCACTTTCAACACCAAACTGCTGTAATCAAGCTTTTCTTCTGAGGTTTGTTTATAGAACTCATTGATGTCTTCTCTTGCAGGCATTCCGCCCTCATAAGCAATGCTTCTTTCCTCGATCTTTTCCGTTTCCACCAGTTGTCCATTTCTGAATTTTTCTAGATTTACTTCCTTTAAAAAAATTGAATTGTCGTACATCTTTCCGCTGGTTAATGAGATATTATAATTATTATTCTTGTCTATGTCGGTGCGGACTTCCAAGTAACCGTAATAGCGGGCGCCCATATCTTCGATACGCACTGTATTGATTTCAGCACTTTTTATCATGTTATCGTGAGAAACAGAAATATAATAATAGAAGCTCAATTGATTCAATCTTTCATATGACTCCTTGCTTCCCTCCACGACCCTTACTGGTTCTTGGTTTGAATGACTGCCTCTATCAAAAATGTATGAATTCCAGACAGGCTCCAACGTTACTTCAATAGGCATAACAACCCTGAAAAAGCCATTTCCCATATTTAGTGCTTTAATGGAATCATATTCTTTTTCTTCATTTTTCTTGTAATTAAAAAGCACATCTGAATCATTTTGTAATTCTTTTACCTGCCACTCAAAATTCACCATGGCTTTACTCTTGTCAACATCATCCATTGTTGTTTCAACATTGATTTCGCTCAGCCAGCTCTGATCTTCTTTGATTTGATTGATTGTATTATTTATCTGACTAACCTGGGCGTTAACTGTATTAACGACCTGCTGTTGATAATTAGAAAGATTGTTCATCTTATTGTCGATATCATCAAGCTTTGTAAACAAAACATAATTAAAAACCAAGCTTGCACATAATCCGCCAACTACTATTATCTTGAAATACTTCACCATAAGACCTCCGATATTTTTATCTAACATCAAATTAGACGGGGTCAATGGTATTTGGTTCCCGCCTCACTCAAATGCTAAAACATCCCTCCATTGTATTTCTTTTGTGCTGCAATCATTATGACAAATCCCAAAACAAAGCCTATTCCAAAAAATATCCAACCGTAAGATGTGCTTGTAAAGAAATCAACTGCGCCTGTGATTATCATTCCGATTCCTATAATAATAATTCCTTTGCCCATTTTTTCAGTATAGGCTTTCTTATCAGTTTCAGAAACCTTTGTATAATGATAAGAATGAATAAGCGTAATCTGTTCTTTCTTCCAAATTCGCCACCCTAAAAATAAAAATATTCCGCCTACGACCAACATAATGATTAGTTCCACTAGGACCTCCATTAAAAAATTGTATTAGGTTAATATGCTTTTAATGCTGTTCACTAAGCTTCAGAAATTACAAAAAATACTTTCAAATATCTCCATTAACTCAACAAAACTTGTATTCCTAATACCTAGATTTTTTAAGTCAGGTCTGTCTTTATCGATGAGTTTCATAAATACCTTAATATCGTTTTTAATCTCGTCAGCTGCTTCCAATCGACTGGAAGGTGTAACATTTGACAGAAGCCTAAAAATATCGTTCTTGTGTTTTCTTATATTTTTTGAATCAATATTTTCACCTTTTTCTTGCTTTTGATTCATATCCAGCCAGGCCTTGATTTTAAGTAGGATTACCGTTTCAATTTCAACGACGGAGTAGCCATAAACTGTACGTTTGCCTTTTACTAACAATTCATAGTAAGCATCATTTAACAATATGGCCGAAAGACTAATTATAC
>JAUYTY010000161.1 GCA_030694905.1 Eubacteriales bacterium | reverse complement strand
ATATAAATGAAGAATTGGTCAGACTGAAAAGCCACATGAAGCAATTGGCAGATACACTGGCAGAAGGTGGTGTCGTAGGGCGTAAACTAGACTTCATCCTTCAGGAGATCAATCGGGAATCAAACACCATAGGGTCAAAATCAAGTACCATCAAGATCACTCAGAGCTCTGTGGAAATAAAGAATCATATTGAAAAAATGAGAGAACAGGTGCAAAACATTGAGTAGGAGCAGCATATGAAGATGATTAATATAGGATTTGGCAATATCATTTCTGAGAATAGGGTAATTGCCGTAGTGAGTCCTGAATCAGCGCCCATCAAAAGAATGATAACAGAGGCAAGAGAAGGCAATAAGCTGATTGACGCAACCTATGGCAGAAAAACCAGGGCGGTGATAATCATGGACAGCAATCATATAGTGCTTTCAGCAATTCAGCCAGAGACAGTGGCGCAAAGATTTTTATCAGCAGAAAATGGCCCAAAGGAGAATAGGTAATGCAAAAAGGACTATTAGTTGTCATATCAGGACCATCAGGTGCTGGAAAAGGCACCATTTGCAAGGAACTGATAAACAGCCATCCAGATATAGAAATTTCGGTATCAGTCACCACCAGAAGCCCTAGAGGACAAGAGACAGAGGGCGTAAGCTATTATTTCACGTCAACGGAGGATTTCGAAAAAAGGATCCGGAACAATGATTTTCTAGAATACGCCAGGGTGTATGGCAATTATTACGGGACACCAAAATGGAAAGTATTGGAGCTTGTGGACCAGGGGAAAGATGTTATTCTTGAGATTGACATTCAAGGTGCTTTAAAAGTCAAAGAGGAATATCCCGAAGGAATATTTATTTTCATACTGCCACCCTCCCTACAGGAACTGAAAAAACGCATAACATCAAGAGGAACAGAAAGCAAGGAAGACATAATCAAACGGATGGAGTGCACTTACGAAGAGCTAAGCTACGCTTTCAAATATGATTATGTTGTGGTTAATGATTACGTTGAACATGCTGTAGAAAAAATTAAATCAATAATAGTAGCCGAAAAAAACAAAGCTAACAGACAAATAAGTCTGATCAATAGCATTAGGGAGGCATAAAATGAGCAAACCATCAATAGATGAATTATTGGAAAAAACGGATAGTAGATATATGCTGGTTTCCATAATATCAAAAAGAGCCAGAGAAATTGTGGACGGAGCGGATATTTTGGTCAAGACAACAAGTACAAAGGCTGTCAATATCGCTGTAGAAGAGTTTTATCAGGGTAAGATTACTTATAAAGAGTAAAACAAAGCTTGCAAAGCAAGCTTTTAGTTTTTAGGTGTGGATTTATGAATTATTATTGTGATGTTATAATTGGCAACAAATCCAGAAATACAGACCAGGCATACACCTACCAGGTTTCTGACCACCTTGGAAATCAAGTGGATATAGGGAAGAGGGTATTGGTCAACTTTAACAATGGACTGATGATAGGATTGGTTGTTTCATTAAAAGAAACGATTGACGGCAATATTAGAAACATTAAAAGCATTATGGCAGTGATAGACAATGAACCTATCATCAGCCAGCAGAATATAGCTTTAGCCTATTGGATAAGAGAGCATTATCTTTCGAGATTTAATGATGCTTTCAATTTGATGTACAGACCTTTATCAAAAATTGAGATTTTCATTAAAGATGAAAAATCATCGGATGGCAGTTTTGACCTAAGCTTAACCGGCAAATGGCTTGGTTTTGAACAAATCAGAAAAGAGCTTAATCATAAGCGGTTGCTTGATAATTTTGACAGACTCATCGCTGATGGAAGCTTGTCGGTTTTCACAAGAGACCTGTCTTTTGAAAGCAAAACAATAGAATACGTTGAATTAACCGATTCAGAATATTTAAAGAAATTAAGAATCAATAGCCATAAGCAAAAGAGAATTCTTGACTTGCTAAACATCGAAGGGAAAATGACCACTAAAACGCTTTGCGATGAAACCAAATCAACTGTCAAGGATTTGGAAGCGCTTCAGAGCAAAAACCTGATTCACCGATACACAGAAGAGAATCCCGCCATTCGCCATAATAGTTTTTTAAAGCCTTTATCGACCATATCATTGACAGAAGAGCAAAATAGTATTATAAATAGTATTGTAAAATCTGAGAACAAAAGATTTCTTATTCACGGAGTAACCGGAAGCGGTAAAACCGAGATTTACCTAAGGGTAATAGAAGAGGTGCTGAAGGCAAATAAAACCATCATCTATATGGTACCCGAAATCTCATTGACACCCCAAACGATCAATCGATTCAAACAACGATTTGGAGAAAGAATCGCCGTGCTTCACAGTAAACTGGCAGTCAGCCAAAGGAATGAAGAATGGCGTAAAATATACGCTCAAGAGTCGGATATTATTATTGGAGCCAGATCAGCCGTTTTCGCTCCTGTTAAGAATCTTGGCATAGTCATAATAGATGAATCCCATGAGGAATCATATAAATCATCATCTGTCCCGAAATATGATACCATTGAAGTAAGTGAAAAACTGACTTCCTTATGGGATGCAAAGCTCATATTGGGCACAGCCACTCCCTCATCTGAGTCTTATCTAAAGGGCATGCGCAATGAATATGAGATCATGACCCTGACGAAAAGGGTTAACCAATTGAAAATGCCTGAAATCAATATCATCGATATGAGAGAGGAATTGGACAGAGGCAATAAAAATATTTTCAGCCTAGCCTTGCAGGATGCCATCATCAATGCATTTAAAAACAAAGAACAATCAATTCTGTTTCTTAACAGGAGAGGTTATTCCAGCTTCATGTCATGCAGGAGTTGTGGATATGTTGTAAAATGCAAGCGATGCGACATTTCCATGACATATCATCAGAACAAAGGGCGTCTGATTTGCCACTATTGCGGCGCTTCCCAAAAGATAACCGTCAAATGCCCGGAATGCGATAGCCAGTACTTTAAAACATTCGGACTTGGTACCGAGAGAATTGAAGAGGAAGCGCGCAAACTTATACCTGACGCTAGAATCAGTCGCGTGGATTTGGATACCACATCTACACGAAATTCCTTTGAAAGAATATACAATAGCTTTAAAAAAGGTGAGACTGATATTCTTGTAGGCACGCAGATGCTTGCAAAGGGCCTTCATTTCCCAAATGTCACAGTCGTAGGAATTGTTTCAGCGGATCTGACCATGAATCTGCCTTTCTACACAGCCAGTGAAAAGTCATACCAGTTGGTCACACAGGTCAGTGGAAGAGCCGGAAGGGGCAATAAATCAGGATCTGTATTTGTACAGACCTATGATCCCGATCACTACAGTCTTGTTTATTCAAAGAATAATGATTTCAAGGCTTTTGTCAAACGGGAATTGTCATTGAGAAAGGAATTCAGATATCCACCGTATATCGATATCATAAATATTACTGTGTTGTCAAAAAAAGAAGATATTGCACAAAATTTCGTTATTGAAAAACACAAGGAAATCCGGATGGGTCTCAATGACCTTATTTCAAAAAGAAAAGTCCTGATGTACCCGCCGATGAACAACAGCATCTACAAAATAAACAATAAGTATAGGGTGTCGATTATCATCAAGTACAAAAAAGGTGTTTCCAGCGAAATTAAGAATTGTTTAAGAAAAATACTTTTAAATAGAAGTTACAAGGAGATTGATATATCGATAGATATCAATCCCACTTCAATATAGGAGGTCCAATTGGCAATAAGAAAGCTAAGAATTGAAGGAGACGAAATTCTAAGAAAAAAAAGCAGGAAAATAGAGAAAATTGACGATAGACTGATCACATTATTGGATGACATGGTTGAAACCATGTATGAGAATGATGGTATAGGGCTTGCAGCAGTTCAGGTGGGTGTTTTAAAAAGAGCGATTGTGATGGACATAGGAGAAGGACCAGTCAAGATTCTGAACCCGAAAATCATTGAAAATTCTGGAGAGCAGGTTTTTACTGAAGGCTGTTTAAGTGTTCCCGAGGTCAATGGGGATGTGTTGAGGCCTGAGAAAGTGACACTGGAGTATATGACTGTCGATGGCAAAACCGAGACTATGGAGGCTGAGGGATTGAAAGCTGTCTGCCTATGCCACGAGATTGATCATCTGAATGGTGTCCTATTTATAGATAAAATAATCAAGGGAACAAAAACCGACAGCAAGGAAACCGAAACTGATGAATAGGATCGTTTTTTTAGGGACTCCCGATTTCTCCGTTCCGGCCTTGAGAGCAATTATCGCTCACGGCTATGAAGTGACTTTAGTGGTCTCTCAAAAGGATAAGAAGAAAGGCAGAGGAAAAGTAACATCCAAATCACCAGTGAAGGTAGCAGCGGAAGAACTTGGCATTGAGGTCCATCAACCTCTAAATGTCAATTCCAAAGAAAGCCTGGACCTGATTAGATCACACAAACCTGATTTCATCGTAGTAGTCGCATATGGACAGATTTTGTCTCAAGAATTTCTGTTGATTCCAAAAGTGGAGTGCCTTAACATACATGCTTCGTTGCTGCCAAAATACAGAGGCGCAGCGCCCATCAATTGGGCAATCATAAATGGTGAGTCAGAGACGGGCGTGTCAATCATGAAAGTCGAGAAAGGTCTTGACACAGGACCGGTCTACAAAATGGAAAGTGTGTGTCTGGATGACAAAATCACTGCGGGTGAGTTGCATGATAGTCTTATGCATATGGGTGCAAGGCTAATAGTTGAGGTAATTGCATCTATAGCAGCGAAACAAATCAAGCCAATGAAACAGGACCCGGGTTTGGCGTCCTATGCACCTATGCTCAATAAATCAATGAGTCTCATCAATTGGAACCATTCTTGCCTGGCCATCAATAATCTCATTAGAGGCTTAGACCCATGGCCTGGATCGGTCATACACTATGGTGAAAAAGAAATAAAAATCTTCAATACAAGCTTTATATTGATAAAGCACGGGAAAAAACCGGGAACCATATTGGAAGTCGATGAGCAGGGCATCAGCGTTGCCTGCAGCGACGGTTACCTGGTAGTAAACGAGATACAATTGCCAGGGAAGAGGAGAATGACCGTCAAGCAATTCCTGTTAGGCAATAGTATAGAGACAGGTTATATGTTAGGAGATGATTAAATGTTTTTTGATACAAGTATAATTTTACTAATACCGGCTATATTCATATCAATGTATGCGCAACAAAAGATACAGTCAACATTTGCAAAATATTCGAGAGCTTTTGCACAAAGCAGCTATACGGGCTATGACGTTGCAAGAATGATACTTGACAGAAACAATCTGGATGAAGTTAAAATTGAACACATTCCAGGGAATCTCACAGATCATTATGATCCAAGGACAAAAATCCTAAGGCTGTCCGACACGGTGTACGACAGCAGATCCATCGCCGCATATGGCGTAGCAGCCCATGAGGTGGGACATGCTATTCAGCATTCAAGTCAGTATGCTCCTCTGGTGGTACGCAACATACTTGTACCGGTAGTCAGTTTCAGCTCTAAATTTGTCTGGATACTTGTGTTGCTGGGGCTATTCTTAGGGTATGCTGGATTGATACAAATCGGAATAGTGCTTTTTTTAGGAATTGTTGTCTTTCAGCTGGTTACGCTACCGGTTGAGTTTGATGCCAGCAATCGCGCAATTTTACAGCTCGAAGGATTGAATTTCCTTCAAGATGATGAAATAGTCAATGCTAAAAAGGTCTTGAACGCAGCAGCACTGACATACGTAGCGGCAGCGTTGACCGCAATCAGTCAGTTGATCAGGCTAATCATGCTTTCAAACAGAAGAAGATAAAGGCTGTATAATCAGCCTTTATTATTTTGGAGATGTTTATGGAATATAGGAAAGAAGTTGTTGACTCGTTGTACAGAGTTACAGAAAAGAAAAAATATTCAAACATGGAGATCAAGGAAGCTATTGTCAGGTTTGATAGCAAGCAGGAAAAAGATTTGTATGTCTACAATTTTTATGGTGTTATTGAAAACATCATTTTTGTTGACTGGATCATTTCCACCTATTCTTCAATAAAAATTCCGAAAATAAATGATAAGGTGTTGAATATACTTAGGCTCGCTGTATTTCAACTGTTTTTCAATGACAATCTTTCAGAATCAAAGGTTGTTTTTGAGAGTGTCGAGCTGACAAAAAAATACTTGTTCAAAAGTCATAAATTTGTCAATGGCATTTTAAGAAGCATTATAAGAAATAGAGAAAACATTTTATCGGCAGTCAACAATCTTGAAAAAACAAATTTCCTTTCAATCAAATACTCTTATCCTCTTGAACTGATCAATAAGCTTATCAGCGAATTTGGATATGAAGAGGCTGAACAATTTTGCATAGCATCAAACACAAAGCCGGATATGATCGTAAGAGTCAATCAAACAAAAATATCAAGAGATTTATTCTTTGATACCTTTAACGGACGGGAATTTCAGATGGATAAAACGCTATTGTCCCATTACGGCATCATCATCAAAAATCCCCACCATATTGAAAAGACAGAAATGTACATTGAGGGTCTGATAACGCCACAGGATGAAAGCTCTATGCTCGTAGGTCAGGTATTGAATCCGGAGAAGAAATCACATATAATCGATATGTGTTGCGCTCCAGGGGGAAAATGCCTCCATGTTGCGGAAATCTGCGACAATACCAGCTACGTTGTCGGGTGTGATATTTTTGAGCACAAGCTGAGATTGGTGGATAATAATATTAAAAGACTGGGATTAAGCAATATTTCTTTGAAACTGCAGGACGCCACGGTGACCAACGATGATTTTATCGGGAAATTCGATTATTGTATTGTTGATGTTCCATGCAGCAACTCAGGCATCATCAGAAGAAAACCGGAGGTCAAATATCGGATGGATTTTTCCAGATTTGATGAATTGCTTACATTGCAGAGAAGCATTCTGGAAAACGCATCAAAATATCTAAAAGAAGGTGGAAAAATGATTTATTCCACTTGCTCTGTGTTTGATGAGGAAAATGTTGATTTGGTGACAGACTTTCTGAAAACCCATGAAGACTTCAACTTTGAAGATTTTGTTATAAATGGCATAAAACACGAGGGTTTTATAAAACTATTGCCTCATATTGACAACACTGACGGATTTTTTATTGCTTGCCTGAAAAGAACACATCTATAATATTTCACAATAATATGATATAATATCAATAATTTTGGAGAGTTTATGTATATAAATGATTTGACACATAAAGAGTTGGTTAAAAGTATAGAACAGATTGGTCTGCCCAAGTACAGGGCTGATCAGATTTTCAGATGGATACACAAAAGCCTTGAAAGGGACTATTCTAAAATGACAAATCTATCTGCCAAAGATATTAGTTATTTGAAGGATAGCTTCCAGATTGATCTGATTTCAATCTATAAAAAATTAGAGTCAAAAGTTGATGATACGAAAAAGTATCTATTCGAGCTGGGAGATCGCAATATCATAGAGTCAGTTTTTCTCAGATATGATTTTGGCGATAGTGTCTGTATTTCCTCACAAGTCGGATGTAATATGGGTTGCGTTTTCTGTGCTTCAACCATTGGGGGCAAGGCAAGGAATCTGAGGGCTTCAGAGATGCTTGAACAGATTTACATGATACAAAAGGATCTAAAAACTAGAATTGACAGTGTCGTAGTTATGGGATCAGGTGAGCCATTGGACAATTATAACAATCTGAAGAAATTCATGAGCGTCATTACAGATGAAAACGGCTTGAATATAAGCAAGAGAAAAATAACAGTCTCAACCTGTGGGATAATCGATAAGATTTACGAGTCCGCGGAAGACAATCTTGGCTTCAATCTGGCTATATCGTTGCATTCAGCTATACAAGAGAATAGAAACAAGCTGATACCCGCATCAAAAAAATATCCGCTTAAGGATTTGATTGAAGCATGTGACCATTATACACAAAAATCAGGCAGAAGAGTCACGTATGAGTATATAATGATTGAGGGATTCAATGATACGGATGATGATATCAAAAGTTTGAAGGACCTTCTAAAAAACTCAAATTGCCATGTTAATCTCATTCCATTGAACCCAATCAGTGAATATGAAGGAAAAGCACCATCTGATATTAGAATAAGAACCTTTTATAAAAATTTGGTTAAGCATAAAATCAACACAACCATAAGACGTGAATTGGGTAGGGATATAAATGCCGCTTGCGGACAATTGCGGAATAATTATATAAAATAACAGGGGTGTATCTATGAAAGGGATTTATAAAACAGATATCGGTAATTTTAGGGAAAAAAACGAAGACAGTGTTATTTATCTGGAGCATCAGGATTTCATACTCGCAGCAGTTGCCGATGGAATGGGTGGGCACAAATCAGGCGAAGTTGCAAGCAGATTGGCTTTGGAATCCGCAGCGAGGTACTTTATTGACCATTTGGATATTCTGATGAATTCACCTGAGGAGTTTATCAACAATATCTTCTTAAACAGTTGCATGTGGGTATACCGTGAAGGGCTCACATCTGAGGAATTTGAAGGAATGGGGACAACTATGACTGTTGTCCTAATCAATAAAGCCAAACAATTGGCTTATTTTGGCAATATCGGTGACAGCAGGGCTTATGTGATAACCTCTGATTCTTTAAAACAAGTTACTGAGGATCATTCATTAGTGCATGAGATGTATAAAAGCGGACAGATTTCTTTGGAGGAAGTGGACAAGCATCCTCAAAGGCATGTACTGACAAAAGCATTAGGAACGTGTGAAAAAGTGATACCTGATTATTATCAGGAAGATTTGTCCCAAATTGACCATATATTATTGTGTACAGATGGGTTGACAAATTATTTGCCGGAAAGAGAGATTCTGTTCTTTATCAATAGATACAAAGATCAGGCAGTGGAAGAATTAATTGATGAAGCTAAAAGAAGAGGCGGAACAGACAATATATCAGTTGTTCTGATTACCAACTAGGTTGAGGTGTTTTATGAAAGATATTCTAAACGGAAGATATGAAATAATTGAAGAGGTTGGAAGTGGCGGCATGGCACTGGTTTATAGGGCGAAATGCAACGTGCTCAATCGATTTGTCGCTGTAAAAGTACTTAAGCAAGAGTTTGTCAATGACCAGGACTTTATCAATAAATTCAAGCAAGAGTCGATGTCGGCAGCCAGGCTTAATCACAAGAATATTGTAAATGTCTATGATACCGGTGTTGATGATGGTATTTATTACATTGTTATGGAGTATTTGGAAGGCATAACCCTCCATGAACTGATTCAACAAAAAAAAGGACTGTCAACTGACACTGCTATTGATATTTGCATACAGATTTGTGAAGCGTTGGACCACGCCCACACCAACGGTATCATACATAGAGACATAAAACCTCACAATATTTTAATTGACAAGAACAATCAGGTTAAGGTAGCTGATTTTGGCATAGCCAGAGCTGTATCCAATAAAACAATGACCAATAGTGACAACACGCTGGGTTCAGTCAATTATTTCTCACCTGAGCAGGCTAGAGGCGGATATATAGATGAAAAATCTGACATTTATTCCCTTGGAATAGTCCTGTTTGAGATGTTGACAGGAGAGGTTCCATTCAAGGGAGATTCTGCGATTACTATTGCATTGAAGCACGTTAATGAGCAAATTCCGGCTCCGTCCACTATCAATAAAGAAATACCTGATTTTTTGGATGAGATAGTTTTGAAATGCACCAATAAGAAACAGACTTTGAGATACAACAGTGCAAATGCAATAATTTCAGACCTGATGAAGTTTAAGTTGAATAAAGAGATATTTTTGGCAGGATCTAATAATCAGAGTATGGACAATGAAAAAACAGAGGCTCTGAACAGGTTTTTATTAGAGACTTCCACAATCAATTCCATGGATAAGACATTGCTTAATGCCAGCGCTAGCAAGAATAACAAAGTCAAGGCCGACAATGGTAAGGTAAAAGCTGCTTCAAATCATAACAGTAACGGCGCTGCAAACAGTATTCCTGATGATGATGATGATTTGATTGAAGAGGACAGGAGCAAGCTGAAATATTCAATTCTCGCCATTGTGGCAGCATTGGCGCTTACCCTTGTGTTAGCTTTTGCAGCCATCTCGTTCATCAAAGACTATTTGTCGGTTGCAGAGGTTGAGGTGCCTGATTTAAGCGGAGTAGATGAGATGACAGCCCAGGATACCATAGAGAATCTGGGTCTGGAATTCATTGTGAAAGATAGGATTTACAGCTCAGATTTTGAAGAAGGTCAGATTATGAGTCAAAACATAAGAGCTGGAGAAAAGCTGAAAGAAGGATTCCCAATCGAGGTGATCGTCAGTTTAGGAGAAAGAATGATCAATGTTCCTGACCTGGTCCACAAGTATTCCAATGAGGCACTTGTTCTGTTGAACGAGAGCGGTCTCCAGGGCGGAGAAATCACCTACGAGTTCAGTGAAACCGTACCATGGGGTCTTGTTATCAGACAAAGTCCTGATCCCAATGTTTTAGTCAAAGAGGGCGAAGTGGTAACATACGTTCTCAGCAAAGGTCAGGAGGTCGAGTATGCCTTGATGCCCAGTGTAGTCGGCGAAACAGTCACCGAAGCGGAAAGGATACTTTTGTCAAAGGGATTTTCAGTTGGTGATATTAGCTACAGGAGCTCAAGTGATTACGCTAAAGATGTCGTATCTTATCAAAGCTATCCCGTAGGTACAGAAGTTGAAAAGGGAACGGCAGTGAGCGTTATTGTCAGCACAGGTCCGGAAGATGTTCCTGATCCGACCACACAACCAGGTGAAAACGGCAGCCCCGTTTCTGGACGCGCTCAATTGACTATTGAGCTGCCCGACCAGGAAGGAATGCTGAGCGTAGCTGTTGAAAGGGTTTTAGAAGATCAGAGGCAGATCGTCTATCAACAGTCGCATACAAAGGAAGACAGTCCGTTGAAAATCATTCTTGAAGGCTTCGGAGTCCAAAAATTTGAGGTTTTTATCAACAGTGAATACTATGGTGCTCAGGAGATTGATTTTGGGAACTGATAACAGGACAGGCCTGATTGTAAAGATACTGGGTGGATTCTATTATGTGAACAGCGATGATGAAATACTGGAATGCCGAGCCAGAGGTTTATTCAGAAAAAACCAGATAACACCTTTAGTGGGTGATTACTGCAAGGTAAGAATTACCAAGGAAGATTCAACGGTTGGTTATATTGAAGAGATACTACCAAGAAAAAACGAGCTTCTCAGACCACCGGTCGCCAATGTAGACCAGATAATAATTGTTTTCTCCAGTAAAAATCCAAATCCAAACGTGAGACTAATCGATAAGTTTCTGATTCAAAATGAATTCTATGGCGTCGATTCAATTATTTGCATCAATAAAATGGATTTGGATTGGGAAGAAGGGGAAAGGCTAAAATATATCTATGAAAAAGCCGGATATGATGTCATGTTGACATCCTCAGGCGAAGTTGAATCATTAGCTATGCTGAAGGATAAGCTTCTCAACAAGATTTCAGCCTTTGCCGGTCCTTCTGGTGTCGGCAAGTCGACATTACTCAATTTAATTGAAAAAACATTGGCTTTGAAAACCGGTGAGATCAGTGAGAAACTAAACAGAGGGAAGCATACGACAAGGCACGTGGAGCTGTTTAGGCTTTCAATCGGTGGTTGGGTAGTTGATACAGCAGGTTTCAGCTCTTTGGATCTGGAAAAGGTAAATAAATCAAACTTGAAGGATTACTACATTGAATTCAGCCTTCACGACAACTGCAGATTCAATGATTGCCATCATTATCGAGAGCCAGGATGTCAGGTAAAAGAAATGGTTGAAAACAACGTCATTAGTCCGGAAAGATATGCCAGCTACCTGGAACTCTATGAGATTTTACTAAGTGGAGGAAAAATATGAAAAAGATCGCGCCTTCCATATTGTCTGCTGACTTCAGCAACATGGAAAGAGATATAAAAATGGTGGAGAATGCCGGGGCTGATTGGATACACATCGATGTCATGGATGGCATGTTTGTTCCAAATATAACGTTTGGACCTCCGGTTATCAAGTCAATCAGAAAGGCTTCAACACTTATATTCGATGTTCATCTAATGATAGAAAAACCGGAAAGATATATCGATGATTTTGTGGATGCCGGTGCTGATATCATCACCGTCCATTATGAAGCAACCATTCATCTGGACAGAACCATTCAATACATCAAATCAAAAGGAATCATGGCCGGGGTGTCATTGAATCCCTCAACGCCTGTGTGCCTATTGAGAGAAGTGATTGCCGAATTGGATATGGTGCTTCTGATGTCTGTAAATCCCGGATTTGGCGGGCAGTCCTTTATAGAAAACACAAAAAGAAAAATAATGGATCTGGTTGAGTTGAGGGCAACGCGAAATCCAAACCTTCTTATTGAAGTGGATGGCGGTATAAAAGAATCCAATATCAAAGAGATAAGCGACCTGGGAGTTGACATAATTGTTGCGGGATCAGAAATATTCAAGGCTGAGTTTCCGGAAAAAAAATTACAACATATGAAGAGGTTGATCAATGAGTAACAGATGCCTGATTATCACGGGTGGAGATGTCATCAATAAGGATAGGCTAATGGCCCAAATTGATTCTGATACCTATGTTATCTGCGTCGACAAAGGTGCGGAAACAGCACTGGAATATGGCATTGGAATTGATCTTGTTCTTGGTGATTTTGATTCAATCAGCAAAAAAGCGTATCAAAGCATACAGGATAAAGCCATACAGTTCCCTAAGGAAAAAGATTATTCGGATACTGAATTAGCTGTTGTTGAGGCGATTCGAAGAAATAAGGACCATATTGCAATAGCTAACGCCACAGGAAACAGAATAGACCACATGCTAAGCACTTTTTTCTTGATGTATAAATTTAAAGATATCGATATTCGCATTATTGGAAATGATTTCGAGGCTTTTCTGATTCAAAGGGATCTTACAATAGCCAATAAAAAAGGCATGACGCTATCCCTGATTCCAATGAGCGAGACAATAGAGAATATATTTCTTGAAGGATTTAAGTACCCATTGCATGACAGAAGCATAAAAATGGGAGACTCGCTTTGTATCAGCAATATCATAACCGAACAGACCGCCAGCATCCGATTTTCGAAGGGAAGCGCATTGATCATAATAACAAATTTGGAGGAGTAGAGTGAGCAAAATTGATTTTAGAGAAATATTAAAGAACCCAACCGAATTTTATGGAAAGGACATTTCTGTGGAAGGATGGATCCGAACCATTAGAAGCTCCAATAAATTTGGTTTTATTGAGTTGAACGATGGCACGACTTTTTCCAATATTCAAATAGTTTTTGAAGATGAACTGCCTAATTTCAATGAAGTGACTAAATACAGAACTGGAGCCGCAGTGGAGATCAATGGTAGTTTAGTTGAAACTCCCGAAGCTAAACAGGATTTCGAGATAAAAGCACAGAGCATCAGTCTGGTAGCGGACTCAGACCCGGATTTTCCACTTCAGAAGAAAAGACACACCCTGGAGTATATGAGAACAATAGCACATTTGAGACCAAGAGCAAATATTTATTCTGCCGGATTTAGAGTCAGGTCCTCGGCGGCTTTCGCCATACACAAATTTTTTCAAGATAAAGGATTCATTTATGTCAATACACCGATCATAACCTCCAATGACGCTGAGGGCGCGGGAGAGATGTTCAACGTATCGACTCTTGATTATTCGGAAATGAAAAAAACGGAAGGGAAGGATTTCAAAGATGATTTTTTTGGCAGAAAAACCAGTCTAACAGTCAGTGGGCAATTGGAGGCTGAAGCTTTTGCCCTGGCTTACAAAAATGTCTATACATTTGGACCGACCTTCAGAGCCGAGAATTCGAATACAGCCAGACATGCGGCAGAATTCTGGATGATCGAGCCAGAGATGGCGTTTACCGATATCCATGGCAATATGGATCTTGCCGAGGCAATGATCAAATACATCATCAGATATGTCCTAGAAAACAACCATGATGAAATAGCATTCTTCAATTCTTTTGTGGATAAGGGATTGCTCGAAAGATTGCAGAATGTCTTGAATTCTGATTTTGAAAGGATAACCTATACAAAAGCGATTGAGGTTTTGAAAGAAAGTGGCGAGAGCTTCAGTTTTCCTGTGAGTTGGGGTGTGGACCTGCAGACTGAACATGAACGATTTCTGACCGAAAAAATATACAAAAAACCTGTTTTTGTGACCGGGTATCCAAAAATTATCAAGGCGTTCTACATGAGAGAGAATGATGATCAAGAAACCGTTGCAGCCATGGATCTCCTGGCACCGGGTGTAGGAGAAATAATAGGGGGCAGTCAGAGGGAAGAAAGATACGATAAACTGGCAAATCGGATGAAAGATATGAATATTTCCCAAGATGAGCTTTGGTGGTTCCTGGAGCTTAGAAAATATGGCTGTGTCCAACACGCTGGCTTCGGATTGGGATTTGAGAGATTAATCATGTACTTGACTGGGATAGGCAATATAAGAGATGTTGTTCCTTTCCCCAGAACACCAAAAAACGCGGAATTCTAAAACTACTAAACCTCCTGAAAATGTACAAATAGCCTCAGGAGGTTTTCAAAAAAATAAAAAATGCGAATAATTTCGCATTTTATACCACCATTATACTGCTCTCTCGATTTTTCCCGATCTAATGCATCTTGTGCATACATTTTTTCTTACTGGAGAACCATTCAAGAGAATCTTAATCTTTCTCAAATTAGGTTTCCAAATTCTATTAATCTTTTTATCAGAGTGAGTTACGATGTGACCTGACACATTACCTTTACCACATATTTCACAGCTTCTAGCCATAATAACACCTCCTATCAGCATTAATTATTATAATATAATTTCCATCCTTAAATCAACTGTTATATTTTAACACTTAAAAGTATTTATTGCAATAACAATTTTATCTTAGTATAATTAACCTTGTAGATAATAAAAATGGAGGAATTTGAATGTCAGTAAAAATAAATAGTGATAATGGAATTATAAATATTGACGAACAAGTTGTAGCCACTTTAGCAGGTTTAGCGGCAATAGAGTGTTATGGAATTGTTGGCATGGCAGCCAAAAGTGCCACAGAAGGCTTTTTTGAGTTGGCAAGAAAAGAGCATGTGACAAGAGGTGTCAAGGTAACGATTAAAGAAAATAAAGTAATAGTTGATTTGTTTGTTATAGTTCAATTTGGTGTTAGAATATCAACGGTAGCAGAGAACATTATTGCAAAAGTCAAATATAATCTCGAAAAATTCACCGATCTGGAAGTTGTAGGCGTCAATGTACACGTTCAAGGCGTTAGAATTCAGTAGTAGGAGGACAAAATGAAGTTAACTGATTTTGATAGTGTGGTTATCAAGGAATTTGTTCTTAGTATGGCTACCTATCTTGAAAGAAATAAAAATATTGTAGATGCGTTGAATGTTTTTCCAGTACCGGACGGTGATACAGGAACAAACATGAATTTAACGATCCAATCAGCTGTAAGGGAGATTCTCGAATCAAGCTTTACTGACCTGGATAAAGCCGCAAAGGCTGCAGCAAATGGATCATTGCTTGGTGCTAGAGGTAACTCGGGCGTCATACTTTCACAGCTTCTGAGAGGATTCTCTGAAGGCCTGAAAAACAAGAGGGAGTTCAATACCTATGTCTTGGCGCATGCCCTGAAATCAGCCTCGGATACTGCCTACAAAGCTGTCATGAAACCGGTCGAAGGCACAATCCTTACCGTTGCCAGGGAATCAGCGGAAAAGGCAATGGAGATTTACGAACAGACAGATGATTTTGTTGAATTTCTTGGGATTGTAATCGAGCAGGCCAAGGATGCGTTAAGAAGAACTCCGGAAATGTTGGATGTCTTGAAACAGGCAGGTGTAGTTGATGCGGGAGGTCAGGGATTTGTATTCCTGCTGGAGGGTGCGTTGCATTACCTGAAAGGCGGAAGAATCGAAGACCTTGTCATCGAAAGCTTTGAGATAAAAGACACCGCAGATGAAATCAATCATTTTTCCAGGGAAGAGGATATTATTTTTGCCTACTGCACAGAATTTATTATCAATAAAGCCACTGTGTCTCAGGAAGATTTCCTGCGCGTAATTGAAAACAAAGGCGACTCGATTGTATGCGTCAAAAATGATGATTTGATAAAAGTGCATATGCATACCAATGACCCCGGTTATATTTTGGCAAAAGCCGGTAAGCATGGGGAACTGATAAACATAAAGATCGATAACATGAGACAACAGTTCAGAGACAAGCATAAAGAGGCACTGAAGAGAGAATTCAAGCGTGATACATTCATTGCCATCGGCATGGGAGAAGGGATTAAGAAAATATTTGAAGACCTTGGCGCGGATGTTGTCATCACAGGCGGTCAAACCATGAACCCCAGTACCGAGGATATCTTGAACGCTGTGGAATCGGTTTATTGCGACAATATATTCATTTTCCCCAACAACAGCAATATCATTCTGGCAGCCAATCAGGCAAAAGAGATATCCAGCAGAAATATTTTTGTCATACCAACCAAAACGATACCCCAAGGCATATCAGCACTTCTGGTATATGACGAATCTGCAGATCCGATGGAGAATGTCGTTGCCATGAATGAAGCTATTCTCAATGTAAAGACAGGTCAAGTGACTTTTGCGGTCAGAGATACTGTCATCAATGATGTTGAGATTAAAAAGGATGATATCATAGCCTTATATGACAGCAATATCGTCTGCAATGGCGATGACGTTACCGAGCAGACTCTTGATCTTGTGTATCAGATGGTCGAAGAGGTTGACAGTCTGATTACAATCATTTACGGCAATGAGGTGGAAGAATCATCAGCGAGAGAGGTCGCTGACAAGATTTCCGAAAAGTATCCGGATTGTGATGTGGAAGTTATTGATGGCGGACAGCCATTGTATTATTATATTATCTCTGTTGAATAATAATCAGCATTATATTGATTGGAATAATTTTGTATGGCAAGATGTTCTGTTGGTATAATGCTTTTTGATTTGAGGTACAAATGTGTAAAGAATTGACAGACCTGCCAGGCATTGGTGCCAAAACTGCCGAAAAGCTTAAAAAACTGGGAATCTATACAATAGAGGATATGTTAAATCATTATCCGTTCAGATATGATGACCGAAGCCGTATTCTACCTGTTACGGAGCTTATAAGCGATCAAAAAAGCCTGGTACGGGTTCAAATGGATAAAAGCACTCTTAAGAAAAAATACGCGAAAGCCAAACGTATAGTTGAAATCAATTGCTATGATGACACTGGCACTTTACAGGTGCTTTGGTTCAATCAACCATATATCTATGATAAGGTCAGCAGATTGGAAGCCTCTCTGCTATTTGGCACTGTCAAGGATTTTAATGGAAGAAAATATCTGATCAATCCGGAAATCATAGACAAAAACAAAGAAAGCCATAACATGGGATATACTCCGATATACAAGCTGACGCAAGGGCTGAGCAACAATTTCTTTAAGAAGTTAACCAGTGGCTATTTTGAGAATCATTCTGACAGCATAGAAGACATTATTCCCCATTACTTAATACAAAAGTACAAATTAATCACTAGAAAAAACGCGGTCAAATGGATGCATTACCCACCATCAGAAAAGCATTATCAGAAGGCTAAGATAACTTTGGCATTTGAGGAATTGCTGATACTTCAACTTGGACTGGTCGCACTGAAAGCCCAAAAGACATCAGAGAAGGGTATACAGTTCAATTATGGGAATGAGATAGAGAAGTACTTAAAGCTTATTCCATTTGAGCTTACAAATGACCAATATAAATGTCTGATAGACATTAAATCTGACATGAATTCTGCAATGCAGATGAACAGGCTGCTACAAGGGGATGTGGGAAGCGGTAAAACTGTTACTGCTTTTTTCTCTGTATATCTATCATTTTGCAACAACTATCAATCAGCGATGATGGTCCCCACTGAGATTTTAGCGAGGCAGCATATGGTGAGCTTTAATGAGATCTTTGAAAAAACAGGAATCAGGGCTGAACTGCTGTTGGGAAGCCAAAGTGAAAAAACCAAAAGCAGCATTAAAAGAAGATTGGAATCAGGAGAGATAGATTTCATCATCGGAACCCATGCGCTGATTCAGGAAAGTGTGAAGTTTCTCAATCTTGGATTGGTAATCACTGATGAACAGCATAGGTTTGGTGTGAATCAAAGGGCAATTCTGTCAAATAAGGGAAAGAAACCGGATGTTCTGGTCATGAGCGCCACGCCGATTCCAAGAACCTTATCTCTGATTGTTTACGGAGATTTGGACATCTCAACCATAAAAGAGCTGCCCCCAGGCAGAAAAAAAATCGATACATTTTTGTTAAAAAGAGAGAAATACGATAGGATGCTGCAATTTATCGAAAAACAAGTCAAGTCAGGGAGACAGATTTATTTCGTAGCGCCATCAATATTTGAGAATGACAATGATATGGAATCGGTTGAAAAAGTTTATGAACAGCTGAAAGTAAGTCTTGCCGGTTGCAGAATTGGTGCTGTGCATGGACGGCAAAAAAATGAAGAAAAAGAAAGTATTTTCTTGCAGTTTATTGAAGGAGAGCTGGATATTCTTGTCTCAACCACGGTGATTGAGGTTGGTGTCAATGTTTCCAATGCATCCGTCATAGTGATAGAA
>JAUYTY010000158.1 GCA_030694905.1 Eubacteriales bacterium | reverse complement strand
GGAATATAATGAGTCGGAATATTTGTATTAAACAATTCCATAAGGTATAATATATCTTATCACAATGGGAGGATATATAAAATTGAAAAAATATGGAATTATGGGGGGAACCTTTGACCCGATACACTATGGACATCTGGTGATTGCCAACGAGGTGCTGAACCTGTTCGAACTGGATAGGATTATTTTTGTACCCACAGGCACACCGCCGCATAAATCATCAAAGGGGTTGACAAGCTCATACCACCGATATATGATGACACAGTTCGCTACGATGACACATCCGTTTTTTGATGTATCCGACTTTGAAATCAGAAAAGATCAGATTTCCTACACCATTGATACATTGCAGCATTTTTATGACATCTATCCGAACAGCAAGTTTTATTTTATAACAGGAACCGATGCCGTTCTGGATTTGGCCACATGGAAGGATCCAGAAGGAATGATGAAAATCTTCACATTTATCGCTGTCAACAGACCCGGATATATCATTGAGAATCTAGATGTGAAACTTAGGGATTTAGCCGACAAATACAACGGCGAGATCTATGCAGTCAACGCACCCCAGCTGCAAATATCCTCGACAGATATCAGAAATAGGATAGCTTCAGATAAACCGATAAAATATCTTCTGCCGGAAACAGTGGAACAGTATATATTAAAAAACAAATTATACAAAAGTGTGAAAGATGAAAGAAAATGATATTAAGAACAAGCTAATAAGCTCCATAGGCACCAAAAGGTTTAACCATTCGATTAGAGTTGTGGATACGGCTATGGCGTTATCATCCCGATATAATGTTTCTTTGGAAAAGACATATATGGCCGCGCTTCTCCATGATTGTGGAAGATTGAAAGAATATGATAAGGTATTAGAAAAAATGAAATATTATGGTATAATACTAGATAATGAAACATCTGACAATTTGAATCTTCAGCATTCAATTCTGGGTAGATATGTCGCTTCTGAGGAATACGGAATAGAGGACACCGAAATACTGAATGCCATAAGGTTTCACACAACTGGAAGAAGGAAGATGACTGACATCGAGAAAATCATCTATCTGGCTGACGCCATAGAGCCTGACAGAGACTATGAGGGTGTGGCGCTGATTAGAGAAATGGCAAAGGTGGATCTGAACGGGGCCTTGTTGGTATCACTTGAACAAACGCTGGATTTTTTAAAGGAAAAAGACATTTCAATCAACAAAAATACGATAGAGGCCATTGAATGGCTGAAAAATAATTGTATGGTATAGGAGGTAGTATTTGAATAAAACTGAAATGCAAATTAAAACAATACTTGAGGCATGTGAAGATAAAAAGGGCTATGCCTTCAGCGTCATCGATATCTCAAAAATAGCTTCATTCACTGATTATTTTATTATCTGTTCCGCTAATAATGAGAGGCAATCTGAAGCTATAGCCGAAGAAGTGATGAAAAGAATGTCGGATTTGGGCATTCACGCTATGAATAAAGAAGGATTCAACACCAAAAGATGGATACTTCTAGACTATGGAGATATTATTGTTCATGTTTTCCATAAGGATGAAAGGAAAGTATATAAGCTTGAACAACTGTGGGCTGACGGTGATGAGGTCAATATTGAAAAATATGGAATAGAGAACTGGCTTTAAATGCCGGTTCTCTTTTTTTTGTTTTTTCTATGGCGGTATAAGCGAAACATATTATAAATCCTTAATAGGAAAATTAACAGTATCAGAATAGATAAGACCAGTAGAACAGTTTTTATGGTTGATCCCATTTCAAAATTACTCGCGCTGTTTTCTTCAATAGCCTCAACCTCTATGGGTGTTATCAGTTCAACCTGGCCTAATATGACACCGTCAATCTTATACGCGATATGGCCGACAACCGTGTCTTTCTCGATTGGGAGATCCAAAGGATAGAGGCTAAAATCTTCTACTATCTGTTCCTTCATGCCATTCCCCACCAAAACAGTTAGCCCTTCTTTTGTGATTAATGGTATTTCATCTATTAACGCGTTTTTGACTTTTGTATTTATATAATGAGTATTTTTATTGATTAGGTTGATTTTATAAAAATTATTAAATCCATAATTCAAAAGCTTGACTGTGTCACTATATACGTTGGTCACATAGCCATCCATGACAACCGATATCAGAGATATATCGCCTCTCTCGGCAGAGCCGATGAATGTGCTTTTTGCTTCGGGCGTATAGCCTGTTTTCATGCCAGTCGCACCATCATATTTGATATCAACGTAGAACCCGTCAATCAGTATCTGATTGCCATAACCTGCGCCAGACAATAACCGGTTGCTGTTGTTTAAATAACGTTCCCCGGTTTTTATATTGGTGGGCGGTATGGTGTAGTTTCTCTTTTGGATGATCTCTCTTATCAGGTCTTTTTGATAAGCATAGACTGCTAGTCTGGCCATGTCCTCAGCGGTTGAGTAATGATTGTCATCGTGCAATCCATGAGGATTCATGAAATTGGTGCTAACCATTCCGATCTCTTTGGCCTTTTCATTCATTTTTTCAACAAATTCCTCCACTGAACCTGAGCAATTGATAGCTATGACTTCAGCTACGTCATTTGCGGAAGCGATCAGCAGAGCGTTGATCATATGTTCAAAGCTTATTTTTTCACCCGGTTCCAGCGCAATATGACTGCCATCTATTGTGAAGGGTGTCAGATCATCGACAACCAGAAGATCGTCAAGCTTCATCATATCTATAGCAACCACTGCCGTCATGAGTTTTGTCAGGCTGGCAGGATACTTGATTTTTTGTGCATTAAGTTCAAACAATGTCTTGCCTGTTTCCGCATCTACAAGAATTGAAGCGTCACAATCCAGATTGTCAATCGCATAGCCACCGATATCGCTAAATAGAATGATTAGCAATAAAGTTATCGCTACAGTTTTTTTCATATGTCCCTCCTGATTAAATGCCAAAAATAGTATAACAAATATTGATTAAAATTGTAAGTTTTTGTTTTTTTTGTTATGATATACAAACAGGGTTCTTGGGTTCAGGTGGTGTTGCAAACGCTATCCGAACCTTAGAAACCGTTATCCAGGGACTCTACAGTGCTTACCGCTAATAGAAATAGGAGTCTTAGCACTGTTAGTCATGGGATTAAAATGCTAGAGAGGTACTTATGGAATATCTAAACAAAAAATCGATCATAACCATAGCCTTAGTACTATTTGCCGGTGCATTTTATTTCTTTTTTAATAGCATACAAAGTGACGGTATGCTGACTGCTCTTCAAAACAATCAGAAAGATTCAATGGATCGGGATGTGGATTCGATAATTCCCGACACTACGACTGCCACCGATGAAACCATGACAGAAGACCGATTGGAAGATGAGAGTCAAATGATTTATGTGGATATAGACGGTGCGGTGAACAACCCCGGCGTATTTATGGTAGAGAAGGGCACAAGACTTTATGTCCTCCTTGAGGCAGCTGGTGGACTAAAGGTCAATGCCGACACAAGATATTTGAATCGGGCGGATGTTGTTTCAGACAAACAGAAGATATACATTCCGGAAATAGACGAAATCTATGAGAATCCACATACCGAAGAGCCACTCGCAACAGAAGGCCCTGCCTCCAATCAAAAGATCGATATCAATCGAGCCAGTCAGTCTGAGCTGGAATCCCTACCGGGTATTGGCGAGGTTCTGGCTAAAAGGATAATAGACTACAGAAACAGCAAGAGATTTGAAACAATAGAGGAAATTATGAACGTCTCCGGTATCGCATCAGGCAAATTTGCTGACATCAAGGGCTTAATAACTATCAACTGACCATATAAAATGAAAGAGAGGTGAAAAACATGTCCATTGATAAAATCAGACTGACACATATGACAAAAAGCGCGGGGTGAGCTGCCAAGATAGGTCCTGAGACCTTGGCTCAAGTTTTGAGCAAAATACCCATTTTTGAAGATAAGAATCTGCTTGTTGGTCTGGGAAAAGCAGATGACGCTGCAGTTTACAGGGTACAAGACAATTTATGTGTCGTGCAGACTCTGGATTTTTTCACCCCTATCGTGGATGACCCATATACTTTCGGGCAAGTTGCCGCTGCCAATGCCCTCAGTGACGTATATGCAATGGGTGGCAGACCGATTCTCGCCCTTAACATAGTGGGTTTCCCTAGCAACCTTTCACCGGATATTTTATCGGAAATCCTCAAAGGAGGCGCTGACAAGGTAAAAGAAGCAAAAGCAGTTTTGGCTGGAGGTCATTCCATAGAAGATGACGAACCCAAATACGGCATGTCTGTCATGGGTTTTGTGGATTGCGACAAAATACTGACCAATAGCGGTGCAAAAGAAGGAGACATCATATTGTTGTCAAAGCCGTTGGGATCAGGCATTATCAATACCGCACTCAAAGGCGATATGGCAGGTGAGAAGTCATACAAAGCAGTGGTGGAAGTGATGATAAAACTGAATGATAAAGCTTCGGAAGCCGCACTGGAAATGCATGCCAATGCCTGCACTGATGTAACCGGATTCGGATTGTTTGGTCATGCCGCCGAAATGGCAGAAAATAGCGACGTGACAATAGAATTTGAAATGAAACGAATACCGGTCATTGAAGGAGCGATGATTTATGCATCCATGGGATTGATTCCTGGAGGTGCATACAAAAACAGATCCTTTTATAAGGACAAAATAAAAGACAACGGTTATTTTGATCAGATTATCTCTGATATATGCTTTGACCCACAAACCTCAGGTGGACTGTTGATGTCAATACCAGAAGCATCTGCAGATATTTTAGACCGCTATCCCGAACTCGTCATCATAGGAAGAGTCAAAGAAAGCAAGGGCTATAGAATAGAATTGTTGTAGTGGAGATTAAAAATGGATAAAAACAAATTATACAGGCTGATACCAAAGGTCGATACGATTATGGAGAGAGAAGCCATTCAAGATTTTGATGCTGAAGTGGACAGAAAATACATACTGACAATTGTCAGGCAAGAATTGGAAGCACTCAGAATATTTATCGATGAAACCGATAATGTGGATATTGTCAAACAAAGGATTGACGGCACAGAATCAAATATAATCAGATCGCTAAATGGAATAAAGCAAGGCAATCTAAAAAGAGTAATCAACTGCACAGGTGTTATAGTTCATACAAATCTAGGAAGGTCAATTCTTTCAGATGAGATTTTTGAAGAGATAAAACAGAAGCTGATCGGATATACCAATTTGGAATATGATCTGGAGAGTGGAACAAGAGGATCAAGACACAGCATAGTAGAGTCGCTGCTGTGCCTTGTGACCGGTGCTGAATCTGCCATGATTGTCAATAACAATGCTGCGGCTGTCATGCTGATTCTCAACACACTATCCCTAAATAAGGAAACTATCGTATCCAGGGGAGAACTGGTCGAGATAGGCGGCAGTTTCAGGATTCCTGAAGTAATGAAAATGAGTGGTGCCAAGCTGGTTGAAGTAGGTACGACAAACAAAACAAGACTCTCGGATTATGAACGCGCATTATCAGAAAATACAGGAACAATCATGAAAGTCCATACCAGCAATTATGCTATTGTTGGATTCTCTGAAAGTGTGGGCATTGAAGCCCTTGCCAATCTTGGAAGATCAGAAGATGTCTTTCTGATTGAAGATTTAGGAAGCGGGACCCTGGTGGATTTCAAGCCATATGGCATAAGCCACGAACCAACGGTGAAGGAATCTGTGGAAAAAGGAATCGATGTCGTAACCTTTAGCGGTGATAAGCTGCTGGGAGGTCCTCAGGCCGGATTGATTGTTGGAAAGAAACATTTGATTGATAGAATGAAAAAAAATCAATTGGCCAGAGCTCTTCGGGTGGACAAATTCACACTTGCCGCATTGGAATCTGTCTTGAAAATATACTTGAAGGAAGAGCATGCCTTTAAAAAAATACCGACATTAAATATGATTACCCAAGATAAAGAGAGAATCAGAAGCAAGGCTGAGTCCCTTAAGAACATGCTTGTTGAAAATGGCATAAATTCAAATATAAAGGTAGTTGAATCGGAGAGCATGATTGGCGGGGGATCCCTACCTGTAGCTCTGATCCCCAGCTACGCAGTAGAGATTGAACCTTTAAACCGTAAGATTTCAGCCTTGGAGAAAGAGCTTAGGCA
>JAUYTY010000153.1 GCA_030694905.1 Eubacteriales bacterium | reverse complement strand
TGCCTAGGCCTCTTATATTGCAGCACTTCCCGAATGTATTGAGATGGCACGCTTATTGCATAACATATGGTAAAAAGGAGGTAATAAAAATGAAATTGAATGACATAAAAAAAATCACTTGTATCGGCGCAGGATTGATTGGCTCCGGTTGGGCAACCAGCTTTTTACTGAATGGTTATGATGTGGTGCTCTATGACATAAAAGAAGAGTTGCTGGAGCTTTCTAAAAAAAGAATCATTAACAATCTATCAATTTTTATCGACAAAAATATCATCACACGCGCAGAGTCGGAAGAAATGATTGCACGTGCACAATACACCACTGATTTAGAAACAGCTGTGCGTGATGCCCATTTCATTCAGGAATCAGGTCCGGAAAACTATGGAATCAAGCAGAGTGTTCTCAAAGATATAGAAAAATTCACTGACAGGTCCACCGTCATTGCCAGTAGTACCTCAGGCCTGTTGATTACAGAAATAGCCAAATATGCAGAGCATCCGGAACGATGCCTCGGAGCCCATCCGTATAACCCGCCTCATCTGATTCCTCTGGTTGAAATGTCAAAGGGCGAAAAAACCAGCCAGGAAGTCGTTGATCTAGCTTATGGCTTTTACAAGAAAATTGGCAAGGAACCAATTGTTTTGCAAAAGGAAGCTTTGGGTTTCATTGCGAACAGGTTGCAGGCTGTACTGTATCGCGAAATCGTTGACCTCGTTTTAAGAGGGGTATGTAGTGTGGAAGATGCGGATAAGGCTTGCCTGTTTGGTCCTGGTCTCAGATATGGCATAATGGGTCCCAATATGATTTTCCACCTGGGCGGGGGTGAACAGGGTATAAAAGGCATGATGCAAAATCTTGCCATACCGGCATTCGCTTTATGGTTGCCGGATGTAGCCAAGTGGGAAAAAATTCCAGAGGAGTGGCCTGATATCGCACAAAAGGGTGTAAATGAAGCTATGGCAAAAAGAGATCCATACAGCGGCAATACCACAGAGGAAATCGCGAAATTCAGAGATGATATGCTGATCAGTCTGCTCAAGCTTCATAAAAAATTATAGGAGGAGATTAGTTATGTTAGAGAATAAAGTTATTATCAGTTGCGCATTAGTTGGGGGCGTCACCAAGAGAGAGCATACACCTTATGTGCCTATTCTGCCGGATGAAATCGTCCAGCAAGCGGTAGATGCTTACAAGGCAGGCGCAGCAGTTGTGCATCTGCACGTACGGGAAGACGACGAGACCAACACAATGAATTTTGATAGATTCAAATACATTACAGAGAATATAAGAAAACAGTGTGATGTTGTCATCAATCTGACATCCGCTTGCTTCAACACTTCAATTGCTGACAGAGTAAGGCCATTCTACGAGCTGAAGCCTGAGTTAGCCTCGCTTGATGCTGGAACCATGAACTGGGCATATTCGGTAGTATTTGAAAACTCTCCCGAATTTCTTAATGTTGCTTCACAGAAAATGATCGAGGTGGGCGTAAAGCCAGAGATTGAAATTTTTGACTCCGGTATGATTGATAATGCCAAACACCTGATGAAAAAAGGCCTGATTGAGGATCCCCCATATTTTCAGTTTGTTCTGGGCGCCCCGGGAGGCATGCCCGCAACGGCAAAAGCACTTCTTTTCTTAGTTGAATCAATCCCGGCCAATTCAAACTGGTCCGCTTTTGGAATAGGTGGCCAGGGGCATATGGATGTCATGTTTGCGGCCTTAGCACTTGGTGGGAACATCAGGGTCGGTTTGGAGGATAATGTCTATATGAGCAAGGGCGTTCTTGCCAAATCAAACGCGGAAATGGTGGAAAGAGCGGTCAGGATTGTCAAAGAATTCAACAAGTCACCCGCAACGCCTGACGAAACAAGAGAAATACTGAAACTAAAACAAAAAAAATAGAAGGATGGTGAATCTGATGAGAATTGCAGTATTGGGTTCCGGTTCAATCGGTACAATTCTAGGTGCTTTGCTTTCAAAAAATCAACAGGATGTCGTGTTGATTGATTCCTATAAAGAACATGTTGACGCATTGAATGCAAGAGGTGCAAAAGTCATAGGCGGAATCAACGAAACCATACCTGTTAAAGCATCCCTAGCAAAAGATCTTGACGGCGCTTTCGATTTGATTTTCTTTACCACCAAGCATATGCACATGAATGATGCGCTAGATAGTGTCTTGTCGCATATTGAAGACTCCACTGTAGTCGTGACACTTCAAAATGGAATACCTGAAGACTTTGTTTGCGAAAAAATCGGAGCAAAGCGTGTTATCGGAGGATCTGTCGGATGGGGGGCAACGTTTATCGAGCCCGGCGTTTCTGAGCTGACTTCTGATGTTTCCGGTATGTCTGTCATCATCGGAGAGCTAGACGGATCGATAACCGATAGGGTAAAGGAAGTGGCAAGCATACTTGAGCTCGCCGGCAAGGTGACGATCAGCGACAATCTGATCGGAACCAAATGGTCCAAGGTGATTATGAATGCGACATCAAGCGGCATGTCGACCGTGCTAGGCACAACGTTCGGTGAGGTAGCCGATGATATGAGGTCCTACACCTGTGAGGCCAATATCGCCTTAGAGGGAGCTAAAGTCATGGCTGCCGCCGGTATATCGCCTGTGGCAATTCATGGATTCCTTCCAAATGTTGAAACAATTTCATTCGGCACCAAATCAGAATTGGAAGCTTTGCACCCCTACTTCAGCAACCGCATCGCATTGCACAGGAAACTGATCGCCAGCATGCTTCAGGATATTTCGAAAGGTCGAAAAACCGAAATCAATGAGATCAACGGCAAGATTGTTGAATATGGCATAAAGTATGGCATCCCAACACCATTCAATGAAAAAGTCGTTGAGATTGTCACAAAAATACAGGATGGAGAGCTGAAACCAGATTGGTCAAACATCAATTTTTTTGACTTGTCGATTTTGATAGATTAAAAATAATGTGATTTAAATTAAACAAAAAACAAAAGGGACGGTTCCTTTTGTTTTTTGTTTGCTACTTCCTCTTTTCTTCCCAAAACTCAGCCATCTCCCTATCCATATCCTTTAGGTTATCAACCTGTGTCCAATGCTGCCAACTTTCTGGAAACAGCTGTTGGTAGCGCTTCTGAGACCATCTGTCATCCACCAGAACCACACATCCCTTGTCATTTTCTGTTCTGATCACCCTTCCCGAAGCCTGAAGCACCTTGTTGTATCCCGGATACATATAGGCGAACTCATAACCGCGTCCATAAAGCTTGTCATAGGCGTCTTTGGTCAAATCACTCTGGAAATTGATGCGGGGAATCCCAACACCCAATATCATGGCCCCAATGAGGCTTTCGCCTGTCAAATCGATACCCTCCGACAAGGTGCCGCCTAATACAGCAAACGCCACAACCCCTTGTTCAGTGTTAAAGGCTGAAATGAACGCCAGACTCTCATTCTCTTTCATGTCAGGTCTTTGCAACCTGATGCCATGGTCTTCATTAAAACTCGAATAATAGTCATAAACATCCTTCATATAACTGTATGATGGAAAGAATATGATATAATTACCTTTTCTTATTTCAATGAATCGCTTGATTAGTCTGCTGATTTCGGGGATGTTCCTTTCCCTATCACCGTACCTGAGAGATAACCCCGTATGAGTCACCAACTTAAAATTGCTTTTGGGAAATGGCGATCCAAACCGTGACGCGTTATCATCCTTTCGACCGCCGAGAACATTGACGTAATATCTCAATGGTATAAGGGTAGCTGAAAAAAGTACCACTGACATGACAGAGGCGTGTATGTCCCCCAGAATATTGGATGGATTCATACAGTATATCTTGATTCTAAAATCCCCGCCCTTTTCCACGTAGCAACAAAAATCAGAACTATAGCGCTCGGATATTGAGATGAACGCCCAAGCTCTGAAGTACAGGTCCAAAACCTCTTTGTGATGCTTGTTGCCTTTGTTCTTGCCTAACCATTCATCCAGCACGTTGGTCATGGTTCTTAGCTTGTGTGGCAAAGACTCCGGCAATTCTATGACTATAGTGCCGTCCTTATCAATTTCCTTTGAAAGATCCAGCAAGAACTTATTGATACCTCTAATGGACTTGTAGGCTTTTTTCCAGCTATCCTTCAACGGTCTCGACACCTCTAGAAACTCGCTTCGAACAAGATCCGCAGAGTACATCTCCCTGGCTCTGTCCGGCAGATTATGCGCCTCGTCAACCAGAACCACTGTTTTGACAGACTCGTCTCCAAACCCTCTTCTCAAAGCGACTCTTGGATCATAGAAATAATTATAGTCGCAGATGGTCACATCGCTGTAAAGACTTATCTCTAACGTTAGCTCAAAGGGGCAGACTTGGTGTCTTTTTGCTATGTTTTCAATGATATCTCTTGAGAACAGATCATAATTTTGTATCGCATCATAGAGGGCTCCGTTGATCTTGTCAAAGTAATCCTCCGCATAGGGGCAATAATCCTTATGACACTGGCACTCCTCCATAAAGCAGATCTTTTCCTTTGCGGTTATCAGAACGGACTTCACACGAACACCCTTATCGTTAATCATCCTCATGGTGTCAAATGCCACCTCTTTCGCCGAGGATCGGGCTGTCAGATAGTATATCTTTTCAACCTCACCCTGACCCATCAGCTTTAGAGCAGGATAAAGTGTGGAAATGGTCTTGCCGATTCCCGTCGGAGCCTGTAAGAATATTCTCTTGTTCTTTTTGATGGTCTCGTAAACCGAGACCGCCATTTTTCGCTGCCCTTTTCTGTAAGTGTTATAAGGAAAATCAAGCTCTTTGGCTGAATCAACAAACAACAAATCAGACTGGATCAATAGCCTCGCCCAGTCATGGTATTTATCCAATATTTCAATTGCGATCTGCTCCAACTCTTCTTTTTTCTTTATTTGGACTAAAACTGTCGTCTCCTTAGTCTCCACATTATAATATCTGAGTCTGACTCCCATATCAGAGAGGTTATTGAGACATAGAAACATATAGGCATACAGGTTTGCCTGCCCCCAATGCACCATACCCCCGTTACCGATGTCTTCAGGTGAAAGTGTTGTGGACTTGATTTCATCGATATAATGCAAACCATCAAGGGTAAATACACCGTCTGCCCTTCCAGTTATCTCGAATTGGATCTCCCTATACGGCATGATAAAGCTAAGGTAATACTCTTTCTGATAGTTCTGTCCTTCCAATCCCTGCAGCTTCTTGTGGACATCAATGCCCTCCAATGCTCTGGCGGTGCTCCTGTAAGTATTGTCCAGGTGACCGGATCTATAGGCGTACTCTACGATTTTTCTGACTGATATGCTGATTTTTTCCATAATTACCTCTATCGATTCATTCCAATATTATATCATAGTTATCTTCTATGAAGGCACGCTTAAAATCCCTTGGAAAACTTTTTTTGAGATGATATAATAAGTTGTTTGCTCAACTACTAAATATCGAAAGGAAATCCGTTATGTATAAGTGTGCACTATGTTCTGTACTGGCTTGCAAGGATGAATCTCCTCAAAGGATACCAAAAAACTGTCCTATGAATACCGATGCGATTATAGAAGATTGCTTCTCAGAGTATGAAAAGAACGAAAACAAGAATTTTTACATAAAATCTTCAGAGATTGAAGCCGCAGGTTACTGTGAGTGGCCAAGAATTAGGGAAATCATCGAGTTTTCTAAGGCTATGAATTATAAAAAGATTGGCATTGCCTTTTGCCTTGGATTACTTAAAGAAGCGAAAATTGTTGACAGGCTTCTAACAGCGGCTGGGTTCGAAGCGATTTCTGTGATCTGTAAGACTGGCGCCATACCAAAGGAAAGAATTGGCATACCCGATGAGTGCAAGGTCCGCCCCGGCACATTTGAAACGATGTGCAACCCTATCGCACAAGCTAAACTTTTAAATGAACAAGGTACTGACTTCAATGTGGTAGTCGGTCTATGCGTCGGCCATGATTCCATGTTTTACAAGTATTCCGAAGCAATGGTTACGACACTCTTAGCCAAGGATAGGGTGTTGGCCCATAATCCTGCCGGGGCATTGTACTGCTCAGAAGGTTATTTCAAAAACAAAGTCGCTGTTAGCAAATAAGGACATATGCTGCAAACAAAAAACAAAAGGAACCGTCCCTTTTGTTTTTTGGCTTTTATAGGCTGTAACCCAATTCTTGGGATATTAGTCGGGTGTATTTGAGTATATGTTCTCTAAATGTCTCCACCACTTCCGGCGTGACACGCATCGTTGGCCCTGAAATACTGATAGCCCCGATGACATCTCCCTTATGATTGAAAATAGGTGCGCCTATGCATCTGATGCCTGGCTCGTTTTCTTCCTCATCCAATGCATATCCGTTTTCTCTGACTTTTTCCAATACCACCAGCAATTGATCATATTTGACGACTGTATTGGGAGTTCTCTGAAAAATGTCACTTGCATCCCAAATCTCCTTAATTCTGGATTCGGGCAAATAAGCCAGCATGGCCTTTCCTGCCGATGTGCTGTAAAGCGGACTTCTCGCACCGATTCTGGAGTGCATCCGAATACTGTTGTTGGATTCCATTTTATCGATATACACAATATCCGTCCCGTCGGGAATAACCAGATGAACCACCTCATTTGTTGCATCTCTAAGCGCTTTCAAATAAGGTCTGGAAACCTTGCTAAGGTCCATGCTATCGATAACTCTGCTTCCCAGCTCATACATTTTGATAGTCATATGGTAGTGCTGGTTTTGCGGGTTTTGGCTGACATAGCCATGACAGATCAGCGTCAGCAGCAAACGGTGTACGGTACTCTTATGCAAACCAATAATTTGACTGAGCTCAGTCAATCCAAGTCCATCCCTGTGGCTGGACAGCACTTCAATAATCTTGATTGTTCGGTCCACTGACTGAACCGTGTTTATCGTGTCTTTCATAAACAAACTCCTTCATCTTTATTGCAGTTAAACCCTATCATTTACATTCCTGATCTTTATTATTGGATGGATATGGAACATTCAGAGCCACAGTACCTTGAATATTGGCCAACAAATGGAGTTGAGAGCCCTCCAGACAATAATCGTTCATATGGATCACCGGTTGAAAATTTTGGGTGTTAATGTGCAGATCCACGCCATATGCCTCTTGATTATAGCTTGCGCCTACAACATCCGCAATAATTAATTTATGATCCCCAGGCTCGATGATTTCAATTACCCGACATTCCAGATGCGACTGGCATTCACTGATGATTTTAGGTGCAACCGCACTAGCTTCCTCACCTGTGAATCCGGAGCGTATGAACTTATTCTCACCGAATTTGGTGGAATAGGATGCCTCAATCATTTTGTCCGCAATTCTCATATCCGGCATATTGATCACAAACTCACCGGTCCTTTCGATATTGATGAGGCTATTTTGTTTTTTTGGACTGTTCGATAAAGCCAGTGCAATTCTTGGCGGGTTAAATGATACCGGGTTAACCCAACTGAAAGGTGCGACATGATCCGATCCGTCCTCGTTTTTTGTCGTGCACAGTATCGGCCTGCTGGGTTGGAGTAAAAAAATACTTTTATTCAATTCTTGACTTTCCATTGTCTTTTTCATATGCAACATACCCCTTGTCTAATGATTTATCTTTAAAACATAACTAATAAACTGCTCGATCAGTATTATCGCTTGCCTGCCACATATCGACTGATTCTCTCAATGGCACGGCTAAGATTTTCTTCAGAGTTGGCATAACAGATTCGCACAAAGCTCTTCCCATGCTCGCCGAATGCCGATCCCGGTATGACGACAGCGTGTTGTTGCTCAAGTAGCTCATTGGCAAAGGTTACGTCGTCCACCCCTATTCCCGATATGCCTGCAAACACGTAAAAGCTTCCTTTTGGCTTCAAGCAGGATATACCGTTTATTGATTGCAACCCATCGACAACCAGATTGCGTCGTTTCCTATACAGTTCAGTCATCTCTGAAGCCAACTCAGGTCGTTTCAATGCTTCAATCGCCGCGTACTGAGCACCGCTATTGACACAGGCAACAACATTTTCCTGGAGTCGTATCATTTTATCGATTATTTGCTGATTTCCTGCAGCGTATCCAATCCGCCAGCCTGTCATCGCATATGATTTGGAAAAGCTATTGATCACAACAGTCCTGTCTCTCATGCCTTCCAGAGTCGCTATAGAGATATGCCTGGTATCATCATACACGATTGTGCTATAGACCTCATCCGACAAAACTATCAGATCATGGCGCCTGACCACCTCAGCGATACGCTTCAGCTCATCCAGATCCAACACAGCACCGGTAGGGTTGTTGGGAGAGTTCAGCATCAGCACCTTTGTCCTGTCTGTTATTCTTGCTTCGATAGCCTCTGCGGTGATGGCAAAACCATTCTCTTCCTTGACAGGTACCGGAACAGGAATACCCCCGAAGAATTTGACCTGCGCAAAATAGTTCAGCCATTGCGGGTCTTGTATCAGCACCTCGTCACCCGGTTCGAGCATCACCATTAGGGAAAGTACCAATCCACCCATGCCGCCGGTTGTCATCATAATCTCCGTACGTGGATCATATTTCAGGCCTCTCTTGTTCAGATCCCCAGCCACCGATTCCCGCAACTCCAGGATTCCCGCATTGGGGGTATAGTGGGTATGGCCATCCATCAGTGCTTTCATGCCTGCCTCAATGATTACAGTTGGTGTGGTCATGTCGGGTTCACCAATTCCAAGATTAATGACATCCGACATACCTGCGGCCTTGTCAAACATCGCACGAATAGCACCCTGCTGCAAAGCCATAGATTGCTTATTTAAATAGTTTTTCATCTGATGTCCTCCACAACCTTTTTAAACGCATCCATCAAAATACCGACGTCGACAGAATATGACAAATATTGGACGCCTGTATTGAGCCATTTCTTTCCATTTTCCACTGTATCCGCAAAGGTTCCGATAAACTTATTCTTTCTTTTTGCCTTTTCAATGACTTCCTCCATAAGAGCGATAACCCTTGGGTTATCCACTTGGCCCGGAATACCCAAAGACTGGGACAAATCATAAGGCCCTAGGAAAATTACGTCAATGCCTTCAACTTCCAAAATCTCATCAATATTTTTGACACCCTCATATCCCTCGACATGAATAATGGTCATTGTATCTTCATTGGCCTTTTTGAAATATACCTGCCGGTCCATGGCTGAATACTCAGCAGCCCTCACAAAACGACACACGCCTCTTTCTCCCATCGGTGAAAACTTTGCGGCGCGCACCACCTTCTCAGCATCTTGTTTAGTTGATATCTGCGGCACCTGGACAGCGTCAGCCCCTATATCAAGGGCTCTGGAAATCATGCCCTCATCGTTGGCAGATACGCGGATAACCGGAGATATGCCGCATAACTTAGCGGCTCTCACCATGTCTTCCGCTGCCAGCATATCCAATGGCCCATGCTCGCAATCTATGATGACAAAGTCAAATCCCGCCAATCCTGCTATCTCAACCACTGCCGCACTTGGAAGCTTCATAAAAGGTCCTAAAACGCTTTTCTTGTCTGTCATTTGTTGCTTAATCCTATTTGCCATACCCTCAATCCTCCTTATTTGCATCAGTCAAGTCATGTTGTGACATCAATTCGGCATGGTGTTCCCGAAACACATCTTCCAATCCTGACAAACTGACATAACGTTTCCCATTCTTAATCTTTCTCTTGCTTTTCAAATCCCAGTTGACCATTCCGGCATAACGGATATCCCCTGCGAATACCGCACCTATAATCCGATCATCCCTCAAGACAATCTTCCGATAGACAGACCTCTCTTGTTCAAAGAAAGTAAAGACCTGATCGTTTATAATATCAGCATCCCGGATTATCCCCATGGAGATAAACGGAACACCGTCAAAAACCACTGAATTCATAGTCAAGCCGCCTATATAGCGTTTTTTCACACCCAGCACATTCCATGCCGCCACTTTCCCCTGCAATGTGGCATCCGTCCACAGGGTGATGGTATCAGGCTCATCTGTCAACAGATTCTTTGCACGGGTCACATCACCGGCCGCAAAAATCCCTTCAATATTTGTTTCCATATAATCATCGATGCAAATGCCATTATCAATCTCAATGCCTGAGTTTTTCAGGAAATCAGTGTTCGGGCTCACGCCGGCGGCCCATACCGCCAGTTGCGCATCAAGCTTATTGCCACTCTTGAGGGCAATGCCGCTAAGCCTTTCCTCTTTTGTTTCATAGCCTTCGATTGTATCGCTAAGAATAAAATCTATTCCTTGATTGTTCAGTATCCTGTAAACCATATCACTGCCCTGTCTATCCATAAATGTTGACAGAAGCTGGGAAGATCGATGAACAACCGTGACATGCTTGCCCAGATGGTTTAAAGCAACAGCCCCTTTCAGCCCAATCAGTCCACCCCCTGCAACAACACAGTCCTTTGTATCCTGCAGCAAATCACTGATCTGATAAATGTCCTCGATATTTCTAAAATGACACACACCCCTGATTGTCTCTCCCGGACTTCTTTCGGGTAACATTACAGATGGAGAAGCACCGGAACAAATAAGCAGTCTGTCGTAACCGATCTGTCTGCCATCAGCCAATAAGACCTTCTTATCCGTTGGTACCACCCCGGTTACAACACCATGTATGATCTCAGGGGTCTTTCCCTTCGATGACTGGATCCTGTAAAAGATCAGTTCCTCTTCTGTCAAATAGCCTGCCAGATAGTTAGGGAGAATAACCCGTGAATAATACGGGGTTTTATCCTTGGTAATAATGATCAGATCTATATCATCGACACCGCTTCGCTGCAATGTCTCCACTGCGCTTTTCGAGGCTGCGCTGCTTCCAATAATTACTATTCTCATGATACTCGTCTCCTTACTCCTGCCACAACATTTTCAGCATTTTTCGACGTTTTTGCTTAGAATCCCTGTCAGGATCCACTAGGACAATTGCGCCCAATTTGCATGATTTGACGCAAGGCGTCTCACCATCGCAGGTATCGCATTTCAGATTTGTTCCATCACCCCTGGAAATAGCGTTGAAGGGGCAGACCATGATACACATGTTGCATTCCACACATTTAGCCTCATCCAAATAGATAGATCCGCTTCCCTCTCTTCTTAGTATTGCACCGGCAGGGCAGGCATCCAGGCAGGGAGCATCTTCACAGTTCCTGCAGATCTGTGGCGTGAATCCCGCTAGATCCCCTTCCACAATATGTATACGCGATTTGACCGGCTGGAACAAGCCCTCCTTTTCGAAAGAGCAGGCCAGCGTGCAGTCTCCGCATCCTGTGCATAATGTTTTATTGATAAACACGTATTTTTCTCTACCCATACGTTAACCTCCCACAAAATACCGCATCACTAATACCTCAGTCGCTTGATTCAAATCTGTCTCCAGCCCTTTGAGTGTATGGGCATTCCGTCGGTTTACCAGTATGACAATATCCTTGGAGAGTTCCCCACCTGCGCTAAAAAACAAGGTGCCAGGCAGCCTGAACTTCTCCATCAAAAGAAGACACAGTTCCAGTAATGTATCCGCTTCAATCTCAAAAGATTCTTTTGTGGTTTTTTGGCTCAATGGCGGCATGAATTTTACCTTTGCCATATTTTCACCTCAATTTTATCAGGAATTGCTCGATTCCTCTGTCAAACGATAACGGGTCTCCTGACGCTTGTCACGGTTTATTTTTTCCTGATCAACGTAGGATATGGCATGGTCTCGGCATACCTTCACACATTCGGGATCCCCATCACATAAATTGCAGATATGGATTTCCGATCCTTTTTCTGTCGTCACCCAAGTTATACTGCCAAAAGGACATGCCATGATGCAGGCCTTGCAACCGATGCATTTGCTTCGGTCGACCAACATCGCGCCAGTCACTTCATCTCTATAGAGAGCGGATGCGACACAAGACTTCATGCAATAAGCCACCTCGCACTGCATGCACTTGGTAGGAACGTGAAATCCCCTGTCTTCATCTGACTCTATCTTTATGTTGCCGATTTCCAAGGAGAAAACATCATGATGCTTCAAAGCGCAAGTCATTTCGCATAAATGGCAACCCGTGCATTTTTGAGGATCTATGAGGAATGTTTTCATGCGTTCCTCACCTCCTCCAGATCAATACGCCCATCACAAATTGAGTTGAGATCTTCCATGTCCAACTGCTTCAACACGGCTTTAGTCGGCCATCCTTTCGTAGCATCCCACTCATGTAGGCGATAATACTCATCCTTCATCAAGTCCAGTATTTCAGCTGAATTGATTGGTTGCCCATGCATAGCGTCCATTTGTTTCTCGTTCATCAGCCTGTATGGAAGGACATCGTGCTCTCGGGTATGTCCCAGCATGCCATTGAATAGTCTTTCCATTGTAATGATACGACGCCCGGCTTCCATCACTTCAGAGGCTGTTATCTCTATCCCGGTGCCTGCAAAATACAAGTCCGCCAAATCCTGATCATCTATCCAGAACTGGGCTGTTGTGGTGAATGCGCACAAGCCCATAGCATCACTGGCGCCGTAAATATCCTCATGCCATCTGACAATCTCAGCGCGCTTGTCTGTCGTATGAGGATAGGCATATTTTTTGTCTCCTGTAATGGATTCAATGACACGAATCGCTCCCTTATCGCCGCCAAACTCAGCCAGACACTCGGTATTCAAGTGATCCGGACCTCTAGAATTGATAGCGAATGCCAACGCATAGCCAAATGCGGAGCGGGTTTCCACCCTGGACTGCTCAAGGCCTCTTGCTTGGATCGCCCATTTATAAGAATCCTTACCAGTCATTTCAGCAGCCTTCAAAAGACCATTTGCCAGCAGATCGCCGATTCCATCTCTGTACGCGATCCGTCTGACAAGCTCAATAACCGTGTCGCTATTTCCCCAGCTTAAATCAAGCCCGCCGATATCTTCACTGGTTATAACCGATCTCTGATTGCATTCCATCAGCCATTGGATGCTGTTACCTGTTGAGATGGTATCCATCCCAAGAATATTGCAAAGCTCATTGGCCTTGATGATCGCATCCGTATCCGTTACAAGGCATCCACCGCCAAGAGCTGATAGTGTCTCGTATTCCGGACCTCCTGTATAGGTGCCCTTATGTGGACCGTTGTCGACAGTCACATAGCGATGACAGGCCACAGGACATGAAAAGCAAGAGATCTTTCGTTTCAGGTAGCCTGCTTCCACAAGATATGTTCCTGTCAGTTTCTCCACACCTTCTATGCTGCCTTGTTGAAAATTCTTCACAGGAAAAGCGCCAATAGCATTGGTTGATTCAACACCGATGCTCGTGCCATAATCCGATAAAGGTTGTACACCAGGCGCTGCGTCTTTCTTTTCATTGATATGGTTTAGGGTTTTTAGATAATGTTCCTTGTTGGTGATACCGACTCCCTTAGTCCCTCTGACAGCAATGGCTTTTAGGTTTTTCTGCCCCATTAGGGCACCACCGCCACCGCGACCTGCCGCATTGTAGATAGATGTCTGTATAGACGCGAACACCACCTGATTCTCACCTGCAGGACCTATGCAAGCCAATTGAACCTCTGTATCATCAAGCTCATCCCTTACCAGGCGATTGCTTTCTCTTACGTCTTTTCCCCATATGTGTTCCGCGCTGCGCAGTGATACCTCATCATTGTGGATATATAGATAAACAGGACTCTTTGCCCTGCCTTTAACAATCAGAAGGTCATAGCCGGCAAACTTCATCTGTGCGCCAAAATGACCGCCAACGTTTGTCTTGAAAAACCGATTGGTTGCAGGGCTCTTGAAGATCACCGAGGTTCTGCCCGAACAAGGTGTGTTGGTTCCGGTCATTACACCCGGAGCGAAAAACAAGGGGGCTTCCTCCGCATAGGGATCCATCAACGGGTCGAATTCGGTCAGAAACATATGGGTGGCAATTCCTCGCCCTCCCAGGTATTTTTTAAGATAGTCTTTATCGTCCAATTTTCTTCTGGTGACCGATCCATCGGAAAGATTAA
>JAUYTY010000130.1 GCA_030694905.1 Eubacteriales bacterium | reverse complement strand
GTCTCAATCAAGACTGTGTTTCCAATATCAGTTCCATATTTCCTGTTGATAATGGTAAAGTCATCAATATCCAATAATGCTACTGATAGCTTTGAGTTTTGGATTTTTGCAGAATCAATCTCTTCTTTCAATAGTTTTAGTATGAATTGATAATTGTAGGTTGATGTCATTATATCCATGTTGGCTTTTTTTCTAAGCTCAGAATTGACATAATCTATCTCGCTCTCTTTTTCCATGATTGCTTTTCTATGCTGCAATCTTTCAGTATTGTCATTTAAAATCAGATAAAAGCTACCATCTTCTTGTCCGACGATATCCATTCCAAGATGCTTGTTGAATATATCAACGTACTGATTTAAATGCCTGTGTTCTTTCTCTTTGACGGCGTCTCTTATGATCTTGATCCAGTCATCCATTGAACCGGTATTGTCAGGGTACAGCTCCTTCAACATTTTTCCTTCTATTTCAAACTTCTTGAAGCCTGAAAGGGACTCCATATATTGATTGGCATAAAATATCTTGAAATCGTCTGCTGTTTCATATTTGTCAAATTCAAATTGCCCTTTTATAATCCCCACAGGTATTATGTCGATGATGTTTTCATCAATGTTTATCATGCATTCCATCCTTTAATTTTATTCACAAAAAATCAAAAATCACTTCAGCACGCTACAACTGATTAATGTTGATTATACAATGCAAGGGAAATTTATTCAACCGGAAATCATCTTTTTTAAATAGTTACCAGTAAAGGAATGCTCTATTTTCACCAATTCCTCGGGAGTGCCGCTAGCAATTACACTTCCGCCCTTATCGCCTCCTCCGGGTCCCAAGTCAATCAGATAATCGGCTGTTTTAATCACATCAAGGTTATGCTCAATTACAACGACCGTATTGCCTCCTTCAACCAATTCATTCAGGACCATAACAAGCTTATGAACATCCGCCATGTGCAATCCTGTTGTTGGTTCATCCAGTATATAAAGTGTTTTTCCTGTGCTTCTTTTGCTCAATTCAGATGAAAGCTTGATTCTTTGAGCCTCTCCTCCCGATAGCTGGGTGGAGGGCTGGCCTAGTTTGATATAGCCTAATCCAACATCGAACATGGTCTTGAGTTTGTTATATATACTCGGAATGTTTTCAAAGAAATCCAAAGACTCCTCAATAGTCATATCCAGCACATCATGGATGTTCATGTTCTTATATTTCACTTCCAGTGTTTCTCTATTATAGCGCTTGCCTTTGCATACCTCGCACGGAACATAGACGTCCGGTAAAAAATGCATCTCGATTCTGACGATGCCGTCTCCTTTGCAGGCTTCGCACCTTCCACCCTTGACATTGAATGAAAACCTGCCTTTTTTATAGCCTCTCGCCTTGGCCTCATTGGTCATGGCAAAAAGATCTCTTATTTGGTCAAAAACCTTTGTATACGTTGCAGGGTTTGATCTTGGGGTTCTGCCGATAGGCGATTGGTCTATGTTTATAATTTTGTCTAAATACTCAACCCCCAAAATATCTTTATGATTGCCGGGCGGTATTCTGGTCTTGTGAAATTTTCTATGAACACCTTTAAACAGTATCTCATTGATCAATGAACTCTTGCCAGACCCGGAAACACCTGTGACACAGGTTAAAATACCAATGGGTATATCGACATCGATGTTTTTCAGATTATTCTCTTTTGCTCCTAAAATGCGTATCACATTCCCATTGCCTTTTCTTCTCGATCGGGGTATTTCAATCTTCAGCTCACCTGTCAAATATTTGCCGGTGATGGATTCTCTGCTGTTTATAATGTCCTCAACAGTTCCTTGTGCGACTACTTCACCACCGTGGATGCCTGCACCGGGTCCAATGTCCAGTATATGATCTGCAGAATAGATTGTTTCCTCATCATGCTCTACTACAATCAACGTATTTCCCAAATCTGTCAAATCTCTAAGGGTTTTAATCAGTCTGGCGTTATCTTTCTGATGGAGTCCTATGCTTGGCTCGTCCAAAACATACAAAACACCCACCAGACTGGAACCAATCTGTGTAGCAAGTCTGATTCTTTGTGATTCGCCACCTGAAAGAGTGCTGGCGTTTCTCGCCAATGTAAGATAATCCAACCCCACATTCATAAGGAACTCAATCCTTGCGTTAATTTCTTTTAGTATCTGATGGGAAATGAATTTCTTTCTTTCGTCTAGATGTAAAAGTTGAAAGAAATTCAATATTCTATCGACAGGCATAGATGACAAATGAAAAATATTGTGATTGTCGATTGTAACGGCGAGTGCTGTAGGATTTAGTCTCGCTCCACCACATGCATGACATGGTGTCTCGCTCATAAAGCTCTCGATCCACAATCGGATTGGTGGTGAATTGGTTTCAAGATACCTTCTCTGCAGGTTGTTTACCACGCCTTCAAATTCCTTGTGCAAGGATCTTTGTCCGTTGTATTTGCTTTCGAAATCTATTTTTACTTTTCTGCCGTTTGTTCCATACAATATTTCATTGATAAATTCTTCAGGTGCATCTTTCACCGGCTTGTTGATGTCAAATTTGTGGTGATCTGCTATCGCTTTGAAAATCTGGAAATAGTATCCAAACTCATCGGTTCCAAAGGGTGACACCGCTCGTTCAGGGATAGACATATCCCAATTGGGAATAACCAGGTCCACGTCAATCTCTTTGTTTACTCCCAAGCCATTGCATTCCTTGCACATGCCGAAAGGATTGTTGAATGAAAACACCCTGGGTGAAATCTCCCCCAGACTTATCCCGCAATGTGTGCAGGAAAACTCAGTACTTAGAATCAAGTCTTCTCCATCAGCACTATTGACTAAAACAAGTCCATTAGCCAAGTCCAGGGCTTTCTCCACTGAATCAGTGACTCTTTTGCTGATACCATCCTTTACAATGATTCTGTCAACGACTATCTCAATATTGTGTTTGACATTTTTATCAAGGATGATATTTTCCTCAAGCTCATGCATCTCACCGTTCACTCGAACTCGGACGTATCCTTCCTTTTTCATCCCCGTCAGTAATTTGGCATGGGTTCCTTTTTGCCCTCTTACAACCGGTGCCATAATCTGGATTCTTGTGTTTTCTGGGAACTCGCAAATAATGTCAACAATCTGGTCAATGGTCTGTGAAGTGACCTCTCTTCCGCACTCCGGACAATGTGGTATCCCAATTCTTGCATATAGCAATCTTAAATAATCATGAATCTCAGTCACCGTTCCAACTGTGGATCTTGGATTTCTGTTTGTGGTCTTCTGGTCAATGGATATGGCAGGAGACAGTCCTTCGATATACTCCACATCAGGTTTCTCCATCTGCCCCAGGAATTGTCTCGCATAGGATGATAGACTCTCAACATACTTTCTCTGACCCTCAGCGTAAATGGTATCAAAAGCCAGTGATGATTTCCCCGATCCGCTTAACCCTGTAAATACAATAAATTTATTTCTTGGCAATTCCACATCTATATTTTTTAAATTATGCTCTTTTGCACCTTTTATGAAAATTTTATTTTCCATTTATACCTCTCTAAACAAACATGCTGCTGATTTTTTTTAGTTTCTTTATTTCATCCCTGATGGTAGCTGCTTTTTCAAACTCCAGATTTCTCGCCGCTTCCATCATTTCATCGTTCAAAGCAGATAGTAGCTTAAGCATGTCTTTTTCGGTGTGAATTTCTATATTTTTGCCTTTTATGCTATATTGGAGATCTTCTTCCGCAACAATTGTAGCTTCTATGATTTGTCTGATGCTTTTTATAATCGATTGAGGTGTGATATTATGTTCAATGTTATAAGCCGTCTGTATCTGCCGTCTTCTATTGGTTTCTGATATGGCTTTTTGCATGGAATTGGTGATTCTATCCGCATACATTATAACATGCCCGTCGATATTTCTGGCTGCTCTCCCAACTGTTTGTATAAGCGCTGTCTCCGACCTGAGGAATCCTTCCTTATCGGCATCCAATATGGCAACCAATGAAACCTCCGGTAGGTCAAGTCCTTCCCGCAATAGATTGATTCCAATCAAGACATCGAATTTCCCTACTCTAAAATCCCTGATAATCTCAATTCTTTCCAAGGTGTCAATATCAGAGTGCAGATACCTGACACTGATGCCTATATCCTTAAAATAGAAAGAAAGATCCTCAGCCATTCTCTTCGTCAAAGTGGTTACAAGAACCCTTTGATTTTTGAGAACTACCTGTCTTATTTCTTTTATGAGATCATCGATCTGACCTTCCACGGGTCTAATGGTAATCTCAGGATCTATCAATCCGGTCGGCCTGATTATCTGTTCCGCAACAACTGTAGAATGCTCATATTCATAAGGTCCCGGGGTTGCGCTTACAAAAACCACATTATTGAATTTTTGCTCGAATTCTTCAAATTTCAATGGTCTATTGTCAAGAGCTGAGGGCAATCTGAAACCAAAATCAACCAATGTCTGCTTTCTTGACCTGTCACCGTTATACATACCACGCACTTGTGGCACCGAAACATGAGACTCGTCCATAATCAACAGGAAATCCTCAGGAAAATAATCCATCAGCGTGTATGGTCTTGTTCCGGGCGATAGATTATTGATATGCCTTGAGTAGTTTTCTATGCCGGAGCAAAACCCCATTTCTCTTAACATTTCCAGGTCGTATTTAGTTCGCTGTTCGAGTCTTTGGGCTTCGACCAGTTTATTTTCTCTTCTGAGCTCGTCCAGTCGTTGCTCCAGCTCCACACTGATACTCTCGACGGCTCGTTGAATATTCTCATCTGTTGTTGCATAATGTGAAGCGGGGTATATGGCTACGTGCTTTCTTCTACCCACTATTTCACCTGTGATAGCGTTAACCTCAGTTATCCGTTCTATTTCGTCACCAAAAAACTCTATACGGATAGCCTGCTCTGATGAAGAAGCCGGAAATACCTCCAGCACATCGCCTCTTACTCTGAAAGTACCCCTGGTAAAGCTTATATCATTTCTTTTGTATTGTATGTCGATTAGTTTTCCTATGATCTCATCCCTATCCTTGATCATTCCCGGTCTGAGTGATATTACCAGATTTTCATAATCAACCGGGCTTCCAAGTCCATAAATACAAGAAACAGAGGCTACTATGATGACGTCTCGCCTCTCAGATAAAGCAGCAGTTGCAGAATGCCTTAATTTGTCAATTTCGTCATTTATTGATGAATCCTTCTCAATATAAGTGTCGGAGGACGGAACATATGCCTCGGGTTGATAATAGTCATAATAGCTCACAAAAAACTCCACGGCATTCTCTGGAAAAAACTCTTTGAACTCGGAGCATAGCTGAGCCGCCAACGTTTTATTATGTGCCATCACAAGAGTTGGTTTCTGAACTTTCTCAATTATGTTAGCCATTGTGAATGTTTTTCCTGAGCCAGTAACGCCAAGCAACGTCTGATATTTATTCCTGTCATCTATTCCTTTAGCCAATTTTTTAACAGCTTCAGGCTGGTCGCCTGTCAGCTTGTATTCTGAAACTACTTTAAACTTATTCATACTCATCCTCAAATATAGTCTGTTTGATATCAACAGCATTTAGAACAATTGTTCGTACAAGTTATTTTACTTTATCTGTTTTTATAAGTCAAGGCTAAAAGACACCGACCATTTCAACCATGGCTCGGTGTCTGAGATTAATCAACGATTTTTACTTTAATCGATAAAATATGTTTTCATGGGTGGGAACCCGTTGAATTCCACAGAACAGTAGCTGCTGGTGTAAGCTCCTGTTGACAGCCAATACAATCTGTCTCCTATTTCAAGGTTTAGTGGGAATTCATACTTGAAATCCTGGTATAGTATGTCCATGCTGTCGCAGGTAGGTCCTGCGAGGATATACTCACCCTTTTCACCTTTCTTTTCCGTGTAAATCGGATATTTAATTGCCTCGCCCATGGTTTCTATCAAGCCGTTAAACATGCCTGCATCCTGGTATAGCCATTGGTAGGGCTCAAACTGATTTTTCTGGGATATTAAAACAATCTCAGTCACCAATACACCTGTGTTCCCTGCCAGAGATCTGCCCGGTTCAATGATGATTCTTGGCATCTTATCGCCAAAATATTCGTCAAGAAACCTATTGATATGTTCTGCGTAGACCTCCATGTCTTCTGTCAGATGAAAATAATCCGATGGAAATCCACCACCCATATTGATCATCTCCAGCTCAACACCTTCATGGTCCAAAGCCCATTCAAAAATATCCCAGACCTTCATCAGTGCGTATTGCCATACAAGGATATTTCTCTGCTGAGACCCAACATGGAAAGAAACACCATAAATATCAATACCCTGCGATTTAGCAAGGGAAATCAATCTCTTTACCTCTTCCATACTGCATCCAAATTTTCTCGCAAGTGGCCAGTCAGCTGAAGTAGCGCCTTCCACAAGTAATCGGACGTATATTTTGGATCCCGGTGCATATTTGATTATATTTTCAAGATCAGCCTCGCTGTCTGTTGCGAAAAGTCTTACCCCTTTACTGTAAGCATAGCTTATCTCTTTTATTTTTTTTATTGTATTGCCATAGCTGATTCTATCCGGATGAACGCCAAGACCCAACAATCGGTCTAATTCGTAGACTGATGCTATGTCAAAGCATGAGCCCTGTTCATCCAATACTGACAAAACCTCGACTGACGGACTTGCCTTAACAGCATAATACATATCAGCCTGCTCAAAATTTCTCTTGAAATCAATATAATTCTTTTTAACTTTCCTTAAATCAATCATGAGAAAAGGTGTTTCCTTATCAACAGAAAACTCTCTAAATCTGGTCCATTCTCCCGGGGTCAGATAATCTCTTAAATTCATTTGTCCTCCTCTTTCAGCATATGATTTTCATTTATTATGAATGCCGTTATCATTATAATACTTTTAGAAAAAATTGCACTATTTTTTTTATTAATATTTGATTATTTTTTCAACATTGAAAGTATAACTCAGATAGCATTCTATCACGATAGACCAATGAATGCAAAAAGACCGCAGTCTTATATGACTTCGGCCTTTTAGGAGATAATTTATTGGTATTATTTAATGATTTTTATAGGAATGTAGGAAGTACCAGAAGTCCAATTGTGGTAAAAACAAACCAGAACAACCATATAAACGCCATGTAGCCCCATACATCCTTAAGCTTCATTCTGACTATAGCCAATGCAGGTATGACATAAAGCGGCTGTAACAAGTTGGTTGCCTCATCTCCATAAACAAATGCGTTGATCACATGTGGAATATTGGCATTCAGCTCTATCGCGGCATCTACTAATATAGGACCTTGGATAATCCATTGGCCACCTTGGGATGGTATGAATAGATTAACAATTGACGCTGACCAGTATGAGAAAAGTGGTAATGTATACGCAGTTGCAACAGATGTAAAACCCCCAACGATTATTTGACCTAGACCTGATGTTGACATCATTCCTTGTATACCACCATAAAACGGGAATTGTATCATCACGTCAGTAGCCAACCCCATATTTCTTCTATAAGAAGCGATGAATTCCGAGGGTGCATTGTATAGGAAAAAATTAACTGTCAGAAAAATGAATATTACAAAATTCAGACTTAAAGAGCCAAGTAGTCCTTTTTGAGAAATTGTATATCCGATATTGACAAGACCCGCAGCACCAATGAGATACATGATGATTCTACTGTTATTCATTCTATCGGCAAATGTTGTTTTGCCTTTAGGTGCTTCAACCACAGTTTCCTCGATATCATCCAAACCATGGAATTCAACTACTTCATGCTTTGGTGGCATTGTCTTGATAGTCAAAATGATAGTGCTTATAGCAAGGAAGAAAAACAAAGCTGTGTTCATTGGATTATAGACTGATACGTCTTGAGTCAAGACACCAATCTTATCCACCAGAAAATGCTCAGATCCAGCTATCAAAGCGTACACCGATGCGCTTGGCCCCAGACATTGACCCAGGATCATTGTTGAATAACCGGCTGCTATCAACATAGGAAAATGTAATCCTCTGATGTTCTTGGTCATCTGCATGGCCAATACAGGTGTCGCTATCGTACCAAAAGCCCAGTTCATAAAGCTTGAGATGTAGCCAAATATCATGAGCAATATGATAGCTGCCATAGGTGTTTTTACCAACCTAGCTAATTTGGTCAAGCCATTTTTTACCTGCTTCGATCTTGCAGTCACCGAGCAAGTTACTACCATAAATGACATTTGGAATGCAAATGCGATTTGAGACCATATTCCATTAAACCATGCATTCAGCATGCCAATTATTCCTGTTCCAGTAAAAATTACACCTGCAACAAAAATAATAATAGTAAGAATTAAACAAAATACCAGTGGGTCTGGAATAATATTCTCAGCTGCAAATTGAAATCTTTTACTAAATCTCCAAAAAACGGAACCTTGATCCAAGTCTTGGGAATTATTAATTAAACTCTTATTAGTTGACATTTTTATCTCCTCTACTTAAACATATTTTTGTGATGTTTTTAATTGAATCAACAGCCTTCTGTTAAAATCATTCTTGATGTCATTCAACTTATCTTTAGGGTATTCAAAGAATCCTTCATTTGTTTTCAATCCGAGCTTTCCCTCAGCAACTTTTTGTCTTAGAATCGGGTTTGCTTCTTTTCTGTTATCCATAACACTTAGCAGATTGTCCCCGACTGTACACCATATGTCCAGTCCTCCCATATCCGCCACTTCAAGTTGTCCAGTAGTAGCATATCTGAACCCAGGCCCAAATTTCAATGCCTTGTCAATATCCTCAGGTGACGCGATTCCCATCTCTATCAACGAAAATACTTCCCTGGCAACTCCTTGTTGTATTCTGTTAGCGACAAGTCCTGGAACATCCTTTAGAACTTTGACAACTTGTTTGCCTGATTTTAAATATATTCTCTCCACCTCCTTATATATGGCTTCAGGCATGTTTCCGAAATATGATAGCTCTGCAATTGGCATCAAATGAGCGGGATTATACCAATGACATACCATCATTCTTTCTTTTCTGCTGTCGCTGACAGCCTCCAACATCTCGTTTAATGCAAGGCTAGATGTGTTGGATGCAAAAATTGTTTCCGTTTTGCAGTATCCATCTAATTCCTTGAATATTTTTTGTTTCAACTCAATTTTTTCAGGAACAGCTTCTATCACATAGTCTACATCCTCGACACTTTCTTTAAGGTCCTTATAGACGGTTATATTCTTCAAGATGCCTTCAATGTCTTTGCTTTCAATATAGTCGTTTTCAGCTAAAAACAAAAGTTCTGATTCAATAACCTCTTTAACCGAATTTCTGGTTTGATCATGGGTTTCGAACAAATTAACCTGAAAACCGTTCATGGCAAATGTCTCTGCTATGCCATGCCCCATGGTTCCTGCTCCCAACACAGCTATTTTCTCAATCATGTCAATTAACTCCTTTCAGTCCAAGTATACTTCTAGCATCATCAGGGCTAGCCACCTCAAATCCTGACTCGCGTATCAGATTCGCTGCCCGTACAACAAATTGTGCATTAGAGTCTGCCAATACATTAGGACTAAATAAAACATTATCTTCCATTCCAACCCTCACATGTCCACCCAATGCCAAGGCAGCCAACATAATAGGAACATGTCCCTTACCTATACCAAAAGCTGACCAGGTTGATCCTTCAGGAATTAGATTCTTCAAGTAAACGAGGTTTTCTACTGTGGCAGCAGTTCCACCTGCGGCACCTAATACAAATTGATAATGAAGAGGTCCCTGAAGAAATCCCATCTTCTGATAGTAAAGGGCATTATAGACCATTCCCGCGTCGAATATTTCAATTTCAGGTTTAACCCCATTTTCGCGCATTGTCACCGCTAGAGCCTCTAAAAATTTGGGATGATTGATAAATAACCCGCTGTGCATCCAATTCATGGATCCGCAATCGTAGGACGCAAGCTCAGGCTTGATTAATTTTAAATGCTCCTGTCTCGTTTCATCCGTTGCATTCAAATCTCCTGATGTTGTCAGGTTGATGACGATATCACATTTTTCCTTGATTAAGGTAACAGTTTCCGAAAAGAGATCTTTGCTCATTGTTCCTTTTCCTTCAGCATCTCTCATATGCAAATGAGCTATAGCCGCTCCTGCCATATATGACTGGTAAACATCTTCGGCAATTTCTTTTGGTGTCATAGGCACATTGGGATTATTCGCTTTTGTTGGCCATGCGCCTGTTGGTGCCACAGTTATGATTCTTTTATCCATTTTAACCTCCATAATTTTGTTATTATAAGTTATTAGCAATATCTATGCCAATTTATGAAAAAAATCTATTAATATTAAATGGCTGATTTTAACGAGTTCAAGGGTTCTGAAGTTAATATTTTGTGATTTTTTTAACGTTGTTATAGCTTTAGTTATAGTTGTTTATCTGTAAGTATCAAGTTATCTCTTTGCTGGTTCAAATTTCAATGCAAAACTGCTATAACATATGTTATAGCAGTTTATAGTTTTTGTTATATATCTATTCGGTTTTTATATCTAGTTTTTTACATTTTTTCCACAAGGCCGGTTGACTCAAACCTAGTTTTTTAGCTGCCTTATTGACAGATTTGTAATTATTGATAGCTGCCATTATAATCTCTCTTTCCAGATTTTCAACAGCATTTTTTAGCATCATATCAGTCTTTGGACCATTTTTATATGCTTCGTCTGCGTATAGTATATTGAGTATGTTGTCATGTTTAATCACACCATCTCTGTTGATAACCACCATTCTTTCAATTAGATTTTCCAATTCTCTGATATTGCCAGGCCATTTGTATTCCTTTAGTATCTCGTATGAAGTGGTTTCGAGTTTTACCATTTTCCCATATTTCTTATTGTACTTATCAATAAACTCTTCTGTTAGACTTTCAATATCATCAATTCTTTCTCTAAGTGGTCTTATATGGATTGGAACAACATTCAACCTATAGAATAAATCATCCCTGAATCTTCCTTCAAGCATCTCGGTCTGCAAGTCCTTATTAGTCGATGCTATTAGTCTGATATCAAGCTTTATTGGGGCTTCTCCGCCCAATCTTACTATTTCCTTATCCTGCAGCACCCGCAATAATTTGGTTTGCAGCTTGATAGGCATATCTCCAATTTCATCCAGCAAAATTGTCCCTTGGTTTGCCAACTCAAACATCCCGATCTTTCCTGATTTCTTTGCATCGGTAAATGCTCCTTTTTCATAACCGAAGAGTTCAGATTCCAAAAGTTCTGCAGGGATTGCAGCACAATTGATCTTTATGAAAGGCTTTTGATTTCTTCTGCTTCTAAAATAAATTTCGTCAGCGATAACCTCTTTACCAGTTCCTGACTCCCCTGTTATTAAAACAGTGACATCTGTCGGTGCAATCGTATCAATCAGTTCCATAATCGACACCATGCTTTTGTCAATGCTGGTTATAGCCTTGCTGGAGAGTTGTTTTCTCAAGAATTTAATCTCTTCATTGGCTAAAATCTGATTGGTTTGCATTTTCATCATCTTTGATTCCAGCTCTTTCAGCTCGCTGATATCTCTATTGTTTATGACAACCAACCTTACATTCCCTGAATCATCAAAAATTGGTGTTCCTGTTACCAAATGTTCTTTGTTGTTGACCAGACTTTTACCTATAGAACTGATTCTTTCTTTCTTTTTGAGAACTTCTGTGGTAACCGCTCCTTTGTATAGCTTGCCTTCCCTGGAGATTTCTTCAACAGTCCTTCCGATGACCTGCTCTTTTTCTATCCCGGTTATCCTTGTGTAAGCCTCGTTGATAAAAAGGGTTCTACCACTGCCGTCGGAAATGTACATTCCATCATACAAGGAATCGCTTATTTCTCTGAAATCCAAAAATGTACCGACAAGATCCTTCAGTAGAGTATCCAGTTTTTCAGCTAGTTGCCTGATACTCTCATTGATTGGATTATCATCATTTTGTTGATTGGCAACCTTTTTCAGTTCAATGACTGCTTCATGAATTCTTTTTATTCTATTGATATCATTCATAATATCCTTCTTATCTCCATCATGTAACATGCAAATTTTTAGTTTATCAATCCACTATGTCGAAAAACAAAATTATTATGTTAAGCATTTAAATGATATTTGGCGTTATTTTATTTTTGATTTGATGCCGATAATATAGATTAACTCCCAGATAAAACAAATACTTGTTGACTCCTGTAAAAAAGTCCTTCCTAAAAATAGTTCGGCTCAATATGGAATGATAAGAAAAAACTTCATTATACAATTTCCAGTATGCCGCCGTCAGTTCTTCCGGTGTCATATTTTTGGGTATATGCACCGCCTCAGTACCGTTGTAATCATATATATCTTCTTTGTAAATGCGGTCTTGTGCCTTCAGCTCATCGTAGAAAACGGTTCCCGGTATAGGTGTCAGAATATAGAACCGCGGCACGACAATTTTATTTCTCTTAATGAAATCTGCGGTCTTCGCTATGGATTCCAATGTGTCGCCATCGGCACCAACAACCATCTCGGTGGAAACATCAATCCCATGCTTTTGTATATTATTGATTAAGCCACTGTATTCATCCACTCTTGCCCAGGATTTGTTCATGTATTCCAAGCTTTCCTGTGTGATGCTCTCAATACCAAAACTCAAAGCAATACAGCCACTTTCAGCTGACAATCTCAATAGCTCATCGTCTTTGCCAATATCTATCGAGCATTGTGACAACCACTTCATATCAAGTTTTTTTATTTCTCTGCATAGCTCGACCATATAATCCCGATCCGATAGTATATTGTCATCCAGCAACAAGAATTTATTGAACCCCAAGTCTTTGATCTGCCTAATATCCCGCATGACCTCAGGTATATCTCGTCTGATATACCGGTTTTTATACAGGCAGGCAACAGAGCAAAAGCTGCAGGAGTTTGGGCATCCTCTGCCTGCTTGTACCGGAAGAAAATCACCGATATTCTTATTGAGTATGAGGTCAAATCGCGGTGGTGGTGTGCTTAACTGCATCAGGTCATCTTGATAGTAGGGTTTCAATTCTCCTGACTCATAATCTCTCAAGGCCTTGCGCCATACATTTTCAGCATCACCTATCACAACCGAGTCACAATATTTTTTTGCCTCTTCAGGCATCAAGCTCGCCATGTAGCCACCTAGGATGACTGTTTTTCCTCTTGCCTTGAATTCCCTCGCAATATCCAGACTTCTGACAATAGCATGCCCCATGCCCCCGATTCCAATGATATCGGCATCAGATTCAAAGGGTATTTCTTCGATGGTTTCAAGAATGATTTCAACATCCCAGTCAGTTGGGGTCAGTGCAGCCAAAAGTGGCATCGCCAAACCCACGAAGTACAACTTCTTCTTCTTTATGGGATGATGGCTTGTATCATATGGTGTTGATTGAATCAATAGAATTTTTTTCATCAAATCATCTCCGTTATCCTTTGAAAAATTTCAAAAAGTACTGCCATGTGACAAAAAAACTGCCTTTAGAAAGCTTCAAAACCGGTCCTAATCCATACTTTCGAATCATACCCTTAACGCTTGCAGGTGACATGACAATCCTGTAATATAGCTTGATGATTTCCCAATAATAGGCTCTGACACTTAGATGGATCGGTTTCAAGGCCAAGTGCGCCAAATCCCACTTTTCATAATCATCTCTTTTGATGATCAGGTCTTTTTCATATTCACTGAAGATATCTGTGCCTGGAAGTGGCGTTAACGGTTGAAGATTAACGAATTTGATTCCTAGTTTTTTAATCCACAACCCAAGACTGATGAAATCTTTTTTTGTGAAGTCCATGGGCAGTATAAGTGTTGCATATAGCTCAATATCATATTTCTTTAGGATTTCAACTGCTTTTTCATTCTCTTCAATGCTGGTATGCTTGTTATAGCTATCTAAATCCTTATCCCTGTATGATTCAAGACCTACAATGACCGCACTCAGCCCAATATTTGCCAATCTCTCAATTAAATCCTCATTGTTGGCTATGAAGTCGGCTCTTCCGTAAACCAAAAATCTTTTTTTGATATTGTTCTCCTGCAATTTATCGCAAAAAGCGTTTAATCTGTCCCTTGAATAGAGAAAATCATCATCGACTATATAGATTTCTTTCTCTTCTATGTTTTTTAGCTCTTCTATGACAGAATCCAGACTTCTTTCATAGTACTTCCCATCTGTAATCTCTTTGCAGAAGCAAAAGCTGCAATGGTAAGGACAGCCAAATGAAGTTTTCATAAGCGCGCAAGGATTGTGAAACATATAGTAATAATGGGATCTGTATCGATCAACCTTTGAACGATCCGGCTGGGAGTAGTCAAATAACGGCCTCTTCAGATTGGCTATACCTAATCGATAAGTACCTCTGATATGTGGTTGATGGTTGATGTCGTTTTCGGTACTGCTTTTGACATGGCTGATAATTTCATTGAAGGTGTCAATTGGGTTTGCTTCGACCACATAATCGATATACGGGGAGTTAAAATCCACCGGCATGACCTCAGCGTGAACACCACCGACTACAATCACTATTCCAGGGTTGACGGATTTTATTCTCCGACTGAATTCCTTGATAATCTTGATGTGAGTGATATAGCCTGTCAAACCGACCATATCAGGTTTGTGTTTATTAATAAAATATTCGACCGGTTTTTTTTCAATGATCATATCGATTATCACGATATTGACATCTTCTTGTGTTATATTACCGGCAAGGTATTCCAACTCCAGAGGCTCACAAATCATAACATGTTGCAAGCCGATTGTTTCGTTGCTTGGTTTTGGTCTGATTAACAGTATATTCATCCTGCCACCTTTTTCATAAGAAATAAATATATTGAGGGCATAAACCATTTGGTCCGAATCCTGACTAATTTCGACAGATACAAATCCACCGGCAATATGCTTCTCATCTCTTTAACGCTTAAATAATATGCTTTCCCGGTTGTAATTTTTACCAGAAACATGGCAAGACCATCATATAAGCTATTGGCAGATGCTTGTGCCAGCAACAATATGCCATCCTTAACAAGCATGTTTTTCATTAAGACTATTGCCTTCTCCTGGTTTTGATAGTATGGAAAAGAGTGGGTACAAATAACGATATCATATCTCTCTGTTTTAGCTTCCAGGTCTTCCACGTTCATACGATGAAACTCTATTGCAGGGTTCTTTTTTCTTGCTTCTTCAATCATACCTTCTGAAAAATCCAATCCCGTGAGCCTGATCTCATAATCGCCAAAAGCCTGTGATAGTTGATTCAAGAGCTGGCCCGTTCCACATCCTATATCTAGTATGCTATAAACTTTACCTTTGTCTTTTATGATTGCTTCCAATTCCCTAATGACATTGTCTCTTGTTGGAGCAAGAGACAGCCCTTGAACCCAGAGACTCTCATAATGCTTAGACCAAAAATTCCATATCTTCTTGCTGGTTGTCATGATTCTCCTCTCCTGTGGTCAAAATTTAAAAAGCCATCCAAACCACAGTCTGAATAGAAATTTCCTTATATATCCGCTCCTGAAAATCTGATCAAAATATAGGGAGTAAAAATGGATATAGAATCTCAAACGGCTCATATGTATAGGCTTCATAACCAGATGCAGAAAATCAAACCTGCTCAGATCATTTGTTGTTATTTCCCCCTTGTAAAGATCGTAAAGGTCTGTTCCCTTCATGGGTGTGAAAACAGACACGGTATAACAGTCTATTTTTTTCAACCTTATCCATTGCTTCATCCTTCTGAAATCATCATTTCTAAAATCTATCCCCGCAATAAACAGCGCAGTCAATCTGATTTCGTGGTCTTTCAGAACCTGAATCGCTTTTTCATTATAGTCCTCGTTGGTGCCTTTGTGATAAGATTCCAGCTTACTGTTGCTGATGTCCTCTATTCCTACGATGAGTTCAATAAACCCTATATCCTTAAGATCTTTGATTATATCAGGATGCTGGGCGATAAAGTCCACTCGGCTATAGGCGATGAATTTTTTATTGATTCCGTGGGCTTTTATAGATTTGATAAAGGCTAACGCTTTCAATGGGTCTATTAAAAATGTATCATCGACGATCCATATATGCTCTGTGTCTATCTGTTGCATCTCCTTAATGATATCAGCCATTTTTCTGGTTAAATATATGCCCTGATTAATTTTTCTGCAGTAACAGAATTCGCATTGGAAGGGACATGATATCGACGTCTTAACGATTGCAACCTCAGGATAGAGCATATATCTTGTTTTTGATTTGTATCGATTGAAAAAACTTCTATCTGGTATAGGCATGTCGTATGATTCCAAAATCGATTTATCATTAACCTGCCAGACCTGATTGAATTGATAGGCTATGCCTTTAACTTTTTTCAGCGATGAATCATCAATATCAAAAGTCTCCAAGCACTTCAACATTTCATCAATAACCGACAAACCACTCTGATGAACTACAATGTCAATGCTAGGAGAAAAAAAATCTTCATAGTTGATTTCTGCGTGTGAGCCTCCAACAATGATCTTCACGTTCGGATTCAGGTCTTTTGCATAATCGCTGTAGGACAGGATAGTCTCAACCGCAGTAATGTAGCCTGAGAGCAGCAAAACGTCAGGATTGTATCTCTCACACTCATCCTTAAAGTTTTTTCCGTCGAGCAGATGATCAAGTATCATGTGGTCTATTTTCTTTTCATTTAATACTGCTGAGATATATTCCAGCTCGAGGGGTTCGCAAACGATGGGTTGCAGATAGGAATAGATGGTTTTTTTATGACATTTGACCAGTAGTATTTTCATTTATCACACTTCCCGGCTTTGAAAACATTATGTTTGACATTATATCCCCTATAAGAGACCATGTTAACCATCATTCTTCCCAGAAGCCTTACCAGTTTGCTGTTGCTGGCGATATACAGTAATTTTAGTTGTTCTGCCGCGCCAATCTTGGCTTTTGACTCTTCTGTGGTTTGGCCAAACCGTATGGTTTTGCATTTGCATTCAATTCCAGTTCGAACTATGAATAGCAGCAAATTGAAATACAAATCCATTGACAGATTTTTACGGTGATCAAACCCACAAAACATAAAAACCAACTCGTCTCCTTGTTTTCTTAATTGAATAAATCCCAGGGAATGATTCTTTTCATAAATGCCGAAAATTCGAGATGGAAATGATTTAAAAAATTCGATTGTCAGCTTTTCGAGCTTATGCTGGGATTTCTCGTAAACCTCAACATAAAATGCATAAAGCTCCTCTGAAAAATCATGATTGTCTTTCAACTCTTCGATTCTGAGAAGTTCAAGTTTTTTTAGACACTTAAGTACTCTGTATCGGTAGTGGCTTCTCAAAGCGTTAATATACTCTGGCATGCTGTTCCATTGGATAGCCATGACGTATTCAGAAAGGGTGTATCCTTTAATCAGCGTCAAATTTTCATCCCCGTTCAAAACAATGCAGAATTTGCCCATAGAATTTAACCTTCGAGATAGCAAATCGAGATTTTCTGGTTTACAGGCATAGCCTTTGTATGAAACAGACAAAGGAATACCAACAACCGTAACAGTTTTATTTAAATTCAACCGATCACTAAATGCAAAAATATTGATCTTAAGTCTATAGGTCACAAAAATTATCTTTTCAATCTGATTAAAGTGATATTTCTGCTGACACGGATTTGTCTTTTGAATTATTGCCAAGGCGTTCCTATGAAGGAAGCCATTAATACCCGCAATGTCATCCCATAATTCAGGAATATCTTCTGGATTGCTGAAGATCTGAAATCCATCTGATCTTGTTATATTATTATTGTCCATTGCCAAATCAACACATCCTTAAACATTGATCATAAAGACTTTGTATTGTTTGTACTCTCCCTGTGCCCATCTGACTCCAAGTCCTGTTGATGATACGTTATCCTCCAGCACCCAACCGGTTTCGCAGAAATCGTACTTTCCTCTTGTCAGTAAACCACATTCATGAAACAAAGAAAACACCGCTCCAGTTTTCTGATACTCAGGTATTACACCTATCTCAACAATTTTAAACTTATTGATTAAATTAGGTAAAATCTTGCTTTTAATCAAAGTTTTCAGACCTATAGACTCACCTTCAGACAATAATTGGTTAAAATCCGGATACCAAAGCATAAAACCGATCGGTTTGTTGTCATGTTCCAGAAAGAGCAGATTTTCGGCTTTTAACAGTAGCTTAAATTCCCTAAAAAGCTCAAGATCCTCTTCGGCTTTTCGCTCATAATAAAATCGATGGCTTTTAAATGCCTTATTATTGATTTCGGTATAGATTTTTGCTTCTTTCTCCAGATTTCTAAAGTCAGCTTTTCTGACATTATATTCTTTTAAAATCCTTTCAATCAGTCGGTCCTCAAGGTGAAACTCGAATTTGTCCATACTGGTCAAATAACTGATTAGTGTGATCTCCTCAGCGGATCTTGTTCTCAATAATTCTATGTAGTATTCTGGATTGTATGAACTACCCAGGCTCTGATCGGTATCAAAATGACTTGCCAGAAACCCCAATCCATAATTGACATGAATATTGAGTCCTGCCAATAATTTTGTAATGCCATGCTGCCTTGCTAGTGTCTTCCCATAGGCGATTAGTGTATCGATCGCCTCATCATCATTCTCTGTTTCAAGATATGCCATCTGCATTATGTCCTTCATCCTGTCAATGATAGAGAAAACACAGACCGCAACGATTCTTTCCTCATTTTGAACCATGATTCCTTCGATGAAATTTCCTTTGCATATTTGTGCTTTACCTTTAAGAATATTGATGACCGTTCGGCTCATGGTATCCCTATGATGTGGATTCCCAATATAGATAGACTTGGAAAATCTTATGAACTTATCAATATTTCCGTTATGTACCTTCACAATTTCCAATACAATTCCTCCGGGGTCCCATTTCAATTAAAACCACCTGTCCATTTTAACACAATTATTCTCCATGTTGCATAATTAGTTGTCCGATAACTTCATTTCGTTTAGGCAGTCTCTTAGTTTGATCATCTCATCCCTGTTCATAGTGATTCCTTTACTCATCTTTTCATGCTCGGGGTCCCACTCTCTAATGTCATATTTTGGTTCCCTGTCATTCCAGCTAACCAAGTTGATTTCTTTGCTCCATCCCTTGGCAGATTCTGATAAAACGCCGAAATGCTCAGTTATTTCAAATTTTAATTCAGCCATAATAGATCTCCTTGCTCTTTTTTCGAACTAAAGTTCGTATGTCAATGTTACCTTTTGCTTTCGTCAAAGTCAATATTCTTTTACAGATACACTGTCATGTGATATGATTTTATGGTTGATGTTCATGGAGGGAATAATGAAAAAACGGACTTTGTTGATACTCATAAATGCATTAATGCTGCTAATACTATTGTCTTCGGGTTGTCTCCAAAAGGATACCGAATTTCTGCCCTTGATTTTCTCTGATTTCACTGACTATGCTATGATTTCAACAGAAAAAAACGACTTGATTATAACATTGAAAGAAGAAAAAATCACAGATTATCTGAACGCTCTTATTTACACAATGATAGATTCAGAATCCGTCTTTTGTGGTATGAAAACGAATGGCACAGTTTACCGTATCGGAAAGCTTTCAACAATCCAAACGCCTGAAGAGCTTCTCTCAATGGAACGGGTAAAAATATTTGGCAACGATGCCATCAAGTTTCATGGAATCTTGGGAACAAATTATGCTATAGGTTACTATTACGTTTACAATGGTGATTTCTCTGATTCATTCTTTTTAATTGAAGGAAATCTCACGGAAACCGATCTCACAGGCAACGGAAAAAACGAAATAATTGCCACTATGGGTACTATCCCGGAAACAAGCATATATATAATGAATGAGCAAAGCATTCAGGTTTCAAATATCAACAAATCAGTCAATGCTGTTTCAGCGAGATTTCTAGATTCCGATTCCAAAACATTTGAACTGTTTTTTGAACCTGACAAACCAAAGCTCTATATCTATAAGGACAAAAAACTAAAGGTCAGATGACATTAGCACGCGTTTGAACTCATTCTTCAAATGATCTTCACCTGCAAATTTTCCCGGTGTAGACCCTGTGAGGGCAAAGCATTCGGTTGTCATGCCTCCCTTTGATTCCACCCTTTTCATCAGATAATCATGTACTTTTTCTATTCCTTTGTGTGAGACATCCGACTGAAGTGTTATGATAGAGACTGATTTACCCTTCAAATCTGCCTTGTCTAGAAATGCGTTGATAGCCGGTGTTCCGTTCCCTGCCCAAATTGGGGTCATTAAAAAGACGAAATCATAGCCTTCTATCAGGTTCCATGGTTCTCCAGCAAGTTCAGAGGACGCTTTTGAAACAGCTTGGAATCCACTTTTCAAAAATCCAATAACGCCATCCCTTTTGGTTTTTTCAGTGAGCTTGATCAAATCTCCACTGATCTCCGACGCTAAAAGCTTAGCTGTATACTCGGTATTGCCATCTTTGGAAAAATACACGATACAACGCTTCATTTTGATACCTCCATTTATTCATTATTTTAAGTGCTGACTCCAAATGTTTTGAGTTTCTTTTTCATATCCTTCCATCCAGGATAAAAATCGTCCATAAGCTTATAAAATCTTTTATTGTGGTACCTTTCCAACAGATGGATCATCTCATGCGCTACAATGTATTCAAGACAGTCTACAGGATATCTTGCAAGCTCAAGATTTATCCAGATTCGCTTATTGGTTATGTTGCATGTTCCCCATTTGGTTTTCATTTTTTTAACATTGAATTCACTGACCTTCACGCCAATCTGAGTTTCCCATTTATCAATCAATGCGGGTAGGATTGTTTTTAAAGTGGTTCTCTGAAATTCCATCATAAGCTTTTGTCGTTTATCAAAAGTGCTGCCAGGTTTGACGAACATCGTGATAAACCTGTTGTTTCCGATTTCAACCCTCTGTTTTTCATTAGTCTCCACAACCGACAATTGATAATCAGCACCTAAAAATGGATGCACCTCGCCAGTTATATACTCTCTCGGCTTTTGAACGACTCTATTCTCATATTGACTTCTTTTTTTCTTTATCCAATCCATCTTAGATAAGATAAACTCGTCCACAATCTTGGAACTTATTTTATGCGGTACCGACAGTTTAACTTTTCCCTCGGGGGGATTAATGGTTAACCGCAGATTTTTCATTTTTTTTCTGGATATTTCGATTTCTATGCCTTCCCGTAACACTACATTTTTTTTGATATCCATTTGCACCTCAAAATCAACAGGGTTCTTGGATTCAGTTGGCGTTTCATACGCCATCTGAACCTTAAAAACCGTTATCCAGGGACTCTACAGTGCTTATCTCCCACTGATAGAAGTGGGAGACTTAGCACTGTTCGTCATCGAACAATTATCTTATTTAATATTATACTACACATTTTGATTGATTCTTTTATATTTTTTTGAATTCTTTATATTGGTTATGCTAGAATTGAATGAGATTGCTGTTAAAAACTAAATAGGTATTGGAGAGTAATTATGAAAACATTTGAAAAACTAAATACTGGAATGATTAATACGCCTATCCATAAGCTGGATAATATAAGCAGAGACCTTGAATGTAATATCTACATCAAAAGAGATGATCTGACAGGATATGCCTTTGGAGGAAACAAATTGAGGAAACTGGACTATCTGCTAGCTGATGCCTTAAACAAAAACTGCGATACGCTCCTTACTTACGGAGGTCCACAAACTAATCATGGCAGACTCACAGCTGCAGTTGCGGCGAGATTCGGTTTGAAGTGCATCATAATTATGGATGGCGACAAGCCTGCGAAACCAACGGCCAACCTCATTCTTGACAAAATGATGAATGCGGATCTGTATTTCCTGAATGACACACAATACAGGGGTCAGGAAGATTTTGAACAGATTTATCATAATCTGAAAGAAGAGAAAACGAATGAAGTCTTAAAGGAATATGAGGCTTTGGGTCATGTGGTATATGTGATTCCAGTAGGTGGCAGCTCAACTCTAGGCGCTTTAGGTTACTTTGATGCCAGTGCTGAAATCAACCAGCAGGTCAAAAGCATGGGAATCAATTTGGATTATCTGGTAGTGGCTTTTGGTTCTGCCGGAACTTATGCCGGGTTGCTATTAGGCAAAAAGCAACTTGGTTTGGATTATGGTGTGATAGGTATCAGCGTCAGCCATAAATCTGATGAAATGATTCAGAAAGATATCCGCTATATGAATGATATCAGTCAAGAATTCGATTTGGGTATTAGAATCTCAAGCGATGATGTGTGGATAGAGAACGGTTTTGTTCAAAATGGTTATAACATTCCGGACAAGGAAACCAGGCAGTGTATTTATTACGTTGCAAGACAAGAAGCGATTATTCTTGATCCGTGTTACACCGGTAAGGCATTCAACGGAATGATGAACTTGATTCAAACCGGTGCTATCCTAAAAGGCTCAAATATTTTATTTTTGCACACTGGAGGAACACCGGGCATATTCTCTGAAAATCATTTGAGTGAGTTTCAAGCAGAATTATGGGATTAGAAGAGAATAAAAAAACATCTCTCTGAGATGTTTTTAGGTTTATAGTTCAAAGTTCCCGTTGGCTTCCGGTTGGAATACTATCTTCAGGATTTTGAACTTGATTGTTCCTGCCGGCACAGGCCATTCAATGATGTCACCTACTTGGTAACCAAGTATTGCAGTCCCGACCGGTGCCATGATGGATATTTTGTTATTCATGACATCCGCATCGTGCGGATAGACCAGTGTATAACTCTCCGTCTCTCCAGTCTCAAGATTTTCAAGGACCACGTGTGAATTCATTGTAACGACATTATCAGGAATATTTTCCTGTGATACAATAGTCGCCTTTAATAGTTCTTCTTCCAGCTTTTTTATGTTGTCTTTCTTATAGGTCTCATAAGCGCTGGCTTCCATAATCAGTTTTTCAAGCTTTTGCTTGTCAGTTGCTGTGATAAAAATTTCCTTTCCCATGACTAACCCGATTCTCCTTGGCTTTTTTTATGTTAATACAAAGCGACCGCCATTTGGCAATCGCTTTGTATGAGACAGATCATTTATTATGAAGTATCGATATTATTTTAACACAATTATCAGAACAAGTAAAGGATTCTTTAATCTTTGATTTCCGCTTTTCTGGTCAGCAGATATATAAAGACAGTTAAGATAGCACCTGTTGCAAGAAAAGTCAGTACCCCCATATAAGGGTTCATCCTGCTGTAACCGAAAGCATTGTCCATGAATGTTGCTATACTGCCGGAAAAATCTGTCAAGTAATTGCCAAGACTTCTCATCAACATGAAAAAAATCACCGGACTGATGGACACAATTACTCGCATCCATTTATTGCTTCTATAATAAATCAATGTGATCAATAAACCCACCAGGCAGACAAAAGTATAAAGTGCAAACTGCCAAATTATTGTATTAACAAGAAGCGGGATTTCATTAGATTGTTTCCATATGAATTCTAGCGTATTCCAATTCCTCATACCAGTATCTCTAAAGGCAGTGTACAGCATATCAAACATTGTGGGAGAAGGTACAAAGGTATTGTAGATTCTATTGAGAACCAGGTCGATAACAGACATCAGCATAGTCATTGGCAAAATACCTACGATTAAGCCCTTGATAAATGTTTTTCTAGCCACGCTAACACCCTGTGAGAAATAAAAATAGCTTCTAAAGGAATTCAGACCTGCAACAAATAAAAATATTACGGTCGAAAACTCCAGTCCGGACGAACTCATGTTGCCACCAGATGACCTGCTTGAAAACACAAGAAGCGCTAAAACCGCTACAAATATGGCGTAATAAATTCTGACCGAGTACAGCGATTCAACAAAAACAAATTTTGATATTTTTTGATATTTCATTATAGTTTACCTCCGTCTTGGGTCAGATAGATAAACAACTTCTGCAATTCAACCTTTGATATTTCAAGATTAGATTCCTTTATTCGATTCATCTCCTGCTCAGTTGCGATACCTTTAATGGTTGCTGCTTTATAGGCTGCCATTGTGTCAATGTTGATGACCTGTTTATCTTCGATAAATCTTTCCACATCAGCAGAAAAACCGGAAACTCGATAAGCATTGTTCAAAAGGTTTTCGACACTGTCATTCATCAATATAGTCTCATCATTTATGATGACAACCATTTCCAACAAGTCTGCTATCTCTTCAATAATATGAGTCGATAAGATTATTGTCTTTGGATTCTCAATATAGGATTCCAAAAGTCTTTTGTAAAACATGTCCCTGTGATTGGCATCCAGACCCAGAATAGGCTCATCAAATATCATGATTTCCGCATTTGAGGCTAGAGTAGTGATAAGCTTGGCAATAGTCTTGAACCCAGTTGAAAGTGACTTTATCTTTTTGCTTGTATCAAGTCCAAACTGCTTACTCAGATTCATAGCGTATGCATAATCAAAATCATTATAGAATTCCTTGGTCCA
>JAUYTY010000115.1 GCA_030694905.1 Eubacteriales bacterium | reverse complement strand
TTTTACCACATATCTTATCAGTGTCTTAGGGATCCCTGAATTGACGCCATACATGGACATATGGTCTCCATTGTAGGTAGCCCACCCCATTGCCAGTTCAGACAGATCCCCCGTCCCAATGACAATACCCTCGTGCATGTTCGCCAAGTCCATAAGAATCTGGGTTCTTTCTCTTGCCTGGGTATTTTCATAGGTAACGTCTCTTATGCTTTCATCATGTCCTATATCTTTAAAATGCAATCGACAAGCTTCTTTTATTGAAATCTCGCTGAAGTCCACTCCTAGGGATCCGATCAATTCAACGGCATTTTGATATGTTCTGTCAGTTGTTCCAAATCCAGGCATGGTTACAGCTTTAATGGTTTTCTTATCTAGGCCAAGCTTTTCACAGGTCTTGACACAGACCAATAGAGCCAGCGTTGAGTCCAATCCACCGGACACACCTACCAGCATACTTTTTGAACCGATATGTTGAATCCTCTTTGCCAGTCCAATTGTCTGTATGCTGAAGATTTCCTCGCATCTTTTTTGCATTTCACTATCTTCCTGTGGAACAAAGGGTTGTTTTTGGTAACCGCGTTCAATTTCTTTATGCCTTTGGTAAGCCATAAAAGGCACTTCTCTAAATCTGTTATAATTCTCTGCTTCAAAAGTATTGATTTTTTTTCGGTCATGAGAAATAATGTCCAAATCTATATCTGTAAATATAAGGTTACCGTGCAGAAGATACTTCTCTGATTCTTTTAGCAGCTTTCCATTCTCCGCTATCAGGCAATGCCCACCAAAAACCAGATCTGTCGTTGATTCTCCGTATCCAGCTGAGGCATAAGCATATGCAGCAAGACATCTTGCAGATTGGTTGATGACAAGGTCTCTTCTGTACTGGCTTTTGCCAATCAGGTCATTGGATGCCGATAGGTTTAGAATCATTGTCGCACCCGCCATAGCAAGGTAACTGCTTGGTGGTATGACTGCCCATAGGTCTTCGCATATCTCCACTCCCACGATAAGGTCAGAGTTGTTTTGACATTTCATAAGAATATTAGTTCCAAAAGGTACCTGGCATCCGCAAAAGTCAATCTCACAGCCTGTGATTCCAGCACCACTGTTAAACCATCTCTGCTCATAAAACTCATTGTAGTTTGGCAGATAGGTTTTCGGAACAATTGCTATCAGTCTACCGCGATTAATCATTACTGCACAGTTATACAATTTTTTGTTGAATTCCACCGGAGCGCCAATAGCAATCAGCATATCCTTATCAGAGGTCAGTTCCATCATATCCTTTATGGCCTTTTCGCTTTCTCTCAACAATAATTTTTGAAAAAAAAGATCGCCGCACGTATAACCGGTGATGGACAATTCCGGAAAGACAATAATCTCGATTCCTTCATTCCACGCTTCGTTGATCTTATCCAACAACCTGCTTTTATTATGACTGCAATCTGCTACCTTTAAATCAATATTGGCTGCCGCTACCCTTATAAAGTTCATACTTTTCATCATGCCACCTTCCTGACTTATCATCTAACTCAATTCCGCTCACCTTCACATAACTATACCACAAAAATATTGATAAAATCAATAAGCGCGATTCTTGAGACCAATATAGTCAAAACTCCTGGCTTCCAGGACGCAAATCCCTGAAGCCAGGAGTTTTTAAGCCTATAAACCTATATTATCATGCAAGATCGAAACGATCAGCATTCATAACCTTATTCCACGATTTCACAAAATCATGGACAAACTTCTCTTTTGCATCCTCACTTGCATATACCTCAGCGATTGCTCTTAACTCGGAATTGGAACCGAATATCAAGTCAACACGAGTTCCAGTCCATGTGAGTTCACCCGTATTGCGATCTCTTCCCTCAAAAACATCCTTATCTTCAGAAGAAGCATTCCATTTGGTACGCATATCCAGCAAATTAACAAAGAAGTCATTTGTCAGGCTCTCCGGATTCTTGGTCATGACACCATGCTGCAACTTTTTGTAATTAGCGTTCAAGACCCTCATGCCACCGATTAGGACAGTCATCTCAGGTGCTGTCAAACCCAGCAATTGAGCGCGATCAACCAACATTTCCTCAGCAGATACGGCATATTTAGCTTGACTATAGTTACGGAAACCATCTGCTTTCGGTTTTAATACAGCAAATGAGTCTACATCGGTCTGTTCTTGAGATGCATCTGTTCTACCGGGAACAAATGGAACGGAAATATCAAACCCGGCCTTTTTAGCGGCATTTTCTATTCCTGCGCACCCTGCCAAAACAATCATATCCGCAAGAGAAACTTCCTTGGAACCTGACTGTTCTGCATTAAAATCGTTTTTAATTTTTCCAAGGGCTTCAAGGACAATTTGTAGCTGTTCCGGTTGGTTGACTTCCCAATCCTTCTGTGGTGCCAGACGAATGCGTGCTCCATTCGCTCCGCCACGTTTGTCGGAGCCACGGAATGTTGATGCTGATGACCATGCCGTATAAACAACCTCAGAAACAGATAAGCCCGAATCAATTATTTTTGTCTTAAGATCAGCAATATCCTTTTGATCAATAAGCTCATGGTCGAGTGCAGGTACTGGATCTTGCCAGATCAACTCCTCAGAAGGCACCTCAGGGCCAAGATATCGCGTGACCGGGCCCATATCCCTATGTGTCAGCTTGAACCATGCTTTTGCGAAGGCTTCCTCGAGTTTCTCAGGATTCTCCTGAAAATGTTTGGCTATAGGTCTATAAATCGGATCCATCCTCAAAGCAAGATCGGCGGTTGTCATCATTGGCGCATGAGTTCTGTTCGGATCATGGGCATCAGGAACTGTAGTTGCAGCAGCAGGATCTGTAGGAATCCATTGATAGGCTCCTGCAGGACTTTTAACAAGATCCCAATCATAATTAAACAAAGTATCCAAGTAGCTGTTGTCCCATTTCACAGGTGTTGGCGTCCATGCACCTTCTACGCCACTTGAGATCGTATCGCCACCTACGCCACTTCCCATGCTGTTTTTCCAACCAAGTCCTTGTTCCTCAATACTGGCAGCCTCAGGTTCCGGACCTACGTGTGTAGGACTCC
>JAUYTY010000101.1 GCA_030694905.1 Eubacteriales bacterium | reverse complement strand
GTCCAACCATTGAATCGCTTCAGTATACATTTCCATTTCTTTGTAATTGACAGATAGGTTAAGGTAAATAAAAGGATTGACAGGGTCTAGAGACAATGATACGTTATAGTATTTCTCTGCCTTGGCCAAATCGCCCATTTTCCCGTATATCACTCCTAAATTGAAGGATGATGTGGGGTTGTCAGGGTTCAAACGATAGGCTTTTTTAAAAAGACGCTCAGCTTTATCATTCATATTGTGTTCTTCATAAAGTGATCCAAGGTTAAGAATTGACCAGTAATCATCCTTGTCCATTCTGATTGCCTTGAGATAGTATTTTTCGCTGTTCGTGAAGTCGTCTATTCGTTGGTAAACACCAGCAAGAAAAAAATATGCCTGTTGATATTGCTTGTCTATTTTTATAGCTTTGAGGTATGATTCGATAGCCAGGTCAAAAGATTCAGAATCTTCATATATAAGTCCCAAGCCAAAATAAACCCGAGATTCACTTGGATTCAATGTCAAAATTTCTTTAAATATTCTTTCCGCCTGAATCGGCTCATCTTTTTCGTAATAGATGAAAGCCATATCAAGGAGCATATCAATATCTTGATATGCTCCACCGAAATCCTTCGATTTTTTGAAATATGTTAATGCTTTTTCAATATTATCCTGTTCAAGAAAGCTTTCACCGATGATTCTGTAGTTATTGCTCAATCGATATCTTTTTTTTGAGATTTTTGTCATTTAAACTCCTGATTCAATAAACCAGTTTGACCTGGTCGTTTTCTAAGATAAAACTGATTTCCATATTATCTTTAATCAATCCCTTAAGATATGATTCCGATATCTCATCCTCAATCAGTCTTTGTATGGTTCTGCGCAGAGGCCTGGCTCCGTATTTGCTGCTGTATCCAACCTTCAAGATATAGTCCTTAACCTCGTTAGAAACATGTAACACTATATTCTTATTTTTTGCTTCTTCAGCAACCTCTCTGATCATCAGATCGATTATCTCTCTTAGCTCGACATGACTCAGCTCGGTAAAGACGATGATTTCATCAACTCTGTTCAGAAATTCCGGTCTGAAGACATTTTTCACCTCATCATTGATTTTGCCTTCCATGGCCTCATAGTCCTTATTGCCAAACCCGATTTTATTGCCCCTGTTGTTAGTGCCTATATTGGATGTCATTATGATGACTGTATTTTCGAAATTTACTGTTCTACCTTTTGAATCAGTCAAAATTCCGTCATCAAGTATCTGAAGCAATACGTTGAATATATCGGGATGTGCTTTTTCTATCTCGTCCAACAGAATTACCGAATAGGGCCTTCGTCTGATTTTTTCAGTCAGGAATCCTGCCTGGTCAAAACCGACATAACCGGGAGGCGCGCCGATTAATTTTGATACAGTATGCTTTTCCATATACTCAGACATATCCAGCCTGATCATAGACTCTTCATTTTCAAAAAGCTCATAGGTAAGAGTCTTCGCCAACTCTGTCTTTCCAACACCTGTAGGGCCTACGAATATGAAAGATGCAGGTTTTTTTCGCTTTTTAAAACCTGATCGGCTTCTTCTGATAGCTTTGGCAAGGCTTGATATAGCTTTCTCCTGGCCGATAACTCTTCTATGGAGCCGTCTTTCCAGATTCAGCAGTTTTTCCGATTCGCCTTCAGAAAGCTTATGAACGGGTATCTTTGTCCAAGCTTCTATTACATAAGCGATATCCTCAGTTGTGAGATATACTTCAACATAATTTTTTTCTATTTCAGAAATTTTACCTTCTAATCTAAGCTCTTTGACCCTGCAGTCAGCAGCTTTTTCATACTCATCATTTTCAGCGGCAATTTCCTTATCATAACGGACTTTTGACAATTCTGATTTCAGTGACTCCAATTCCACCAACCCCTTATTTTTGAGATTAGCTCTGGAACCTGCTTCATCCAAAACGTCGATGGCTTTGTCAGGCAGGAATCTGTCTGTAATGTATCTCTCTGACATCTTCACTGCTGCTTCAATGATTTCATCGGTTATTTTAACCTTGTGATAGTTTTCGTAATAGTCTTTAATACCTTTTAGTATTTCAATGCTGTCCTCAATCGATGGTTCATCAACTAAAACAGGTTGAAATCGTCGTTCAAGGGCACTATCTTTCTCAATGTGCTTTCTGTATTCTTCCAAGGTTGTTGCGCCAATAATTTGGACGTCTCCTTTGGCAAGCGCGGGCTTTAGAATATTAGCGGCATTCATGGTTCCACCTTCAGCTTCTCCGGCACCCATAATGTTATGCAATTCATCAATAACTAGAATTATATTGCCGTTCTTTTTAGCTTCATCGATGATGGCCTTCATTCTTGATTCGAACTGACCTCTGAATTGAGTGCCAGCTACTATGGAGGTCAAGTCCAATAAATATATCTCAGTGTCAAATAGTTTCACCGGGACTTGCTTCTCAGCTATTCTAACTGCCAGGCCTTCAGCTATAGCAGTTTTCCCGACTCCGGGTTCACCAATGAGCACAGGATTGTTTTTTGCTCTTCTGTTCAATATCTGAACCACTCGGTCTATTTCCCTTTGTCTACCGATAATTCTGTCTATCTCTCCATCTTTTGCCATATTGGTCAGATTACTGCCGTAGGTATCCAGGTATTTTAGCTTTTTCACAGGTCTTTTCAGTTTCGTTTTTAGTCCACCTAAAATACCGTTGTCAGAGTCATCATGATTATCTCGTTTTGGTGGCATCTGGGTATCTTTTTTATCTTCCTCGTCCTCATCCCCAGAACTATTCTTTTGATTTCCAGAGAAAGCACCGCTTAATAGATTAGAGAAAGGATTATCTGAACCATCCGATTTCATGCCGTCCAGCATATCATTGAGCTGGCTCATATCAAAATCTCCCATGGCTTCTTTCAGTTGTTCGTTGATATTTTCAAAATCCTCAGGATTGAGACCGCTTTGTTTCAACAACTGGTCCATAGGAACCAGATTTCTTTTTTTTGCGCAGGGAATACACAAACCTTCCGTTTTCATTTTGCCTTCAATTATTTTATTCAAATATATTACAGCTACATTTTTTTTGCATTCAGAACATAACATTTATATCATCTCCATTTCCGTTGATCAGATAACTGTACTAGGTTTTGGGCACTTATTGCCTCTCAAACCTCAGTTAGTATACTATAACAGGTTTTTTTTTCCATTTCAACACGATAAAGTGTTTTTAATTAATTATTAATAAAGCTTTTATTTGGTATAATGATAACATAAAATCTCATTTATAAAAAGGGGATGCAATGAAAAAAGTTATCAAAAGACTATCATTTTCAATAATAATTTTCATTATAACATACATTGGTGTTGAAATGGCAAAAAAAAATAATGAATTTATTGAAACATTTTACTCTGGCAGGCTATATCCTTTCATAGCGCGAAATACTAGCTTTGCATTTAGCTGGTTGCCATATTCCGCAGGTGAGATTTTCCTTACTATTGGAGTTGTTGGCCTGATTGTTTTGATTATTGGTTTTTTTAGAAAGCCATCAACAGCATATTTGTCTGATCTCCTCAGTAGAATTGTTGTGACAGCCGCAATATTGTATTTCGCTTTTTGGACAATGTGGGGGCTGAATAATTTTAGATTACCGCTAGAGGAAAACCTAGGCTATGAGGTTGAAAAATTGACAACGCAAGATCTTAAGGAAACAGCGATATATTTAATTGATAGAATAAATGATACAGAGGACAAAATGGTATTTGACGATGACAATCTGCCGGTCTACCATGGAGATATACAAGAAATACTCAAGAACAGTAGAGTATACTTTGACAATTTTGCTGGTAATCATTCTTTTTTGACAACAGGAAGATATAGCAAGCCAAAACCGATGATTTATTCTGAAGTCATGAGTCACTTGAATTACACAGGTATCTATAATCCCTTTACAGCCGAAGCTAATCTTAATGTTAGCGCACCACGCCATAGCATACCCTTTGTCGCATTGCACGAAATCTCTCACCAACGGGGAATAGCTGGGGAAAGGGAGGCTAACTTCATTGCTTTTTTGGCCAGTGTTGAGAGTGATGACTATTATTTCAAGTATTCAGGCTATGTTTCAGCTCTAAACTATATTATCAATGCTATTTACAGCGAAGACAAGGATTTGTATTTTGAGTTGGCAGAATTGTTTTCATTGAATTTAAGAGCAGTCTATAGAGCCAACGCGGAGTACTGGCAAAACTATCAGACTGTTGTATCCGACATCGGTGAGATAAACAACGATGTTTTCCTAAAAAGCACGGGGCAGAGCGAAGGCACTAAAAGCTATGGACTGGTGGTTGATCTGATAGCTACATATGTGAAAATGAAAAAAGCCTGATTGCTCAGGCTTGGTCAATTTAAGTTTTTATATTAGTATTCGTATTTTGTGGTATATGCAGCGTCATCCTTAGCAAAACTAAATGTCATGTTGTGGGTATTGTAGAAAGCATCTACCGTCAGGTCGACAGTAACCCATCCTTCATCAGTTAAAACTTCATTCCAAGCGTGATATGAATTGACATAGGTGGTATAACCTTTTACTAATTTTGATGGAATGCCCTTATATCTCAAAGCAGCTGAGAAGATGGCGGCGTAATCATAGCATATGCCAATTTTCTCATTAAGGAGTAGTGATATGTCGGGTCGATAGCCCGAGGTTACAGTAGTTGCTTTATTGTAATCATATCCAAAGTTATTGACCATATAATTATAAAGTATACCAATTATTTGTTGATTGGAAGTGGCATCAGTGGTCAGTTCATCTACAAAATTCATGAATTCAACATTGCTTGTCCAGTCATTATACTGCATCGGTTGAAGGTAAACATCAAATTCGTTTTCTATTGCAGCTTCAACTGATAATTTTCTGACATATTTATAACTTGTACCTGTAGTATTTTCAAGAATTGACAGATTGTACACGCCGTCGCCCAGTTGAAGTGGGAAGAACTCAGGCACACCTTTTGGTGTCAGATCATATGTATAATTTTTACCATCTTTAGAGATCATCAGTTTCAGTTTTGCGTCTCCAAAATTAAATGTGCTTACACCGATGCTTCCGGCATCCACAAAATCTTCAACGATCACTATATCTCTGGATAATCCCGTATGCACTATTTCATAAGGGGACAGTCTAATTTCAGCTGCGACTGGCATGTCTGATGTGCTGGTATCTACAGAATAAGCGATTGCTGTAAACGACAGGATGAATATGAGGGTAAATGACAATAATTTTTTAAACATAAAAAATCTTTCCTTTCGGTAGCGCGGCTGCCATTCGCTTTCGCGGTCAGGCCCTTTGGCTTTGCGTCCTTTCCTTTCGGAAAGTTTGCCTTTATCGTTGAAAAGCTTTACTGATCAACAAATATGTTTCTTGATTGAATTATACCCCATTATAACTATTCTATACAAAAAAGTCAAATAAAATTTAAAAATTATGTTGATATTTCAATTAGAAAATAGGTTTTTCAAGTTACATAAAATTATTACTTTTTTTTCGAAGTACTTGCACAAATCAGAGGCTGTCTATACAATGTAATTAAAGATGGCTTCAAATAGAAGGTGATGAAGATGAAAAAAACAATTATAGTAAAATTTGGATTTTTGATAATGTTTGTTGTGTTTGTAGCACTGGCAATCAATCAATTCTATCAATATAAAAAATCCGATATCATATACGAACAGGCTAGGGAACGATACAATCTCGAAAGGGCTATGATAATAGCCAACGAAAATCTGGTCAACCAGCCAGATAATCACAATTCGGATTCCAAACCCGATCCGCAGTTACCTATTGAGACTAGTGTTCCGGAAGAGACGCAAGCACCTGACGGGACCACTGTAGAGAATCCTGAGAATAATAATGACACAAATCCTACCCCTAGACCCAATATAGCCGGGGCGGGAGATGTCATCGGGTGGATTACTATCCCTGGAACTGCCATAGATTATCCGGTGACTCAAACCACAGACAATGATTTTTATCTGACACATAACTATCTGGGCAACAGGGACGTAAAAGGCTCCATATACATGGATTTCAGAAATGAAGAGATTGGGAAAAACAGAAACTACAATATTTATGGCCATAAAATGATAGATGGAACCATGTTTTCGGATCTGACGTTATATGTGCAGGATGGCTCTTATAAAAGATATTTTGAGAACTACAATATTGTTAAATATGATAACATGGAGATTGAAACGGAATGGAAAATCTTTTCAGCTTATGTTGTCAATCTGGATAAGGAAGATTATTATCTTTACACGAGATACAGTGCCGATGAGAATTTTCAGGCTTTTATAGATGAGATTAACAGAAGATCCATAGTCAAGACTGATATTGGTGTAGGACTGGATGATGAGATTATTACACTGGTGACATGCAACTTCTGGTATGACAACGCTAGGGTCATAATTCACGCGGTGAGGATTAACTAGGGTTCTTGGGTTCAGATGGCATTTGAAATGTCATCTGAACCTTAGAAACCGTTATCCAGGGACTCTACAGTGCTTATCTCCCACTTATAGAAGTGGGAGTCTTAGCACTGTTAGTCATCGGATCAAATAGCAGCAGTAAAATAAACGGAGCCAATTCGGCTCCGTTTTTAATTTATGGGGTTTAGATATGCATTTGGAGTGATTGGCTGATCAACCGGGTAGCTTCCTAGACTTTCTCCACCGCCATCAAAATTTTCAATAGTAAGACTGCTGATTAAATCGGTGCTGGTTACCGAATACAGGATAGACTCTATGAATATGTCCCATTTATCCGCTTCAAGATTTTTATTGGCATAATAATTTTCAATGCTTAACTTCAATGTTTGTCCTTCAATTACATAAGAAAATTCATGTGATGATTCTGCTTTGATCTGCTCCATCATGAAATCTATAATCTCTGCAACGCTTTTTGCATCCTCATCCTCAATGTCAATTTCGCTCAAAAGGTATCTTTCGTCTATCAAAATCGGCAGATACAATTTATTTTTGTTCTCGTATGGAATGGAATACCGAATGTTCTGTCCGTTAAAGAAATTTTCTCTGACATAGTTATCGACTGTAAATCTTACCCTTACGACACCCCTGATTTCAGAGAATGGTCTCACAAAAGCCCAGAAGGCGTTTTCTGCCTTTTTATTATCCATGTTGTAAATTTCATCATCCCCTGGAATATCAATATAAATCACACCGTCTCTTAGGATAATATAGTTAATACCACCAACAGGACTATGAAGACCTTCAATGGCACTTTCTCTCAAATAGGCGGCTTCCATCAACTTATGAATTGAATTGGTATTAGATAAAAACTCCGAAACCGGAACCAACTCATCATCTTTACTTGCCAGATAATAAGATATGCCTATCAGGCCAGCTGGCGCGTCATTTGTTGAGCGGACATAAACACCGTCATTATTATATTGTGATGTAATTTCGATTGACTTGTCGGATAACTCAGCAAAGGTGGTCTTGATAACCAATCTATAGGACCCATTTTTGAGTCCCAAATCATTCTGGCTGATTTTTGCGTATATGATCAAGGGTGATTCGACAGAAAGCTGGTAAGTATTGTTTTCCAATGTCAAAGCGTCAATCGGTATGATTTCTTGATTTGATCTAATCAGACTGCCATCCTGGTAGATATCCAAAAGGATCACTGATTTACTGATCGAATTTAGAATTATGTCCTTATTGGTGGAAATCTCCAATTCCAACACTTCGGGGTCAATAAGATTGCCTCCACCTTTTGAGATGAAGGTTGTCTGGGTACTTTCTTCATCATCTTCCGGCAATGTGATTATTGAGCTGTAATCAATGGGTGACAAAAATAAAGGCATGGTGGATGCTGTAAAAACGATAATCAGTATTAGTAAGATATTGGTAAAAGCCTTCATTTCTTGTACACTCCTTCAGTTGCTAATGCCATTATATAATAGCATCATGGAAAAATAAACATTAATATTTTTCTTTAATCCATATCAACCAGTTGATTGCTTGTCTTTTTAGTCAACTGATTCAATTTTTTCCGATCAATTTGTTCAATTGAAATATATTGGTAGTATTATCCATAATATAGTTGTATAATAGATTAAATAAATATATAAACAAATAAATAAATATAAAAGTTTGTATATTTAAAGAATAAATATATGTATAAATACTATATAAATAGTATGAGTACAAGTGTTTAATCACAAAGAAAATAGGAGGTACATGTAATGACGTTAACATTTACGAAGTTTAAAAAGGGAATTGCATTAGTGGCAGTTTTTCTCATGATGTTTGCAATGATTCCCATCAACGCAAATGCAATTGAGACAGCATCCGACATCTCAGGGCATTGGGCAGAAGAAACAATCCAAGAGTGGATTGATAACGATTGGGTAAAAGGATATCCAGGTGGCACATTCAAACCCGATGATTATATCACACGGGCGGAATTTGTGGCTTTGGTCAACCGATCCTTCCAATTCACAGCAACAGGACCAACAAGCTTTACCGATGTAAATCAAAACGCATGGTATGCTTCAGCGGTTGGAATTGCTGTGAGAGCCGGTTATATTCAGGGTTACAACGATAACACCATGAGACCGGAAAATCATATCAGTCGAGAAGAGGCTGCTACAATCATCATGAAAATCAACAATCTAACAGCCAATTCAACAGCGGCTAATGTATTCACTGATTCAGCATTGTTGACATGGAGTAAGGGAGCAGTTGGAGCAGTTGCTGCTGCAAATCTTATGACAGGATATCCTGATGGAACATTTGGTCCAGACAGGATGATCAGACGTGGCGAAACAGTTGTTTTGCTTGACAGATCTGTAAAATACATTGATGAAATGGATGCACCTGCAGCTCCTGATGTTACACGTAATGACGTAACCAATACAGTAACTGGCATGACATCAGCAATGGAGTACAAATTGGATGATGGCGTATGGACTTCATATGTAGCCAGCGTGTTTGATGATTTGGATCTTAGTGGTAACCATACATTGTTGGTTCGTTATGAAGCAATAGGAATTCTTCCATCCGGATTGATTACAACATTGACCTTCACAACAGCTTCAACTGGTGGTGGAAGTACATACGTATCAGTAACAGGTGTTAGCGTGATGCCAACAGAATTATTCCTGGTAGCAGGAGAATCAACTGGAACAATCACAGCAACCGTAGCACCTACAAACGCAACCAATAAAAATGTAACATGGACAAGCAGTGATGAGGATGTAGCGACAGTTGCTGGTGGCGTAGTAACACCTATTTCTGCTGGAACTACAACCATTACAGCAACAACAGCTAACGGAGGAAAAACAGCAACAACCGTTGTGACTGTGAATTTTGCTCAAGCTATAGCAACAACGGATCTTCCTAACACCGATTCGTTGAATGAAGCTATAAGCATCATGTGGGCTATGGCATACGAAAAAGGTACCTTTGACGCTTCACAGGTAACGCAGGCTTACGTAGATGTTATGAATACAGCTGTACCAGGTGGAACAGTAGAAGCTGTTGTTGTACCGGTAGAATTAATAGTACCAGAAGGCAAAACGTTTTTATCAGCACAAGTCAAGCATGATGTCAATAATATATTAGTTGATACTGATGCAGTGAAGATAGAAGCAAACTTTGACGGCAAACTAATTGCATGGATGAATACAAACATGGCATACGGATGGACACAGCCTGAAGATGGAGAAGTGGTATACACTTATGTGGTTACATGGGTAGGTGGTTCTACTACTGATTATGCTATCGTTTTCAAGGATGCGGATCCAGCTGTAACAGGAGTAACATTAGATCAAGCAACATTATCATTGGTTTCAGGAGGAGCAACAGGAACATTAGTAGAGACTGTAGCACCTTCAAATGCAACAAACAATAACGTAACATGGACATCATCTAATGAAACAGTAGCAACTGTAATAGATGGTGTAGTAACGCCATTATCAACAGGAACAACTGTAATCACAGTAACAACAGTAGATGGAGGTTTTACAGCGACAGCTATAGTGTCTGTGGATTTTGCTCTAGCAATTGCATCAGGAGGATTTGAAAATACAGCATCATTAAATGAAGCTATTGGTCTTATGTGGTCTTCAGCCTACTCTAACGGTACCTTTGACGCTTCAAAAGTGACTCAGGCCTATGTAGATGTGATGAATTCAGCCGTACCGGGTGGGCCTTGGACAGTACAAGCAGTTGCTGTGCCAGTCGAATTGATAATCCCAGCAGGCAAAACATTTTTATCAGCGCAAATCAAGCATGATGTAAACAATTTATTAGTCGATACAGATGCAGTGAAGATGGAAGCAAACTTTGGAAACAGTCTAATAGCATGGATGAATACAAACATGGCATACGGGTGGGATCAGATTGATGATGAAGTCGTCTATACATATGTTGTAACATGGACAGATTCTTCGACTACTGAATACCCTATCGTTTTCATTGATGCTGACCCAATCATTTAGCAGTAACTGGAAAAATACTAAATCAAGCATCTCTAAATTCATCACAACAACCCACTGAACATAAAGTTCAGTAAACAAAACCAACACCCCGCAGCAGAGTCGAATCTGACTCAACTGCGGGGTGTTTTTTAAGAGGGTTCTAACTATACCATAGTTTTACACTATTTTGTCCAGCTCGCACTTACCGGCATCTGGATCTTTTCATATCCTTTGTGATTATGTTCATTAGTAAAAACATATTTGATGGTAGGATCCAAGTAGAATAAAACACCATCACGTTTCATATACTCCTCTGCTGTGGGGAATCGACTTATCAGATTGAAATGAGTGAATTTTTTGTTTCCATTACCGAAATACATGTTCTCAAAGTCGAGTCTACTGAAGTTTTCACCCATGGGATAATTTGAGAGTTGTTTTCCGTCATATGGATTCAGATAAACTCTAACAGTCCTTTTCTCATAGGGTTGAAGTATTGGTATCTTGATACCCAGTTGAGGGTTTAATACATCATATATGGCCTTATAACCTTGAGAATAGTTGACGGTATGGCCATTCAGACCGTTAACAAAGTGCTCCCTATAGGTAGCTGCATTAGTAAAAGCAGCACCTGATTGATAGGAATAGTTGCTTGGAAGATTAAGTGATAATGGATATACTGGATTGATCATATTATAGTGATCTAGCTCAAATGTTACCTTAATATCGAAGGTGCCTGCTATTGATGGTACATTTGTAGTGTTCGATACCTCAATATCCACGTATCCTGGTTTATACATATAGTTTGGATCAAGCTTCAGGAAAGGAGCGTCAACAGGGTTGAAGTCCGCGTGGTTTGCCGCTTTATCGATTTCATTTGCAATACCATAAACGATTTTCTCAAATTGATCTTTTGTGAGATCTGTAACGGGAATGCCAGCCTCAGTCAATGCAACCTCTGCGAAATAATTCATCCCTTGTTCGGCAAGCTGATCAAAATTAGGCAGTGTTGGGGGGATACCTATCGCCATCAATCCATAATTGAGGTAAGCCTCCAAGGCAAGTTTAAATGGGCCTTTCAAGGCTTCAATAGGACAGAGGTTGACGACAAAGTTAACTAGACCTGCTTTCAAATTGGCATAGGCTGTGCTGACTTGATTGACAATGGTTTTAACTGCAAATGCCAAATCCTTGAAGAAGTTGACAACACCTTCAAAAAGCTGCTGCCACCAGGATTTATCCTCCTCTTTAGGTGGTTGGAAGTAGATTGTAGTTCCTACAGGAAGCACACGTGGAATTACTTTTGTCTCATAATCCTGGGCGGTTTTAATCCCTTGGGATGCATAGGCTTCAATATAAGGCGCTTTGTATGGATATAGAATTTCATTGGTATCAATGTTTCTCCAGTTACATTTGATGTCTGCAGCTTTTGGAGCTGTATAGACATAATAGTGATGCATATAATTTTTATCAGGCCATTGAGGTTTTGTGTAATTCAATATCTTAACATCCGGTTTTGACACCTTTAATGTAGTAACTGATTTGTAAGGATCGTCACTATAATAGGTAGTAGGTGGGTTATAACCATATTCGATAGTAACCGGTGTGGAGTAACTTACATCATACGTTCCAGGAGTTGTGGATTTTTTGAAAGCCACACCTCTTAGATAGTATTTGATATATTGACCTTCTTTCATTTGTGAGGCGGGTTCTGCAAATTTTGTAAAATCAACATAGATGCTGTTCGGGAAGTCTGTATACATAGTTGTTATCGGCAATTGATATTCCTGTTCAAAGATTACATTTGGCGTGTTAGGCCAACCACCACCGGTAGAAGGAAAAGATTCCGTGACAATTTGAACGGCAATCTTATCATATGTACTGTCAATACCTTTGAAATGGAACATCCTGTTTTCATTGGCTCTTGGGTCTACACGAAACACACTCTTAAATGATGGTAGATCGAGGATTTCTCCTGAGAAACCACCACTGGGACGGGTAGGTGTCCAAACCTGGAATGCAGAGGAAATTTTTTCAGTTGGATTGTAGTTGATTACCCTTTCGCCATAGATAACAGCAATGCCTTTTCCTGGCTCGCCTATAGGTAAGCCAAATGAATCAACAGCAACAGCACGGACATAATAAGTGGCGTGTTTCTGCTCGATTGGCTTGTAAGAAGCTGTTGAGCTGATAAGACCAGTTTGTATAAATGAGGAAGTCTTCTTCAGATTGCCAAAATCAATCTGAAATTCGCCTAGAGAGGCATCGGCTTCTCCACTGGCTAGCAGCCCTAAAGGTGCTTTCCAATTATCAGTGTAACCGATAAATGGTGATACTGACACCTGCCAGACGATTTTTTTAACTCCAGTCGCATTATTCAGCGTGAAGGCAAACCATCTGTTCTGGCTTAGATTCTTATCAATAAAAGTCGTGTAGGAAGAGTTTGAGTAGATTGATTTTTCAGCTTCAGGCAAAATTATTCCCGTATTAAAAATTGGCCTGATAAGTTGAAAAGATGTGCTGGGCTTGCTTGCCGGTTTTGTCGGTGTTGATGCTGCATATAGTGAAACTCTTTCGTCATATTTCGGGAAGAAGAGCGTATGATCCGGCATCTCCCTGTATCTTGTCAGATCACTAGCCCTGAGAAGGGAAGGCTTATAAGTGGTTATAGTCCCTAAAGTATTGTCAGGAAATGTGGGCGTGTCTGAAAAATTCTCAAAAGTTCTTTTCAGTAGCACGATTGCCTGCTCTCTGGTAGTGTTTTGTAGAGGACCTATAGTGTTATCCTCAAAGCCTCTCATTATCTGGTTTTTAAAGGCAAATTTCATTTCAGTCAGTGCCCAGGATGCTATTTTATTCTGATCTGTAAATAAAAAAGCACCGCTGACATCTTTGTCCAAGGCAGGAATACTCACATCCAAAGCGCGGTAAATCATAACGCATATCTCTTGACGTGTGATATTGTTGCCTGGTGCAAATTCAGTGGCGCTGATGCCTTTTACGATACCTAATTTGTATGCTTTCAGTATCTCTGGATTATTGGTATCAGAAAAAGGATTGGTGGTTGTTAATGCAGTCTGCCCCGTTAGACTTTCATAGAGCTTGACTGCAATGGTGGAAAACTCTTCTCTGGTGATACTTTTCTTGAAGTTGTTCATGATTAGAGGATAGGTGAGATTGTAGTTGTATGCTAGCAATAATTCGGCTTCTGCCCATGCACTTTGGGTACCGTCAAAACTCAATGGTGGTGGATTTGTTTCTGAAATTGCAGGAACGGTGAATAACATAGTCAGAATTAGGAGAATGCTGATGATTCTGGTTAAATATTTATTCATTTCATCACCTCATAAAATTTCTACTGCTAATTCGATGCACAACAACCAATAAGCTAAATAGAATGTTAAATATTTATTATTGAACACTTAACCGAGATGTATATTATAAAAAATTATATCATATTCATGAATAAAATTACTACTAAATATTTCTAAATAAATTGGCTGGAAAGGGAAAAGAGTATTTTATTTTGCGGATTACTTTTAGTGTAGTATAATATATTTAGAGACAAATATAGTTGAAGCGAGGAAGGTCATGCAAGAAATTTCTATGAGGAAAAACGATATTTTAGAAACTGAAATAGTTGATATAAACCATAGGGGGCAAGGGGTTGCAAAACTAGATGGGTTTGTTGTCTTTGTCGACAATGTCATTATGGGCGATAGGGTCAAGCTTGAGATTATTGAAGTCAAAAAAAAATATGCGATTGGGAAACTTATAGCATTGCATCAGAAGTCAATTTACAGAGTTGAACCGAACTGCAAGTATTTTTGGGAATGCGGTGGCTGTCAAATCATGCACATCGATTATCAAAAACAGCTGGACTATAAAAAACAACGGGTCATGTCCGATATCAAGAGATCATTGGCTGATGATGCAATAGAGATTCACGATACAATAGGCATGCAGGATCCTTACCGATACAGGAACAAAGGAACATTCCCGGTGGCTTCTCATAAGGGGAAGACTGCCATAGGGGCTTATAAACTGAATACCCATGATATTGTTGACCTTGAGTCTTGCATCATCCATCATCCCATAGCGGAGGTTATCGTCAACACATTCAGATCCCTGATGAACACTCTTGGCATCGAACCCTATGATGAGATCAGACACACAGGCCTTGTGAAACATCTGATAGTCAAAACCAATAAAAATAACGAGGCAATGCTGATTATTGTGACATCTAAAAACAAGCTAACTTATAAGGGTGAGATAGTCAGTGAATTGTTGAAGGAAGCGCCACAGCTAAAAAGCATCATTCTGAACATCAACGAAGATCAACCAAATGTGATACTAGGAGACAAGTACAAGAAACTGTATGGAGAATCTACTCTCGAAGATTGGATTTATGATCTGGAGTTTAACATTTCTCCCAGCTCCTTCTTTCAGGTCAATCCTAAACAGACTGAGGTGTTGTATAACAAAGCAATCGAGTACGCTCAGATAGAGGATACAATGAATGTCTTTGACATCTATTGTGGCATTGGAACCATATCACTTGCTGCCGCAAAAAAGGCCAAGCATGTTTACGGT
>JAUYTY010000055.1 GCA_030694905.1 Eubacteriales bacterium | reverse complement strand
CAACATATTCAAACCTCCTTTATTCCTTACTTCTATTGACCCTGTCCATCAAGGGCACATAAACAGGATTATTTCCAAAATAGGATTCCTTATACTTAGCTCCCGCTCTCAATAGCATGCTGATTTCCACCGCTCTTTTTGCGATGCTTTTACTTCCTCTTACAGCCACAAGCGCGTCTCGATCGCCTGCCTCAACAAGCTGTTCCAGTGCATCTCTGCCCTCTAGGGTATTGGTCCAGCCGCCTACGCCGATGTAGCTTTCCCACATATCACCGGTCACAGGAATACAGCCCATAATCAGGGCATGGTTAATCATCTGTGTGATGGTGTGCTCCTGTCCCGAGAATACATGGGTACCCTGGGTTATGGTAGCGATGGTCTTCAGACTGCGGGGCAATGTGGCCTCCTCAGGTTTAAAATTATCCTTATATCTACCGAACATACTGTTTCCCAACCGATCGATAAACGCCTTCAGCTGTGCCGGCATTCCCATATGATATACCGGAACTGAATAGATGATCACATCAGCGTCTATCCATTTATCCCGTAGCGCTTGAAAATCATCCTTTATAATGCACTCTCCATCCTTCTGGCAGTTCTGGCACATGACGCATCCGCCAAACTTCTTGCCTCTGATGGAATAGCTCTCAATTTCAACTTCATCCGAAACCATTCTTGCCGACTCTAATGCAATATCCAGCAAAAACTGGCTGTTGCCTTTCCTAGGGCTTCCGGAAATTCCTAATACCTTGATCATCTGATTCCTCCTTATTATAATTCATGGCGAACTATATTAAAGCTTCAATTTCAACTTCTTCGCCAATACAACCGAAATGACAACCGCGAAAATAACCACAACACCCTTTGTTATGTACTGGAAATAGTAAGGCACATTCAGCATTGTCAGTCCATTATTCATCATGCTGATGATGAAGGCGCCAACAAAGGTTCCGCTGCCAGTAGGCTCGCCATCACCAAACATGGTGGTGCTGAGGAAACAAACAGCTATGGCATCCAGCAGAAACTCCTCTCCTGCCAGCGGTTGTGCAGAACCCAGACGCGAAGTCAGGATTACCGCGGCGATTGCAACACTGATGCCGGATATTATAAACGTGATCAGCCTGTAACGCTTGACATTAATTCCTGCATAAAGGCTTGCCACAGGATTGCCACCAATGGCGTAGATCCTTCTTCCCAAAGTGGTTTTTGTCAGAACAAAAATGACGAGAACCACAAAGAAAAGCATCAGTATGACAGGGAATGGAATTCTCCCCACATACCCCTGACCTATAAAGGAAGCGATTTTTGGAATATCTGCTGGAAAGAAAATAGGATTGCCTCTGGTAATCAGCATTTTTAATCCGTACACAATTGACCCAATGGCAAAGGTTGCTATAAAATCCGGCAATCCGATATAGGCGACAATGGTTCCATTCACAAGACCGACTAAAGCGCCACAGGCGATTGCGGCTCCAAGGGCCAGCCAGAAATTCCTGGTGCTGATCAGAACCATGGCGAAAATGATATTGATCAAACCGGCTGTGTTTCCTATTGACATGTCAAAACCACCGGCCCCCATTACAAAAGTGAAACCTAGGGCTATGATTGTCAGCATGCTCATCTGCCTCAGCAGCATCAACTGATTGTTTAATGTAAAGAAATTTTTTGATACAACTGCAAAGATTGTAAAAATAAGCATTGCCCCTAAAACCGTGCCATATTTTCTCAAGAACTCGATTCTTTGGTTTTTATTGACTGATGTAGGCTTGTCCATCAAGCACCTCCTCCTAGCATAGCATGCATAATCTTTTCTTCAGCGTTTGGTTGCTGGGGAGTGTATTCCCCAATAATTCGGCCATCACGAACCACTATGATCCTGTCACAGAGACTCATCAGCTCAGGCAGATAGGATGATAGGACCACCACGGCTTTTCCCTGTTCTGCCAGGTCTTCCAGAAAGCTATAGATGTCCTCTTTAGCTTTAACATCTATTCCTTTTGTCGGTTCGTCAAATATTCCAATATCAAAATCGCCATTCAACCAACGAGACAGTATTGCTTTTTGCTGATTTCCACCGCTCAGAAACTTAATTGTCTGCAACGGACCGGTACACTTGATGCCCATTTTATCGATGTAGGCCTGGGCAGTCTCGATCTCTAGAACCCTGTTGATCAGACCCGCTCTGTTGGCATATTTTTTAAGGTAGGTCAGTGAAATGTTTTTAGAAACACAATAATTGGGAACCAATCCCTCTGCCTGACGTTCCTCAGGCACCAGGGCTATCTTATGTCTTATGGCATTTTCCGGAGAAGGCACATAGGGTTTGCCCATGACCTCGATAGATCCGGATTCTATTTTGTCCAGTCCAAAAACAGCCTTGGCTATTTCAGTTTTACCTGCCCCGACGACACCTGCTATACCAACCATCTCACCCTTGCAAATATTCAGATTCACTGCCTTTAGCTTATCTGTGGTCAGGTTCTTGATGGATAAATAGACGTCCTCGCAATAATATTTATCTACTCGGCAATAATGCTTGTAATTGTCGTGTCCAATCATCATGGAAATAATCTTGCCTGTGGTAGCCTCCGACTTCTCCATGGTTCCAACCTGATTGCCATCCCGGAATACAGTTATACGGTCGGCAATCTCCATAACTTCCTCAAGATTATGAGAAATATACATAATGGTCAATCCGCGTTCTTTCAATCCTTTAATAATCTGAAGCAGATTCTTTCTTTCTTCTTCTCCCAACGATGTTGTCGGTTCATCAAAAATGACAATTTGGGGATTATGCACCAATACCTTGCTGATTTCCACGATTCTTTTCATTGAGGCATTCAGTAAAAGCGTTGGGCTGCTAACATCAAAATCTATTCCCAGGTCCTTGATCACCTTAGTGGCTTCTTTTTTCATGCGCTTTGAGTCGACAATTGCCATTCCGCCTATTTTTTTCTTTCTTTCGGCGCCAATGAAAATATTTTCGTAAACTTTAAAATATGGAACCAGATTCACTTCCTGGTGTACGGTCCGAATTCCCAAGGCTTCACTATCTGTAACACTATGAAAGTCTACGGGTTTGCCTTCCAGAAAAACAGATCCTGCAGATGGCTTGTACACGCCTGATAGGATTTTAATGAATGTGGATTTCCCGGCCCCGTTCTCACCCACCAATGCATGGATTTCTCCCTTTTTCAGCTGAAAATGGATGTCCTTTAAAACCCAGACCCCATTGAACTCTTTTCCCACGTTTTCTGTGGATAGCATCAAATCTGTATCTTTTCTAACTTCTTCACCTAACATTTTATCACCCGCCCGGTTCGCTTATCAATATCATTTCAGTTTTTAAAGAGATGGCAGCGAATTCAATCACTGCCATCCCGATTTCAATTATCCGATGACTAACAGTGCTAAGACTCCCACTTCTACAAGTGGGAGATAAGAACTGTAGAGTCCCTGGATAACGGTTTCTAAGGTTCAGATGGCGTTTCAAACACCACCTGAAACCAAGAATCCTGTTGATCCATTTTCCCTGAATTATTGAGGAATATTGTCTTTAGTAATCAGCACACCAGGAATATAGATGTGTCTTTCTGGAATAGTGTTTCCTTTCAGTAGCTCGAATAGTTGGTCAACAACAGTTCTCGCCATAGTTTCTGGATCCTGTGCCATGGTTGCCTTGAATGGGCTGTCCGGTTTAGCCATTTCGATATAAGCTTCTGGGTCTCCATCTATACCAACAACGACGATAGAATCTGTCAGACCTGCTTCACGGATAGCTTGTGCTGCTGCCAATCCAACTCCGTCAAATGTTGCATACACACCACCGATATCTCCAGGATTCGGATTTGCTTGCAGTATAGCTTCCATTTTAGCTTTCCCGTCCGGGAAGAAATCTGGCCAGGCATAAGTAAAACCGGCAACGATTTTCACGTCAGGGAATTCTTCAACCACACGGTGCATCGCGTCTTTTCTGACACGAATCATGGAACCTGCGTCATTGAATATCTCGACCACATTACCTTTTCCACCCATGAACTCAATCATCATTCTTGCAGCCATCTCGCCCAACTGATCATTGTCAGATTCGCAGAATACATCGACAAAATCCGCATCTCCAGCGTCCATTGAAGCTATAAGGATACCTTTTGCCTTCGCTTCGATCAATGCAGGAGCTACCTGAGAAATGTCGCCTTCCTGAATAATAATCGCATCAACACCTTGGGAAATCATGTTCTCAATTGCAGTCATTCTGCTAGGTACGTCTGCTGTCACAGTCGCAATCACTTCGCCGCCGTTTGCGACAATCTGCTCTTCCATAGTAGCCTTTCCAATACGAGCAAAGAAATTAGCCTGGCCAAAGTTATTGATGCCTACCTTGAATACCTTAGGTGCTTCTGTTGGTGCTTCTGTTGGTGCTGCTGTTGTCGGTGCTGCTGTTGTCGGTGCAGGTGTTGTTCCGCCACATCCTGCGGCCACCAAGCTAGTGATTAACAGAATAGCTAATAATAAAGTAAATCTTCTTTTCATTTTTATCCTCCATCTTTCGTTTGTATGATTTTTTTAATTGTTCAACTCATCAAATGGTACATATGCCAGATATGGACATCCATATCTTTCGCCTGAAAAGGCTTTCGCTCCAATGCTGCTCTTTAACGCCTCCTGCATCCGTTCGTGACAGGGCTTGCCGACAAAAGCAACAGGTTGTCCTATTTCCAATCGGGCGCTCATCAATCCCTCACCCGAATCCGGGTCTAATATGAAGGCGATATCCGGAAAAACTGTTCGGACTTCACCATCAATCCATACAGCCATCGTTTCATTTTTGATTACCGTTTCCAGATGACGGTCTTTGAAAGCCCCTTCTCCTTTGACCTTGACCCTTGTCAGATAAAATCCTAGGGCATCCTCAGCTATTATATCGTCTATGATACCCTGGAACAATCTTACGCCATTGGCAGCTTTCATGAAAGCCTCCACGGGGTCTTCCTTCTTTTCCCGGGCATCCAATACCGCACGGCCATAAGATATGGCGTCAGTGATGATGTTGGGTATGCAGCATCTTTTCAAATCAGCGCCGCTCATGGGATAATGAGCATTTCCTCCCAGTCCGCCGCCTTTTGTCACGACGAACCTGCCGATTTCATCCGCATAAGTTGGTTCCAAGCTATCCATCACCACAATTTTATTTCCCAGGTGGTCTACCAATGGCATGGGAGTCAATGAAAGCCCTAAACCTATAAAGCTTGTCATCTGTGTTTCAGGGGCCGACCTACCGACAGCATCACCGTTGATCATCGGTATTCCCATGCGGGCTGCCAGTGTCATAATGACCGGCGTATTCAAGCCGCCTGCTTCAAAAGGTATGATGTAGTCAAGCTTTCTGCCCATCACACGTTCCATTTCGCGAAAGGCCTTGATCAGAACAAAATCATCTTCCCAACCATCCACTATATCCTGGTAGGAAAGCTTCTCCAGAGCCTTTACAGACCCCATGATGCCACCGCTGCATACGAAGGCATCATCCTCCACATCTTCAGGATCAATAAGCTGGCATACTCTGCCCTTGCTCCTGTCCTTATCTAGAATTTTTCTTCCCCACTCCGGATCTCCACCGCCACCAGTGCCAAACTGAGCCAACCCGATAAGCAGCGCGTCCGTATCATTAAAATCAAAGGCATAAACAGACAACCGGTTTTTCCTCCTTTATTTCAAATATCTTATTGGAATATTCCATTATCGTTGTACTCTTCCCGATGCATCTCCTTTCATCAGCTTTCTGACCTCTTCTACTTCCACCACGTTAAAATCTCCTTCTATAGTATGTTTAAGGGCAGAAGCGGCAACGGCAAAATTGATTGCTTCCTGTGGCTCGTAACCGCTGATCAGCGAATAGATCAACCCGGCACAGAATGAATCACCGCCACCAACCCTGTCAACGATTCTGACCATATAATTCGGCCCTTGGTAGAATTGCGTCCCATCGTACAATATTCCGGACCAGCCGTTATCACTTGCTGAAATACTTTCTCTCAAAGTGATAGCTACCATTTCAAAACCAAATGACGATGTCAGCTTATCCGCAACGGCTTTGTAGCCTTCCACATCCAGACTGCCCGCTTCGACATTTGTGTTTTCGGCCTTAATGCCGAATACCTTCTCGGCATCCTCCTCATTGGCTACCAGAATATCCACATAAGGCATCAGCTTGGTCATGGTTTCTTTGGCTTCAGCTGATGTCCAAAGGTTTTTACGGAAATTCAGATCACAGCTTACCTTTACGCCTAATTTTTTTGCCGCCTGGCAAGCCTCAAGACATACCTCCGCCACATTCGGTCCCAAGGCAGGTGTTATGCCTGTAAAATGGAACCATTGAGCATCCTTGAAAATCTCTTTCCAATCAAAATCTCCTTTTTTTGCTTTAGCAATCGAGGATTCCGCTCTGTCGTAAACCACAACTGAGGGTCTCATGGCTGCGCCTTTTTCGCAGAAATAAATGCCAAGCCTCTCCTTGTCCCAGATAATCGAATCCGTGTTGACGCCATAGCGCCTCAGTTCATTGGCCGCTGCCTGTCCTAAGGGGTTTTTCGGCAGCTTGGTCACATAACTGGTCGCCAAGCCATATTGGGCCAGGGAAAATGCCACATTGGCCTCGCCACCACCGTAAAACGCGTCAAATCCTTTAGCTTGGACAAATCTCTGAAATCCGGGAGGTGATAAACGGAGCATAATCTCTCCAAAGGTCACTATTTTCTTCATTCAATCATCTCCTTTTATTTTCTTGCTTCTTTTATAATCTCAATAAAACGTGCTGCTGTCGCTGTAACCTTGTCATAATCTCCGGATTTAGCGCCACCTGTCAACTCGCCACCAACACCAACCGCTACGCATCCGTTTTTAATCCAGTTGCCAACATTATCCAGACTGACTCCGCCTGTCGGCATCAATACCGCCTGTGGCAACGGCCCTTTTATCGCTTTGATGAAATCGGGGCCAAACACGCTTCCCGGGAATACTTTGATCACGTCCGCACCTGCTTCCATAGCCGTAATCATTTCAGTCAATGTCATACAGCCCGGCATATAGGGTATCTGATAGCGATTGCAAAGTTTGGCTGTATCAAGATCAAAAGCCGGACTTACCACATACTCCGCACCTGCCAGGATTGCAATTCTAGCCGTTTCGCTGTCGAGCACCGTACCCGCTCCAATCACCAGTTCTTCAGGTGGGATAGATTTCCTCAAATTCCGAATGACCTCTTCAGCTCCAGGAACCGTAAAGGTAATCTCAATGGATGGTATGCCACCTGCCATACAGGCCTTTGCTATTTTGATTGCCTGATCGCTATTCTCCGCTCTCACTACCGCTACAATACCCGCCTCATAAATGCGAGTTAAGGTTCTTATCTTTGGAATCACTGCATCGCCACCTTTCTTTAAAATATATGATGTAAGTTTCACAATGTGAACCGTAGTTTCATTAATATTATAATAGAATTGCTCTAAGATTACAATCACTTTTTCATTGAATCTATAAAAAAGCAAAAAACAAAAGGAACCGTCCCTTTTGTTTTTTGGAACGGTTCCTCAAATGCCTTCAATCGCCTTAACGATTTACAATAATTACATAGATTGCGCCGACAATAATCCCCACCAAGGCTGACATAAACGCAGATTTCAAAATTCTGCCGATGTTAGCCTTTTCTTCTGGTGTCCTTGGTCTTTTAATTTTTCTATTGCGTCTATATAATTCATTGAAGTTCATTCTACACCTCAAAACCTAACATTTCTTCAAAATATACTTTGAAGAAATTCCACTTCGTCATCATCTAAAGATCTGACTTCATTCAGCATATCGTCCAAGTCTTTCCTGCTAAAATAACTTTTACCTTGCATTACTGCGAATATGCCTCTTGTATGACTGATTTCTGCCAATGGATTTTTGTTCAAAATTAAGATATCAGCATCTTTTCCTTTTTCAATTGTGCCTTTCTTGTCATCCGTGCCTATGTAGACTGATGGATTAACTGTTGCGGCCTTCAATGCCTCAAAAGGTGTACATCCATACAAATCAACAAGTTTTTTAAGTTCTTCGTGAAGCGAGAAACCTGCAATAATACCTGGATACATAGTATCGCTACCTGCAAGGTATCGATCAGAATGAGACATGAAATGTCTTCCCCTTTCTATAATAACACGTATATCAGGTCGCAACTGACGTTTTTTGTAGCTTTCTATAATTTTGTCATTCCGTTCTTCCCAGTATTTTTTTACCTTTTTGGGAACGTAATCATATGCTTCAAGATCTGTCAGTTTCTTCCCACCCCACACATAGTCAGGTAATGTTTCACAAACCACTTGAGTCGGACAAAACCACATCCCTGATTTCGCAAGATATTCAACATCATTTAGATGTTTCGGCAAACTGCTGCTATGTTCGCAGCAATGATATCCCCAATCTCGTAATAATTTAGAATCGACATGATAACTCATATGACCGCAAACTTTTATGCCAGCTGACTTCGCTGTTTTCATCAGTCTCTCAAGATTTTCAGGAGAGATAGAAGGATATGTCTTAACCCATTGATATCCATCCTTGATTGTATCATAAACGGCTTTTTCTGCTTCTTCAATTGTATTGATGTATTTATGGGTCTCGAATTTTTCCGCTGCATCTCCCCCATCATATATATATCCTGACAAGTAGACATATGGTCCGATTCTCAATCCTTGTCTGATCTCCTCTGAATATTCCAACACACGCTGCCCCCCGCTGAGATGTCTAATCCCAGTGATTCCGTTTGCAATAAACAGCTGGCACATTTCGCTGGAACTAAGATGAGCATGGGAATCAACAAGCGCAGGCATCAGATACTTACCGGAACAGTCAATGATCTCAGCATTTTCAACTTCTAAGTTTTTTCCAATATCCTTAATAATTCCTTTTTCAACTAGAATATCTGTATAGTAACAAATCTCATCGGTATTCATACTCAATAGATTAGAATTTTTAAACAGAATACTAACGTCCGATTGATTACCTTTCAGGTTTTTATTTTCTACCATGAGAAATCATATAGATAGTATCTGCCTTCAAGACCAAACTCGTGACAATTCAAATCCTCAGTGTGCGCATAAAGTCCTATTCGGTTGTACATAGCCACATATATAGCCTCTTCCTGAGCTTTTGTGAATATTTCTTGATAGACATTAAATCTTTCATCAGCGTCTATAGTTGTCAAAGCTTGATTAAACAGGGCATCCATGTCAGCATTTGCGTATCTTACATTGTTTGCACGTCCGACGAATTCTGATTTGAAAGCCAGTTGATATTGCTGAGTATCGCCTTCCAAGCTCATTTCCAGTGCTGTCATGCCACAATCGCCATTCATCAGTTTGCCTATAAAAGCGTTAAATTCAAGAATCTCAATTGTCAACTCAAGACCTATCTTTTTCAGATCATTTTGGATGATTTGCGCATGATTCTTATAAGGATCCGCTACGTACATAATCCCTAAATCATAAGGCGTTTGAATCCCAATCTCAGTCAATAAAGCTTTAGCCTTTTCGGGATCATAGTTGTATTTAGGTTGGTTTCCCGAATATCCAAATCTGAGGGGGCTGAGAATATTTGAATTGACTTCACCAAAACCATCTAATGCCAGATTAACTATGTTTTCTCTGTCAATACCATAAGATACAGCTTGTCTAAATTTCACCTGGCTAAAAGGTTCTTTCTCATGATTCATCGAAATAAAGCCAAATCTAGAACTAGGAACCTCTTGAATTACAAGCCCAGCTTGTCCCACAAGATTACCGTGATTGGCTGGAGAAATAGATGCAAAATCAACTTCTCCCGTTTGCAATGCTACAGCTACTGTTGTATCATCAGGTAGTATTTTAAAAGTCACATTCTTGATTTGAGCTTCATCCATATAATAGCCTTCATATGCTTCCAGCACTATTTGGCTCCCAAGCTCACGACTTGAAAATTTGTATGGCCCTGCTCCTATTGGTTTCGTCGCAAACTCTTCGGCACTGACACTGTCAAAGTAACTTTTAGAGCAAATATGCATATCCATTACATTCTGCAGAAAAGGAGCATATGGAGTCGCTGTAACTAAAACGACAGTATATTCATCAATCACTTCAGCACCGACCATGCCTGTGACTTTGCTACCCTGATATGTTGACTGCGCATACAACTCTGCACTAAACTTCACATCTTCAGCAGTCAGTTTTGTTCCATCGTGGAAAGTCACATCATCGCGTAAATGGAATGTGTATCTCAGACCGTCTTCACTTATCTCATAGCTTTTAGCTATTCTAGGTTGAGGTTCTGATTTTCCATCCAAAGAAATTTTCATCAAGGGGTCATATATCTGATTAGTGATGTCCATTTCATGAGTTGTGCTGTGATCTGTTGGATGCATTGTTGCTATATCAGCATTTATGGCAATGACCAAATCAGTTTTTACTTCTTTGCCTGCGGTTGTAGGGGCATCAGTTGTTGGACCGGCAGTTGTAGGGGTAGCAGTTGTTTGACCACCGCTTCCGCCACATCCAGCAATCATACTTGCCGTAAGCGCTAAAACCAATAACGCTATTATCAATTTCTTTTTCATTTTTCCCTCCTAATTTTGTGTTTTTGGTAATTGAATTGGAATTAACTGATAATAAATCCTATAATGCTGATTTCACCTCCTAAATTTAATCAACCTCAATATATAAAATCATCAAGTTTTTTTGTTTGCAAAAGAAAGTCCCGAGTCAAATTCAAACTTTCTTTCTGTATACTTGTCAATTAAATCAATAGCAGCCATAATATCACTTTTTGCTACCAAAGAACTCTGACTGTGTGGGTATCGGGTTATAATTGATACACCAGCCACTCGCACGCCATGATATGCCCTATTCATACTGCCGCTGTCTGTTCCACCTCTATCCATCACGTCTCTTTGATATTTGATTTCATTTTCACTGCAACAGTCTATCATCTGATTCACCAGATACTCGTCCTGTATCGAAGATGGATCTCCGATTTTTATTCCCACCCCTTCACCTACGGCATTTGATCCTTCCAGATCCGATGGGTAGGCGTGATCTGGAGACACATCAACCGATATGCCAATATCAGGTTTGATCTGTTCTGTTGCTACAACCGAACCTCTGCAGCCAATTTCCTCTTGAACTGTAAAAACGTAGTATACGTCGTTGATTTTCTTGCCGTTATTTCTTTTAAGTGCTTCAATCAACAAATAGCACCCAACCCTGTTATCTAATGATTTAGCGGAAATCCTGCCATTGCACAACTCTTGGTAGGACCCTGAAAATCCACAGTAATCTCCAATTTGAACATGTTTTTCCACTTCCTCACGAGTTGTGCATCCAATATCCACGAAAAGCTTTCCCACGTCAT
>JAUYTY010000090.1 GCA_030694905.1 Eubacteriales bacterium | reverse complement strand
AAATCGCACAGAATGAAATTTTTGGACCTGTACTCTGTATCGAGCGGTTTAGCAACATAGAAGAGGCATTAAAAATTGCAAATGATACGAAGTATGGATTAGCTGGATATGCTTTCACTACTGATTTATCTAAGGCACTACGTGTCGCAAAAGAAATAGAAGCTGGGAATATTTGCATCAATGGTATATTCTCAGGACATAATTATATCACTGGAGAACCTTTTAAACAAAGTGGTTTTGGATTGTCAAGTGGGGTAGATGGAATGAGGGCATACATGAAACAAAAGATAGTCAATATCAATTGGAAAGCAGAGAAGATGGGTTTTTTTGATTGATTATATGTTTATCACTAAAGGATATGTGAAATAAGAGATGAATCAATTAAAAAAAGCATATGTCGCTATATTTGGATCTGTCTTTATTTGGGGGACGGCAATTGTCGTAAGCAAATACGTATTAAATGCGGCAAGACCTCTGACCATTACTGCATTAAGATTTATGATTGCGTATTTATTCTTACTCCCATTTGCAATAAAACGAGGTTTTAAACCAGGCATCAGTTTTGAAAGAAAGTACTTGTGGCTTGGTTTGATTGGATATGCGCTCTCTTCAAGCTTACAAAATATCGGCCTTCAATTTACATCGAGTACTATGACTGTTCTAATACAATCAATGCTACCTGTATGTACCTTAATTTTTGCTGGAGTTCTACTAAAAGAGAAAGCAACTCATAAAAAAGTATTGGGGATAGTGGTTTCAATTTCAGGTATTTCAATAGCTGTATTTTCAGGCATAAACGGAAATTCGGCGAATACATGGTACGGAATGCTTTTGATTTTAATCTCAATTGCATTTTGGGGCGCGTACTCAGTGCTGTCAAAGATGTATTTGCATCATGAGGATTCGGTTATCACAACGATTGGCGTATTTGGTGGTGGTCTATTGTTTCTTATCCCCGCCTCAATAATTGAAATACTGATGGGGAATGTACCCGTCTTTTCTTTCAATAGCATCTTAGGATTACTATACTTGGGTGTCTTTTGCTCCGCATTGGGATTTCTGTTTTGGAATTACGCAATTAAAAAAATAGATACAACAAAGGCTTCGCTTATATATAATTTGGTGCCAGTTGTTGGAATTTTGGCGGCGACTGTTACCGGCGAAGAGATTTTTTTCATGCAAATCGTGGGAGGTGTCATTACTGTATTTGGTATTATGATGTGTGATTCATAAAGATAGGGTCCTGTTACAAAAAAATCCATTCGATTGTAGGCGTGTAGACTTATGGCTATGCAATGTCAATATCTATGCGACATTAATTATCACATTAATTGATGTGATTTCCTCGAAAACGGATTTTGTACGTGCCTGACCTTTGCGAGTCGTGTTTTTTGAGGAATAATCAAAAAAATTAACTCTAATTATACACAGATAATTGGGGGATAGATTTGATTGCTTAGGGAGATATGTGATTCCATTGCAGGATAGCGATTTATATGATATTATACAATTAACAGTATAGATTCCTCATGAAACAGTACTCTCGGAAGCAAATTAAAAATGCGCGTGGAATTATTATTAATAAATAAAAACACAAGAACAAAATTTTTTTGGACAAGAAACGAACATACGTTCTAATTCATAACAGATTTTGATTCCCCTAAATAAAAGCCAATAATCGAAGATGATACTTATCGTTGGAATTGGCATTTAGCAATAGAGTATCTGTCTCTATAACAAAACAAAAAATTTAGCTGTTTGGAGGTGTTGATGTGAAAATGTATAAAAATAATCCTTTCCGTAGTCGCTTGTCAAAGATGGTCGCTTGCTTCTTGATTCTACAAACGGTCCTGATTCTTGCCGCAGTTCCTTCAGTATTTTCAGAAGACACGCAGACTCTACCGTACATACACGTTTTCCCAATGGAAGAAGTAGTGGCGTTTGCTACCAATGGTACTCCAGGTCTAGAATGCTCGATCAGAGTGTACGATTCGGATAATAACCTGAAATTCGAGGGTAATTTTGAGTATTCACCTGATAATCCACAGTACGGGGGTTTCCCTGAAGGTTTGCAAATAGACCCTGGTGACCGTATCGAATTATCAAGCGGAGAGTTGACGAGAAGTGTAACCGTTACGGAATTGAGTGTTTCGGAAGTCAATATTCAAACAGATACTGTCACGGGTACTTCCAATGATCCAAGTCCAGTACATGTCAAAATCTTTGATGAAGAACTTGAAAATATCCGTTATTCTGAAATCGAAGAGGGCGGTTGGATTGTGGATTTTAGTGAAGCGACATCAGATTACGACGCATATGATTTGACATCTCTTGATTTTGGTGTGGCAGTTCAAACGGATGAAGATGGAGATTGTACTGCGATAAGATGGCGTTCTGAGCATCTACCGAATTTACATGTCTTCCCATCGGGAAAATACGTGGGGTTTTCTGGCAATGGAACCCCGGGTTTATACTGCACGTTAACATTGTACGATTCGTCTGATGTAGTTAAATTCGAAGATACTTTCATATATATGCCTAACATGCAGTATGTAGGTCTACCCGTAGATTTGTCTATTGATCCAGGTGACCGATTCGAATTATCTAGTGGGTATCTGACAAGAGAGCTCATAGTCACAGCATTAAATGTTACAGAAGTGGATATAAAAACTGATATTATCGTGGGTACATCTGACACTTCTATACCAGTTTGGATCACTGTCTTTTTTGATGGCGGTCAAAACAACCGATCAGCTATAGTGATAGATGGTGTTTGGACCGCTGATTTTAAAATAGCGGAAGGATCCAACAGTGCATATGATCTGACAGCCGCCGATCAAGGCATCGCGGTCCAAAGTGATGAAGACGGAGATTGTATAATAGTCAGCTGGCGGGCACCGAATCCAGAGCTCGTGATTCTTCCCGACAAAGATTTCATGTTTGGATCCGAGTGGAAGGCAAATTCCACAGTTAATATTTCTGTTTATGCTAATGGAATTGATTTTCTATCATACCAGGCAGCGGTAGATCCGGCCGGCTACTTTGAAAAAGATTTCAGTGCATTGGGTGTTGATCTTCACGGGGGTCAGAAAGTCACTGTTTCAGATGGTATGACTGATAGAGAATGTATAATCAGTTCTATTAGAGTAATAGCAATTGACATTGAGAAAGATTTGATCTATGGAGATATTGAGCCAGATGCGTATGTCCAGATTATTATTATGACAGATGAAGGTCCGATTTTCTTCTATCCGATCGCAGATGCCGATGGATTATGGATTGCAGATTTATCGGTACCCTATATAGATGATGGTGGCAATAGTAATCCAGCTTTTGATATAGTTAACAATACCCAAGGAGCAGTTAGAAATTATGACGGGCATGGTAATGCCACCATATGTGAATGGACTGCTTCAGACTACTCAGTAATCCTTGGTGACGTGAATAATGATTCTAAAGTGGATACTAAGGACGTCACTATCATCCTTAAATACCTGGCTGGAAAACTTGAACTGACGGAACTACAGTTAATTGCAGCGGACTATAACCAGGATGGAAACATTGATAAGAATGATACTAAATTGATTCTTAAACAATTATCTAAAAAGAATCAGAGATAAATTCATTACTCAAACTGATTTGAAGTGGCGTTTGGTTGATCTGAACGCTACTTTGCTTTATGTGTTTTTTAGCAAATAATTAATACTTTCAGGGCTAATATAAGTGAAACTTTTTAGTTATGATTTGGCTTTTCAGGTTGTATCAGTTTGAGATAAAATAATCACCACATATAATATATAATAATATGTGCATATAATAATTAGCATAATACATTGACAAATAAATACAATTGTAATATGATTTACTTACCAAACGGATATTACAAGTCTAATTTTGAAGAAAGGAGTGAGTAAAATGTCAGTTGTCAAAATTTTAGAAATTCTTGCTGAATCGACTGAAAGCTGGGAAGACGCTACGCAAGCGGCTGTCACGGAAGCAGCCAAGACTGTTGAAAATATTCAAAATGTTTATATAGTAGAAATGAAAGCAATTGTCGAAGGCAACAAGATTGCCAGATATCGCGTCAATACTAAAATCTCATTTATCGTGAACGATTAGTTTTTAGAGTATTCTGATAAATAAAATCTTGTTTGTTAAGTATGATTTGTTAATTTGAGGAGAAAAATATGGAGGCACAGAAGCTATATAGATTACCTAAGCTTGAATACGATTACAACGCACTTGAACCTTACATATCGGAAGAACTATTGAGGTTGCATCATGAAAAGCACCATGCCGCTTATGTAAAGGGAGCAAATACAATTATCGAGAAGATGGATAAGGCTAGAACCGACAATGCGGATTTCGATACAAAAGCCACGTTTAAGGAACTGTCTTTCCACATCGGTGGGCAGTTGCTGCACTCACTATTCTGGGAAAACCTAAGCCCAGCAAGTAAGGGAGGAGGAAATCCATCAGGAACAATCGCTAAATTATTGGATGAGGAATATGGCTCATTTGAAAGGTTTAAGAAAATATTTTCACAAACTGCAAACAGTGTTGAAGGTTCAGGTTGGGCAGCACTTACATTCTGTATGGGAACACAGAGACCAATGATAATGCAGGTTGAGAAACACAATACCAATGTCTATCCGATGTTCAGGATACTTATGGTTCTTGATGTTTGGGAACATGCATATTACCTTGATTATAAAAACGATAGAGGGAAATTCGTTGAGGCTTTCTGGAATATCGTGAACTGGGATGAAGTCAACAGCAGACTCGAAAAAATTCTTAATAGCTAGTTTACACAAACTATTCACATCTACACTTTTTTACGATTTGAAAACCTTGTAAAAATGATTGCTACTATCAATCGCTAAAGAGTCGAGTTGAATTTTAGCAACTATTGGATAAAACTTAGTGAATCAATGATAATCATACAACGAAAAGCCCTTACTAAAGGGCTTTTCATATTCTGAATCGTAAAACAGATTAAGTATAAATCTTCAATTGTTGCATAGAGGTATACAGCCGGCTTGTACTAGATGATTATAATTAATGAATTACAACGGGTCTTATTGTAATAGGCTGATAAATATCTTATAATAAACATTACCATCATAAATTCACTGTAAAACAGACAACCAACTTCAATTGGACGATTAGCCTGTCAAAGATTGAAGATATGACAGTTGAATTTCAAAGAACAACACGGAGGAAATAAAATGGAAAAATATTATTTGAACAAAGACGAAGCGGTTTTGTTGGTAATTGATATCCAGGAGAGAATGCTGCCGGTTATAGACAAGGCAGATAAGGTGGGACAAAAAAACGAGGTTCTGATTGAAGCTGCGAAGCTTCTGGGAGTGCCCATAGTCGTTACGGAACACAACGCTGATGGTTTAGGACATACAGTTGATCTGCTGTCTAGTAAAATGACTGAAGCCAAAGTCTTTCACAAAACTACTTTTTCAGCGTGCAATAAAGAGTTTTTAGCGTACTTGAAAGAAATGAAAAGAAACAAAATTATCGTGACGGGTACAGAAACCCATGTCTGTGTTTTTCAGACAGTCCGTAGCCTGCTGGATAATGGTTTTTCTGTATTTCTAGTTGCTGATGCCGTTGGATCAAGAACGGAAATGAACTTAGCCAATGCTGTATCGCAAATGAAGGATATGGGAGCAGTTATCACCAATACTGAGACTGCTGTGTTTGATCTTTTAAAAGAATCAGGGACTCCAGAATTCAAGGCATTGTTGAAATTAATCAAATAGAACTCCCAAGAAAACATACCCTGAATGATGACAAAATGGCTATAATAATTTAAACACCCATTATTGTGATATTTTTAACTATTAAGCATATCTCGCTTGTGTAAATGTTTCACTGATGATATTATTGATTTGAAATCATTAATCTGATGTGAGGTATTCCGATAATGCAGAGAATTAGAAAACATATTGGCATGAGGACAATAAAAACAGTAATTGGAGCAATCGCAGCTGTGCTCATATCACAGCTACTTAATCTTGACTATGCTGCCAATTCCGGAATTATTGTTATTTTAAGCGTTCAGAGTACAAAAAAGAAGTCCAAGGATCTTGCCATTATGCGGATAGGTTCCACAATACTCGCATTGACGATTGGCGCCTTGGTTTTTTCGTTGATGGGGTTTTCAGCTCTTGCATTCGGTGTTTATCTGTTGGTTTTTATACCGATTGCCGTACAGTTGAAGTTCCACGATGGGATTGTGCCATGTTCGGTTCTTGTATCACATCTATTAAGCACACAGTCTGTAGCCTTACCGGCACTTGCCAACGAAATGATGCAGATGTTTATTGGAGCTGGAATAGGTTTTCTTCTGAATCTCTATATGCCAAGCCTCGAGAAGAAAATAGAACAAGATATACTTGAGATTGATGAAATGATTAGAGCAATTTTAATTGAGATGGCCAATTGTTTAAGAACCAAAGCGACAACAATCGATGAAGTATTCTACACCAGGTTGGAAGATAAGTTAAAAGAGAGTTATAACCGTGTTAAGATAGAATCGGAGAATAGATTGATTGCTAAAAACAATTATCATCTTCACTATATGGAGTCTCGCATTATTCAATTTGAAATTCTCTATCACATGAGGCGTTGCTTCAAGCGATTGTATGCATCTTATAAACAGACGTTGATGGTGGCGGACTTGACAGACTTGATAGCGGATAAATTGAATGGGCTTGAGACCTCAGAAGAGGTATGCCAACAGATTAACGAGTACAGAGCGACATTTAGACTCTTGCCACTGCCATTGACAAGAGAGGAATTTGAAAATCGAGCGACACTTTATGAGTATATCAATGATCTGGAGCACTTTCTTAAAGCAAAAAGTTCAATCATTGAGAATATGATTTAGTTGTAGCCGGAGTCATATGGCTTTGTTCATAACATTACATCTATGAGGTGGGATATTAAATGAAAAAAATCAGACAAATACTGTTGAGGGGATTATTAACGCTTTTGCCGATTATTGCAACTGTATATCTTCTATATTCTCTTTTTGGATTTCTTGATAGATTTTTAGGTGGATACATTAGCTTGCTAATCGGTCGAACTATTCCTGGTATCGGGATTATTGCGGGTTTCATTATTATATTTATCATGGGTTCTGTTGTCTCTAATGTTATAGGGCAGAGGTTTTTAGATTTTGCTGAAAGAATGATCAGAAGAATTCCTATCGTTCCGAGAGTCTATTTTGCCTTGAAGCAAATTGTGGATGCCTTTACGCTACAAGGAAAACATGTGTTCAATAAGGTTGTCCTGATTGAATATCCAAGAAAAGGCTTATATGTGGTGGGTTTTCTGACTGGGGAGTGCAAGGGAGAAGTTCAGGTCAAGACTGATGCAAAGCTGATGAATGTTTTTGTTCCCACAACCCCCAATCCCACGTCAGGAATGCTTATATTGGTGCCGGAAAGCGATATACTATATCTAGACATGACTGTCGAAGAAGGCCTGAAATTAATAGTCAGTGCTGGGGTTGTCGTCCCTGAAGTACCTAATGAGGATAAAAAAAATTAAGATCACTTGAGCACTACTGGCAGTTTAAAGTCAAAAACAGGAGAAGAAGATGGAACGTCAAACCCGAAAGAAGGAAAACGGGACATACGAGATCATAAACGTTGAAAAAGCTGCTGAATCTTTGGCGAGATTTGAGGATCTTTACGAGTATGTTATAGATCGTGAAACATCTATACCTGAAGAATTGGCCAAGTTGCGAAATGAAGGAAAAGAGAAATCATTTAAATTCAGGGAGTATATGGGTCAGAAGCTCCTGAATACATCGTTTATCAGTTTGCTGAAGCAATTTAAAATAGATTAAGCAAAGAGCATAGAGCGGTTTTTTGATTTTTTATTCTCGTACATCAATAAATCCACCTGCTTCAAGAATTCCTCTGATGTCAGAAGGCTTGAGCATTCATAAACAGCCGAACCAATACTGAAACTGATTTCGAAGGGAAATCTGTTGGACTGATTGAATTCTTCGGTACTATGATTGATTCTGCTGATTGCTGATTCCAAGTCTTTCTTATTTGAGATGTCTGTAACAATACAAAACTCATCACCACCAAAACGTGCGATAAAATCATTTGATCTGACGCACAAGGCAAGCATTTTAGATACGGCTTTTAATGCGTTGTCACCCATTTCGTGTCCAAAGGTGTCATTTATCTGTTTGAAATTATCCAAATCCAGTAGAATTAAAGAAAAAGTGCCGTTATCATGACAATTGTCTACTCTTGCGTTCAAAATATCCTCAAATCGTTTTCGGTTTGCTATCCCAGTCAGAAAATCAGTGTTCATCCCATCATCTTGAATGTAAAGGAGCACTATCAAAAGTGAAAACACCACGCCATTCAGTGCAAAGGGAATGCCATAGATAAAAACCTGCATAATGGTACCTATGATTGGGGGTATGGCAAAAAACAATAGCGCGTAATAGTGTCTCTTTTCTATATTTTTGCGATGTAGCATTGATAATGAATAGGCAGCTGTCAGCAAAAAAAATGTAACAGCAACTGAGAGTATATAGAGAGGACCCCTATGATATATGTTGCTGTTGTCAATATAGTATAAGAATCCATAACGAACATTAGCAATTACCATTGATGTATTTAATAGAAATATTACTATTAGGGGGAACATCAGCTTTTTGGTCTTTTCAGCATTAAAAAAAATCTGGTTATGAACATATAGCAACCAAAGCGAAGGCAGAACAGGATTCAGTAAAAAAATCAGGAAATTGCTGAAGTGATTGACTATAGGATAAAAAGTATCCGGTTTACCGTCAAACCTAGCAAAAACATCGATTATCAACATTAGAATCGTTAATTGTGTCATGAAAAGATATAGCTGTTGCTTCAGAGCTCTTTTTTTAAATTTTCTTGCAGTGTAGATATGAAGAATCAGAAGCAGAATAATCGAGTAACCGCTGAAAATCAGATTGCTTACAATACTCATTTGAACTCCTTTAAAACTTGTACTGAGAGTATTATAGTATATCTAAAATCAATAGTAAAGTTGATTATTCACGGTATGTTGATAACAGCTATATTTAAAAATGAAAAATTGAGACTAACTATTCTATTATTCAAGCTTGCTTATGGCGTAATGGTTAAATATCTTGACAGAGAAGGTTTATCCGAGTAAACTCATCCAGAAAGGTTTATTGAGATAAACCAAGGGGGGATGTTATGGAAAAACAGAAGCTACATGATGCGGAATATAAATTTATGTGTATTATATGGGATAATGAGCCTATCAATTCAACAGAGCTCTCCAGGATTTCATCAAAGCTATTAGGATGGAAGAAGCCAACCACTTTCACCATGCTTAGGAAGCTCTCAGAAAAAGAGTTTATTATTAATGAGAATGCAACCGTCACAGCGATAGTGAAGCGTGAACAGGTCCAAAAGTTTGAAAGCGAGCAGATCATTGAGAAGAATTTTGATGGCTCCTTGCCAACATTTTTAGCGACTTTTTTAGATAACAAGAAAATAACCGAGAAGGAAGCCTCTGAGCTAAAGCGGATTATAGAGGAGGCGACAAAATGATAAAAAACATCCTGCAATATAGAAAGCCTGGATTTTGGGCAGGTGCTTTAGTATTGATTTTTGTGATTGTTTTGGGCATGGGTCTGATTGCCAACCCATTTGACAATAACAAACCTGAAGGCAGAGCTGAGAAGTTTTTGAGAACCTATTATGCGGTGGACAATGCAGATATAGCTGAATTGGTTTTCAATCCGAGCATAGAGCAACCCTCCAAGATGAATGAGACAGGATTGACTGAAATCCCGGGATTGCAGGATGCATTGACGGCTAAATATAGCGAATTGATGACTGAACAGGCATTAAATATTTCTGCCTCCAACAGGGTTCTTCTAGAAGGAGAGATGGCAGCACGCCAATATGGCAGTCGGTTGAAAGTTGATTCGATCAGTTTAAATGGTAAAAGTGAAGCGGAAAACAGCAACGTGACCTTTCACTATAATATTCATGCAAGGGTAACTGTTACCAGCGGTGATCAAGAGGCGATTCAATTAGGTGGTGTGCTGGTCATGAAAGAAGTGGATGGCACATGGAAAGTAGATCAGTTCAGGCCAAATGCAGGTGAACTTGGGAAAGTGATGCAATATGGGAAACCGTATATACATGTGACCAATAAAACCACGAATTCCATCAAAACTGTGGAGATTCATACGCAGAAAAGCACCACAGGAACAATGCACGCGGATAATAGTCTGATGGATGGAGGTGATGTTTTTTCTTTTGAAATGCCTTACGCTTCATATATAGACTTTACGATGAAAGCATTGGACTCAAAAGGCAACTTACTGGCTGAGAAAAGCTACACCGGTGATTTCTCGGGAGGAAGAGATATGTCTCTTGTGATTGATCAAAACGTCAAAGGAATATATATTATTTATCAGATGCCGACTAAAAATCTTGTGGCAGATGAGGTGGCCATCTTTTTCAGTGTTATGATCTATGCCTTGTTTGAAACTGATGATGAAATAGTGTCAGAACTAGTTAATATTTACAACGGGCTTGATTTGGAGCCGGTTGATGCGGAGATTGATATTATGTCGATGCTGGGCGTCAATTCTTATAATGATGGAAATCATGTGGCGCGTCTTTCTGTTGATAAAAACGGCATATTCTGGCTGAATGGGGAGATTGAAACCTATCGTTCGATTAATGATGATTTCCCTTACGACAGGGTCAAAGAAATATATGAAAGCGGAAAACATTGAAATATAAGCAACTTATAACAATTTGACGAACCTCCGGTGTGAAGCAGGAGGTCTTTTTTTATTTTTTGAAAAATTCAAAAATTTTGCTTGACTATTTCCATATATGGAAATATAATCAATTATAGAATAAGTAAAGGAGTTTAATCATGCAAGATATCAATCAAGTCTTACTCAATCCCATAAGAAGCAGAATACTGCAGTACGTCGCAAGTCATGAAACAGCAACGGCAGGCGAAATAGCCTCACTGATGACGGATGTTCCGAGAACAACACTATACAGACACCTGAAGATACTGACGGAAAATCATGTCATTACAGTAGTAGCTGAAACCAGAGTAAGGGGATCAGTAGAGAGAACCTACGCTCTTGATTTAAAAGCAATATCTGACTTAAATACAACAGAGAACGCGCTTCAAAATGCATTTGGATTTCTAATGAAAATATATGGCGATTTTGCTGAATACTTTAGTGATCCCAATATAAATCCAGGAGTCGACAGGATTTTTCTGAGCAATTCAGGACTTTTGCTGAGCGATGAGGAATTCGACGACTTTCTATTGCAACTAAGCCAATTGCTAAAAAAACATATAAACAATGCGCCTGATGGGAAAAGGAAGCAACGAAGCATATCGTTCATATCATCGCCATCTAATGAAGAAAGGAAAGGATAAATACACATGAAGCTAATTAAATCGCAAAAAAACAAACAAAAAAGGGGTAGAAAAATTATGCGCATCGCTCTGATTATTTTATGTATTATAGTGGGTCTTAATATTCTAGGATTCATCATCAACAAAACATTCTTTAGGAATGAATTGGATTCAATTCAACCTTATGGTCAGTTGGTGGATGTAAGTGGAAGCAAAATGCATGTCTATTCCATGGGGAGTGGAGAAGAAACCATAGTGCTGTTGCCGGGATTTGGCGTTTCATTGCCATCTGCAGATTTCGGCCCGTTGATGAGAAAGCTGAGTGAATCATACACAGTTGTAACCATCGAATATTTTGGGATTGGTTTCAGTGACGAAACGGATAAACCCAGAACAAATGAGAATTACATGAATGAGATGAGGACGGCACTTGATCAGGCAGGATTTAAGCCACCATATATATTGATGCCACATTCAGCCTCCGGTGTTTATTCCGAGTATTATGCGATCAAACACCCTGAAGAAGTATCATCAATCATCATGCTTGATACAACGTCAACAGCAGTAACCGGAAATAATCCAGGCTATATAGGGGTACTGTATTCAATAGGAAAAATACAGCAAGCCACAGGATTTACCAGAATTGTTGCTGGATTGGTACCGGATACAAAATTGGTTAAAAATGGTTATACTGAAAAGGAAATAGCAGATTACAAGACGTTTACATTTCACGTCCTCAATGACACCTTAATTGATCAGTCCTTATTGCTGATAGAGAACATAAATGAAGTGAATAGTCTGGAATTTCCAGAAAACATTCCTGTCCTGAAAATCATCTCAAAACAATCGATAGAGGCGATGGCGAAGAAAGACAAAGACGATGGCATGGGATATCAGAATAGACATCTGAGCGTGTTAGGGAATAATGTGGCTCATACAGTTGTGGATTCAACGCATTTTATTTACCAAACCCATGTTGATGATATCTGTGAGATGACAAATGCTTTTATTAGTCAGAACAACTGAATGTAATATCCGAAAACCGCTTGTTTTGTTTGCCGGATTCATCTATGCTATAAGTGTGGTACAAGGTCGGGATTGTAAAATATAAGCCCCCAACTTGGGAATATCAATTTAGGACTTGCAATAATCTGGAGGAATAGATGAATAAAGAAGGCTACCAAACTGCAAGAGTTACCAAGGATAAAAGCTTTGATGGAAAGTTTTTCTTTGGTGTCAAAACAACCAATATATTCTGCAGACCTTCCTGTCCGTCGCCTATCGCAAAGGAAGAAAACGTACTTTACTTTGATACGATCTTTAAAGCCCTTGAGATAGGCTTCAGACCCTGTATGAGATGTAGGCCTGATATTGACGTGGATTACCTAAACGGCAATGTGGATGGAGCTGAGACGGTAAATGTTGCTTTGGAGATGATACACAACGGTTACTTGAGTTATCATGGCATTCATGATCTGGCCGAGGAACTTTTCATATCAGAAAGGCACTTAAGAAAGCTGTTTAATGATAATATCGGGATACCGCCAGTCAAGATAGCCAGATATCACAAAGCGATTTTCAGTAAAAGACTGCTCCTGTTTTCAGACTTGCCAATGACTGAAATTGCATATGTTGCAGGTTTTGGATCGATCAGGCAATTCAATGATGTTTTCAGGGAGGTTTTCGGCGTATCGCCCTCAGAAATGAGAAAAGAAAAATATAAAAGCACTGGAAAAGAAAAAGAGGCGATGTTGATATTGCCTTATGAAGGACACCTTGATTTCAAACAAATGCTCCTGTTTTTGAAGGATAGGGCAATAAAAGGTGTGGAAGTGATCAACGATAACAGCTATAGCAGAACATTCAGGGCAAATGATGCGATGGGTTATTTCGAGGTATGCAATAACCCTAAAAAATCAGCACTGGAGCTCAGGATTGTCAGCAATGATATTCGATGCTACATGATCGTATACAATAAAGTTCGAAAAATGTTTGATTTGGACAGGGATTTATCCGTTGTCAAAGAAAAATTCAGGGGTGATCCGATACTGTCTCTGGGAATGGAGAATGGAGAGATGCCGAGATTGCCACTGGCTTTTGATTGTTTTGAGTTTATTGTAAGAGCAATACTCGGTCAACAGATAAGCGTTAAGGCCGCCACAACATTAGCTGGAAGGATTGTTGAGAAGGCCTCCATCAAATGTGAAAGAAGTTGTCCTGAAGGGCTTGAGTATTTCTTCCCTACACCCGAGGAACTGAAGGGCTTAATGATTGATCAACTTGGCATAGCAAAGTCGCGTGAGAGCACATTGAGAAGAGTTGTAGATGCAATAATCAATAAAAGCATCAGTTTAAGCAGAAATCAATC
>JAUYTY010000081.1 GCA_030694905.1 Eubacteriales bacterium | reverse complement strand
CTAAAAATTATTATCGAATATACGAAAAACGAAAATATACTTACAATAAATACACTTCTCGTATTCCCAAGGAACGACGCTCCGATCAACAGAAACATTGCTAAAAAAATTATATACTTATTTCTATTGCACATTACAAATGGAAGTAACATTAATGGGTAATTGATTGATGTATGCATGCCTGCCTGATAAAAAACAAGTTTCAACCTAGCATCGATAAAAATTAAAATTGTAATAAAAAACATAATACTCTGTAGGACTATTATGCCTTTAATTTTAATCAAGTGATTCGCTCTGTTAAAAATATTGTTGAATATTAGGAATAAAGTAAAACTAGTAAAAATATTATACGCATTTTCCATACTAAATGTATTTGTAAAAAAAATAATTGTGGTAAAATAAACGCATAGAACAATAATCACCCATTGAAATTTGTTTAGTGTTATTCTCTTAGAAAATATTGGGATAATAAAATATTCGATCAGCAATGAAGAATATATAATAATTAATAGATAATATTTTATAAGGAGCTCATTATTGATTAATACGTAATTTGATACTTGTTGGATAATTAAATAAATATTTGATAGCAGTAAGAGACTATACACATACAAAGTAGTTCTATTAATTCTCTTTCTCATTTATGTTCCACTTAAATCTTTGTAATACAAACATCTTCTAAAATCACAAATTCATTCTTTTAATCTCATTTTACTAGAAGTAAATATTTTGAAAACAACCATTTCTCCATAACCCCTATATAAAACACTATCCTATAAATAAAAATCATGAACTTCGAGCTTCTTAAATAATATTTAAGATATAAAATTTCACTGTCCAGTCTAAATTTATACTTTTTCATTCTCTTCTTGATGTTTTTATTTATGCTAACGCTATTCATATGAGTAATAATGGCTTTTGATACTACATATGATTTATACCCCCCTGCTTTTAATTTAAATGCAATTATATTTTCTTCGCCATACAGAAAGGTCCTCTCATCAAAGAAACCAATATCCCTAAAAACTTCACTTCTTATTGAAAAAAAACAGCCGGATACAGCCTCTGTCTCGACAATGTCGTTTTTTTCTAGTAATTTTTTATCTAGATAAATACTAGTTTTAAAAAATCTCCTAACTAATAAATATGTTGTAAAGAAACAGCCAACTAATAGATCCTTATATGTTGGAACTCTCCATGCCCAATTGCTAATTAACTCATTTTTCAGATCATGAATTCGGCCTGTTACAATCCCGATATTTTCTCCACTATCAAGAACTTTAAGAATTTTTCCTAAATCCTCCTCCAAAAACAGTATATCAGGGTTTGATATAATAAAATTTTTTGGATTATAGTTCGCGAAAGCAAACTTCATCCCATAGTTATTTCCATAAGCATACCCAAGATTCTTGGAACATAAAATAATATCAATCTTATTGCCCTGCATAACCATTAATTTTTCATAAGAATTATCAGTTGAGCAATTATCTACTACAATGATTTTGTCGAGAATATGATAATTTTGTATTTGATTTAGCAAATTGAAAGTTGTTTCATAGTCATTATAGTTTAATATTATTATTATGTTCATATAACTCCTTAATCGTATATGCTAAATCATTGTTGTAATTTTCAATTGTTAATTGCTTGATTGAATGTATAGCATTTTTCTTCATTTGATTAGTTTCTTCAGGATTTTTATAGAACCATTTTATTTTTTCAGAAATCTGCATTGCATTGCCTGCTTCAACTATAAATCCATTAACTCCATCCTCAATTAAATCACAAGCACCTGCATTTTCTGAACAAATTACCGGTATACCTGCAGCCATACTCTCAATAACTGCAAATCCAAACCCATCTGCAAGTGATGGGAATACTGAAAAATCAGCTTTCTTACAATAATTTAAAACTTCTTCATGTGAAATATATCCAGTAAAAGATTCAATTTTTTTGTCAGCTTCTATCACAATTAATGGATTTTGAATAGCACCAATATACGTAAAAGTCTTAATACATTCTGGACATGACTTTATTGCTTGTACGATATATTGAACTCCTTTTGTATAGCTCACATTCCCAATATATAACCCACTTAGTTTTCTCTTATCAGGTGATAACTTAAAATCATCAATCGGTTCAGCGTTGTATGCAAGACTTGTTCCATATCGACAAATACTAATTCTATTTTCATTAATACCATTAAGAATTAGAGATTTTTTTGTAAATTCAGATGCACAAATATAAAAATCAGCATACTCAAGTTCTTTTCTCGATCGGATTAATCTTTCTTTATAATCTCGGCTATCAAATTTTTTTCTGACCTCTTGCAGTTGTTCTGTGGAATTGTTAAGTTTAATATCAAAAATTGTCTTCATTTCACCAAGATATGGTGCAGACATATCAATAATCTTAATAACGGGGAAGTTATTTTTTATTAATATTTCTAATGCATCACCCGACAATGTGTCATAAGTTATCAATATATCAGGTTTTAATTCCATGACTATTCTTGCCAATTTCCGATTAAATCTTTTTAATAAAGCACTATTAGCAATTTCATATAAAAATTTCAGCCCTGGTAATATGGAAAGGAATTGTACAAAAAGAGCAAAAATTTCACAAACTTGAATTACCTTATTTTCATCTAGCAAGTTGCTATTATATTTGTTGATTTTATTTGACAATTTCGTTGGTAGTATTGATGTTACTCTTCCTAATAATGAATGCTGCTTCTTATATAACATAGTAATATAACAAATAAGAGTGTCGCTTTTCTGAAAAGCTGCAGCAGTCTGATACGAGTGTTGTCTGTTTGGATGTGCAACTATGACAGAATTTTTATTATTCATTCCAAAGTAGTCCTTTTATTCAAAATTTGATCAATTACAAATTGCAATAGAGTAACTACATGCAAATATTTCAACCTAGAATATTTATTAAGACCTTGGCAAAGTGATTCAGGCCACGAACTCATGATGTATCTAATACAATATTATTAACTGATTTTCCAGCTTAATAACCTGATAAGATATCAACAACTGGTTTCCAACCTACAGAAGTTAAATTAATAGAAGTATTTATAGGTTCAGTGTATTTTGTCATATTTGTTATTATATCCTGCATTTTAATTGCTAAATCTTCTGAATTATCCACATTGAAAAACTTAACATTACCATAATCATCCAAGATATCATGAGAGAAAGGCGTATCACCTGCTAGAATAAATGCCTTGCACAACCTTGCTTCTAGTAGTGGGAGTCCAAAGGTTTCTAATCTGGATGGAAATACTAGTGTAGTCTTTCTTAAAAGTTCGATAACTTCTTCGTGAGACAGTTTCCCAATAATTTTTATACACTTACTACTACAATCCAGTCCAATTGATTCTGCATCGTTTCTTTTACCAGTAAATAGAACTTGGAAATTTTGAAAACCTTTAATCTCAAGAATTTTCACAGCTTTAATAATTAATGCGTGATTTTTATAACTAATAAATGAAACAGGATAAAAAAATGTACTTCTTGCATTTATTAAATCAAATGGTTTACTTGTATCAATTATTGGTAATTCAGGTGGAATGATTTTAAATTTTTTTCTATCCTCACCTGTAATCAGTGCGGCACTTTTTGCCATCCAATTTGTTTGAACTATTACACTGTCTGCTTTTTTTATGCTTCTATAGATTAGTTTAGAAATTAAATTCTGGTAAACCCAATGATATTTCGATTGTCTGAATGAAAATTTAATACTCGAAAACGGTATTGGCTGATGAAGATAGAGTATTTGAGGGATATCTACACCTGGAACAGTAACATTCTGCATGGAAAAAATAACATCAGGAACGATTTTCTTGACAATTTTCTTTGCCTTGAAGCAATCGAATAACAAACGATGCATCCAGCTTTTTTTTACCTCAGGATAATTTAATATTGTTATATTTTCTGTTTCTATAAATCCCGTGATACTTACGACAAAGTACCAGTGAATATCTATTGTATTAACTGTAACATAATTATAAAAATCATGCAGTATAGTTAAGGCTCCGCCTAACTCAGCAGCGACATTGAATACTAGGATTTTTTTCATTAAAGGCCTATGATTTCTTTAACTTTCAAAGTGACTGCTTCGATTTGAGTCTGTGCATCAACCTCTTGTTCCCAACGCCCATTTTCAATCTCCTCCTCATACATTTTAAGTCTCTTAAGTCTTAAATCAAATGGTTCAGAATGTGGATCGTTCTTTTCAATAGATCTTTGCATGGATACTTCAATCGGTATGGTAAAAATTATCGAGCATTCGGGCTTTTTTATTATTTTCATCATTAGTTTCCAGCAAAACCAGTTTTCAAATTCAAATTGTGGATATTTAATCTTAAAATCAATATATGTATCCCAAATATATCTATCACATAAAATTAAAGTCCCGCTTCCTTCAATCAACCGAAAAACAATACCATAGTATCGTATTAAATCCAAAATTGACACCCATAGCAGTAACTTCATTTTTATTAAATCTTGACTGAGCTCACGTCTGAATTCATCTTTTTGCTCTTCTGTATACCCTTTATCTTTACGAACAATTTTTTTTATTCCTTCAACTAAAGAGGTATATCCCCCACGACTCCAGATTACACGACTTTTTATTCCTTTAGAATCTAAATATTGCTTTATCAATTCCAATTGTGTTGATTTTCCTGCACAGTCTATGCCACTGAAAGTAATCATTTTTATCTCCAGACAACAAAATCAAAAATACTAAATTAAATTTATTATGTGTCTATAAAAAGCTTTCTTACTATTGCCATATCTTTGATTAAGCCAGATTTTATTTGGTGTTACAACATCCTTAAATCCTTGCAGAGATCCATTATCATTACTGAAAACATCAATTCCCAGAGTTGTCAGTTTATTAGGAAAATCAATGAGACGATTATTGGTTTGATCAAAGACCAAATTGATAAGATGTCTTTTTTGCGCATTGTTTCCCATCGAGAGAATATAGCCGGGAACAGTTACACCCAACAACTGTTTTGATAAAAATCCAACAGTAGCTATTCGTGTGCTGTTTTCATCTCTGATAGCCCAATCTTTAATTTTAAACCAATTCAATGAAGATCTTTCAATATTAGCAATATCATAATAAAGTCTAATGTCTGGAGCTCGCGAGAAACCATGCACCGCGATATGCATCATGCATATGTACATTAACGCCTCCAAAGGAGGCATTCGAATTGCTGTATCCTTATAGTATATTAAATTATTCCAATCGATAAATTCTTCCTTTGAAGTAAGACATGGCAAATTTGTCCGACATGTTATATCCCAATTAATCCCAAAATAAATATTCTCTGGTAAAAATCCTTCTTTTTTAAAGGCTGATGATATCAATATATCCCCTGCCTTGATTTCAGTAATTGAAAAACCCAGGTTCCTCAATACTTTATAAATCAACTCCTTTTGATTTATATCGGCATAATTATCTACATCCCCGGACCCAAACATAGCTAAATCTTCTTCTGAACTTAAGAGCGCCCCAAAATTCTCTACAACAACCATCTTATTTACACCTGCACTATAAAGTGAGGAATACACATAACTTAGACAGTCTAGAATTCGTAGATTTCTTTCTCGAAATTGTAATGTATAAGGTTTCCAATAACTCTCTTCGATCTCCAACTTGACCATCAAAGCGGAAATTGCTGGTAATATCTTTTTTCTTGTTGCACAAGAGAAAACTTTGTCCCTACCGATATCATTATATAAAGTCGAAATATCGGTAATTTCATCCAAACTTAAAGGAATGTGCTTAAACGCAGAACGATATAGAGTCCACAATTTTTTATTATCCATAAATCAACCCTTAAAAACCATTTTTTTCAAATCGACCACGAATTTTAATAAATTGCATCGAAGATTTTTTTTTGGTATCTGTGCAATATCTTCAAGGTAAAAGATAGTATTTTCTAAAAATAGAATTATTGCAATTGCTACTCTTTCGTCTCTAGTATAGTTTTTGTAGTTATCATTAATTAGAAATCGGTTATCACGCAATACATACTGCTCAATATTTATTTTGCTCGGATCAGAATGTAATTTCCAATAATATGTTGCTGGATCGAACCAAACCGATCTTCGTTTATTAGTCTCCCAATCATAAATTATAATTTCATTCTGTTTAGTTAACCAGATATTACCACCCTGAAAATCTCCATGTGTAACTGCAGTGGGAACTGTAAATCTACAATCTTTGATTTTTATTTCGGTGAGTTCACTCAATCGATGGAATACAACCATATCAGAATCATCCAGATCTGCAGAAAGCGTTGCTAACAAGATAAATAATTCTTCTCTTAGCGTTTTTACATAAAAGTCAATATCAATGTATTCCAGCGTTTCATTAACAAGTTCCTTTAAATTTGCTAATGCTTGATCCTGACCTTTTAAAAAAGCATCCTGTTTTCTTACTCTAATTAATGGATTTCCATACATTATCTTCTCTCTATACCATCGCTCTCCTGAAGCTAAAATCTTTGGAATGCAGAAATGATTATAGTTAAGTCGAAATTGAAGTTGATTAAGCATATATTTATCACTATAGCCTTCTTTCACGATACAATCGACATAACCTCTACTAAAATTATAGAAACGAATCGAACGATTGCACGGAGAAATAAATATCCGCTCATTAAGCAGACCTTCGGAGCAACATAGATAGAATTTTTCTTTTGCAAACAATCCATAGGAGTGAGTAATTATAAATACGCCAAATTTACCTATTAAAAACTTTGGTAGAGCTCCTCGAATATTATATTCACTATAAAGAAAGTTACGCATATCCTTTGTAATAAATCTCTCAGACAAAAAAGACGGTTTATAATACAAAAATAACAGTTTTGCGTTTTTATTCTTTTTTGATGAAATGTTTACAATCTTTCCTTCAACCACCTTATAATAGGTCTCTATCGACATAATTAGAATTTTATAAAACGGTTCCCGTTCAAGCATGGCCTTAATGTCCACAATTTCACCAATTATCCTTGTCAATCAAAAGCAATAGTATCGATTAATAATTTACCTAGTAGAAATTTAATTAATTGATTGTCAATAGATGGATATCTATTTCCCCCATATCGTCTCATTAACAATCTTTGCATAGCTCTGGATCAATTTTACCACCTTCACTGATACATTGGTGTCATAGTAGTCGTTGGGCATTTCCGTCTTTTCCTGGTTATCCCTCATAGAGACAGCCATATCAAGAGCCTGGGTGATGTCTTTGGTGGTAATACCCCCAATCACCACAGTTCCCTTGTCCAATACCTCAGGTCTCTCGGTGCTCGTCCTGATTAGCACTCCTGCAAAGTTGAGCATCGCAGACTCCTCGCTGAGTGTCCCGCTATCTGATAGTACGCAGTAGGCGTTCATCTGCAGCTTGTTGTAGTCCAGGAAGCCGAAGGGTTTCTGGCTCTGTACCAGAGAATGAAACTGAAAGCTTCTCTGCTCGATAAACTTCTTGCTCCTTGGATGAGTGCTGTAGATGACTGGCATCTGATAGAGATCGGCCATGTCGTTGATGGCTGTCATCAGCGACATGAAGTGCTCCTCGTTATCTATGTTCTCCTCTCGGTGGGCGGAGACCAAGATGTACTTGTTCTTCTCGAGGTTCAGCCTATCAAGCACATCGCTTTTCTGGATTCCCTCCATGTGGCTGTCCAGCACCTCGCGCATGGGTGAGCCGGTGACGAAGATTGTCTTGCCGTCCAAGCCCTCGGAGAGCAGGTACCTTCTGGAGTGCTCGGTGTAGGGAAGGTTGATGTCGCTGATGTGGTCCACAATCTTGCGGTTGATCATTTCAGAGACATTCCAGTCCCAGCAGCGGTTACCAGCCTCCATGTGGAAGATGGGTACCTTCAGGCGCTTTGAGCTTATGGCTGACAAAGCACTGTTGGTATCGCCCAGCACCAGCAAAGCATCGGGCTTCTCCTTCTGGATCACCTCGTAACTCTTGGCGATGATATTCCCCATCGTCTCTCCAAGGTTCTTTCCCACACTGTCAAGATAGTAGTCAGGAGCTCTTAAGTTTAGGTCCTCAAAAAAAACCTGGTTAAGAGTATAGTCCCAGTTTTGCCCGGTATGAACCAATATATGGTTGAAATATTGGTCACACTTTTGTATCACTGCACTCAGCCGGATAATCTCGGGCCGTGTACCGAGAATGGTCATTACTTTCATCTTTTCCATAGTACTGTTCATACCTTCTCAAATACTGTATCAGGTTTATCAGGATGGAAGGGCTCGCTCGCCCACATAAAAGTCACCAAGTCCATGTCTCCCTCATTGATAATATTATGAGTGTACCCTGGAGGTATATCCACAACCTCCAACTTCTCACCTGACACATGGTAATCAATCACCTCAGTGGTTCCAATCTTCCGGAACCGAATCAAAGCCCTACCGCTGACCACCAAAAACTTCTCGTTTTTCGTATGATGCCAGTGGTTGCCCTTGGTGATACCAGGTTTGGAGATATTTACCGAGAACTGACCCCGTTCAGCGGTCCGGATAATCTCAGTAAAGCTGCCGCGATTGTCGGTGTTCATCTTCAGCGGATAGCCGAACTGTCTTTCTGGCAGGTAGCTCAAATAGGTGCTGTAAAGCACCTTCTCGAAGCCGTCACTCATATCAGGGACCGAGAGAGTTGTCCTGCTCTGCTTAAAGCCTTTTAGCAGCTCCACAATCCTTCCCAGTTTCACCGTATGGACGGTGGAGACCTTGCAAAATCCGTGCTCCTTCAGTACATCACCCTTGAGTGCGACAAGGAAAGCTTGGACCACGTCGTCGATATACACCAGGTTCATGGCCACTTGTGGGTCGTTGACCGTAATGGGGAGGTCGCGAGCGATGTTGTAACAGAAAGTGGCGACCGCACTGTTGTAATTGGGCCTACACCATTTGCCGAAGACATTGGGAAGACGGAATACATAGACAGCAGCTTTTGTCTCTTTGGCATAGGTGAAAAGGAGATCCTCACCCGCCTTCTTGCTCCTGCCGTAGGGGTTGTCGAGCTCTGCTTGGATGGAGGAGGTGATGAGAATTGGGCAGGTATTCTTGTTCCGCTTCAGTGAAGCAAGCAATGTATCGGTGAAGCCGAAGTTGCCCTGCATGAATTCCTCTTGGTCCTTGGGGCGGTTCACCCCGGCAAGGTGGAACACAAACTCACAATCCTTGGTGTACCGGTCCAGCAATGGTGGATCGGTGTCGAGGTCGTAGAGGTACAAATCCTCGTATCCCTTGCTTCGCAATTCTGCAATAAGGTTCTTCCCTACGAAACCGCCCGAGCCAGTTACTAGTATCCTCATGCTAGCGGCTCTCCCATGCCTTCAACTCATCCCGGATGTACTTCAGGGTAAGTAGCTTCTCCTTGATCTGAGCGACGGTGAGCAACTCGGTGTTGCTGGAGTTGAACTCGGTGATCGTAGTACGTTTGCCATTGCCGTCAGTAAAGTACTTGTCATAGTTCAGATCGCGGTTGTCAGCAGGAACGCGGTAGAAGTTGCCGAGATCTATGGCATGGGCGCATTCTTCGTTGGTGAGCAATGTCTCATACATCTTCTCCCCGTGCCTGATTCCGATTGTCCTAGTATCGTTTTCAACACCAAAAAGATCCTTCACCGCTAAAGCAAGGTCGCCGATGGTACTCGCTGGTGCCTTCTGTACCAAGATGTCCCCGGTATGGGCATGTTCGTACGCATAAAGCACAAGATCGACCGCCTCATCGAGAGTCATAATAAAGCGGGTCATGGACGGCTCGGTCACCGTCAGCGGTTTACCCGCCTTGATCTGCTCCACGAATAAAGGGACCACAGAACCACGTGAACAGAGTACGTTACCGTACCGCGTCCCACAGATGAGCGTTTTGTCCTCGGTCACGGTCCTCGACTTGGCAACAAATACCTTCTCCATCATAGCCTTGCTGGTTCCCATGGCGTTGATGGGATAGGCGGCCTTGTCAGTAGAAAGGCAGATGACCTTCCTCACCCCTGCGTTGATACAAGCCGTCAATACGTTGTCTGTACCGATGACGTTAGTCTTCACCGCCTCCATGGGGAAGAACTCGCAGGAGGGAACCTGCTTAAGCGCTGCAGCACTGAATACGAAATCCACACCGTTAAGGGAATCGCGGATGCTGCGATAGTCGCGCACATCTCCTATGTAGTATTTAATCTTGTCATTCTTGTAGAAGTGGCGCATGTCGTCCTGCTTCTTCTCGTCGCGGCTAAATATACGAATCTCCGCAACTTCGGTATCTAAAAAGCGTTCCAAAACGGCATTTCCGAATGAACCGGTGCCACCAGTGATTAGGATTGTCTTATTCTTGAACATAGAATGAATTCCTCTATACAAAATGTTTCATAATGGTGTTATAGGTATGCTCGACAGTGTAGTGATTCTCAAGATACGTTCGAGCATTATTACCCAAGCGTGCTAACACCTCTGAATTCAGTGAGCAAATGGTATCAACAAGAGCAGTAAAATTATGAACTTCATTGCTCTCACACCACCAACCAAAATTTCCTTTAGTGATTATCTCTCCCATATCAGTATTCTTATCCGTACAGGCTAATACGGGCATTGATTGTTCCATGTACGAAAGAATTCTTGATGGGAAATTGGGGATAGTAAATCGATGATCAAGAAAAATTATGCCGACATCACATGCTTGAAGCAAATCATCATACTCTTGCTTCGGTAACCCATTTAATAAAATTACATTTATCGGTTTTTCTTCTTTTATATACTTTTCAAGAATTTGATAATCGGTTCCAGTGCCGCATATGATAAAAAAAGCTTTAAAATTACAAACATTGCGTTTCAAACACTCGACGACAAAAGGAATTCCCTGTGGTCTACCCAAATTGCCGCCATACATAAAGACAACAGCATCCGATGGAACTCCATATTCCTTACGCAGTTTGATGCAAATCTCGGGTTTTTTTGTAATCTTATACGCAGAGATACAATTGGGGTTGACATGAACCTTTTCACTCCGAATCTCAGGGTTATGCCTGAGTAAATAATCAACATTAGCCTGTGACATGCAACCAATATATTCCGAGATGTTATAAAGCTGAATTTCCTTTCGATGAAAATACTTGTAGAATAAAGCTTTTGGACCAGTTCTAGTAAGAATCCCAAGATCGACCGCGTTTTGGGGGAAAATATCTTTCAGAAGAAGATATGTCTGAGCACCACTTTTGTACTTAAGATATTTAATAACGTTCGCAAAGGTAACCGGTGGTGTAGAGTATAAAATCAAGTCAAAATGCAATTCGTTTAAATGTTTCTTTATAGCTGCAATGAACTGGTACTCCATAAGCACAGTGGAAATGCCCTTTTCAATTGACGAAACATTATTAATGTTCCCAACATTTACACGCAGAATCTTATAATTGCCTTTATCGACAAATGCTGTCATTTTTCCGTTTTTTAATTCTGATGGAGATACAAGATATGGAATATGTCCATGTGCAATGAATTCAATAAGCAAATCAGCATAAATATTATGGACGTCAAGATCGTAAAAAGGGCTCATAGTAAGAAATATAAAATTCATCCTATGTATAAGTCCTTAGGCTCTATAAAGCGGAAAGAAGTTTTCATCAACTCCATCCTTTGTTCTTCTAATTTCAACCAACTCATTATAAATTTTTCGATTATGGACCATTCGGCCTACATAGAAAGGTATATCTTCACCCGATGTAAATGACTTCTTGTATCGATAGATACCATCGTTTCCACCATATCCTCCTCCTAGAACGAAAACTTCATGTCCACTCTCTTTTGACCAATTAATAATTTCATATTTTAACAACTCATTCGGACGCAAAGGATAAAAATCTTCTAGCGTACCTCCGAGGAAAGAATAAACGTATTTATTTGAATATAGAACCAATTCTGATGATACAATTATTGAATCCTTCCAAACATGAAAAAACATAAAACTACCTTGCATGGTACCAATTATTTGATCAAAGTATTCCTTTTTGAAATAATAGAATGAACGAGCATCATTACGTTCCATAGTTTTATTGTAAATTTCGATAAAAGCCTCTAAATGTTCTCCCGTAGCGTCAGTCGTTACTGTAAGTCCGCAATTTCGCGCTTTATTCACATTTTTTCTGACCTTATACGCAAAATCCATCCATATTTTTTCCATATCAGGATTGAGTTGACGTACTACATTATCAGAAATTTGTAGAACTTCTCCAGGAAAAACCTCACGGAATTCCGGATTGTCAAATAAATGGTACCGAACAAACTCGGAAACTATGGAATTATTATTACAATAATCACTCCACGCATTATAAAATTGATTGATAAAGCTAAGATTGGGATTACCTTTTATCAGAACTGGTCCACCATACCCATAGGGTGTGATAGTATCAAAATATTGCTTATTTTGTATTAGGTAAGGAACAGGTCGTTTGATGTACAAATTTTGAGCAACAAATCCATCTTTTTCAAATTCAAATATTTCGGTCGTACCTTTTTCTATAGACTCATACAACTTACCATACTCAAGTTTAAAGAAAATATCTATTTCTTTCTCTCTCTGATTATTTTCCATTCAAGAATTCAAAACTCCTTATTAACTCAATTTGCCTACTCATATCTTCTTCTCCGTACCGTTGATCGCAAATTAATGACAGCTCAGATGAATAGATTTGTTTTTCTTCCAAAGAAGTAAAATGCATTGAAGAAAGTGGCCAATGAATTGGACAATAGACCGAGTTTTCTATCAAATACTTTCTAAGAGCATCGCGTTTGTCCCCATTCACTAGCACAGGTATAAAAAGGGGAACATCACCATTCATTAAAATTGAAAAGATTGGTTTTACGATATTCAAATGCTTTAATCCATGAAGAAGTATCTCAGCATTTCTCCTTCTTATAGATGAAAATTGACCAAGTGATGCAGCTTCAAAAATTGAATCCTCATCAGCTGCATAATTGATATAATCTCTCTCTAAAAGATGTTCAGCTTTATTAAAAATTTCGAGGAATACCTTCTTGTCTTGGGACTTACCTTCAACATATGAACCCTTTAGTTCATATGCTTTATTTCTCAGAGACATATATGAAATGTGCACCCGTTTAGCAGATTCGCCCCATTCCCCATTTTTAATACACGCAACACCTGCTCCAGCCACAGGCCCCCATTTACGAAAACTTGCAAATAGAAAATCAGCTCTATTTAATTTCTCATTGCAGGTTGATGAATACAATGCATGAGTCATATCTCGGATAACGATAGCATTATCTGGCAAAGCTAATTGATCAGAATCGAACCCAAAGTAATCCATGACCAATATAATGTCACATTGTTTCCTATTATCGATCAATTGACGCAATAATCCATCTCTGAACACAACTGGATAAAAATCCACACTGACATCATGCTGAAGAAAAGGCTCTATCATTGTGTGACAACAGTACGAAGGGAGATACGCCAATAATGATTTCGAGCCTAAGAAGGAATTTAAAATTTCTTTAATAATTGCATATAGTGCTGTTCTACCAGAAACAAAATATTGTTTTCCACCCGACCATCTTTCTGGAGGTAGGTAGGTATTTGTTGAAGGTAAAATAGGTTGAATTTTCCAGAACTCACTCCCAATTTCTTTTATCACTTATGTTTCCCAAATTTGGAGAAAAATTTATAAATTATTATGAAATAATACTGATATCAAAAAAAGATTTTTTACAGAATCAATTATTGAATTTTTGGCTTCTCCTTTCGAGAATAATAAATAAAGTAGTTTAGATTATCTTCATCATTAAAAATAATCTTCGATAGCTCCTCACTCACCTTATTCTTTTTATAACACCAAGGGAAATCCTCGCATCGATCAAAAATAGGCTTAAGATAATACGTCTCTTCTGTTACAAAATATATTCCACAATAATTCTGTTCGAATGAAGATGGTTTGTGACAATCGAATTCCCCAATTGAAATCCAGATAATTCCCGATACAAAGGGATAACCTGTACTCAATTCTGTTAATGGGAAAGTTATATGATCACCTCCTGGACGAGCATTGATTTCAATTAGATAAATCTTATCATTGATGATTTTAATCTCTGTATGGCAAGGACCATTTATTATCCCAGATGAGGCTAACATTTCAGATATGGTAGATTCTACATTCTTTCTCATTTCTGAATTTAAATCAGCTGGTTGATGGTGTCCAAGTTCATTACAATGAGGTGGGCCTGCCGTATCTTTCTGAGTTACTTGAATTACATAATTACTTCCAATAAAAGAAAGGCTTTCTACAGAATATTCAATTCCACCGACTAAATATTCTTCGATTATAACTCCTTTAACTTTTGAAAAAGAAAGTGCTACCTGAATAGCATCGAATAATTTCTCCGGAGAATCAATAACACACACACCCCGCTTTCCACCTGCTGCAATTGGTTTTACTATTACTGGAAATATATCAATCTTAGGGATATCACCATCTTTATATATCCAGAATTTGGGTTGATTCAGATTTTTTACGTTCTTTACTTTATCTCTAACAATCGATTTATTAGTAATATCTTTTGCAACATTAACAGGATTACCATTCAATCCAAGAATATTTGCGATTTGTGCCGCAGGGTAAATTGTAAGTTCTGTTGTTGCGATAACTCCACTAATTCCAATCTGTTGGCAAATTTCTACAATCGAATTAATATCGAAAATGTTAATTTCATGAAATACAGAAAATGAATTACATGCAACATCATTAGGATTTATTGAAAAACCATGAGACTCTATTCCTAATTCTTTTGCACGTTGAGAAATAGTTTTAGCAATTACACCTGAACCAATAATTGCAATTTTTTTTTGTATTTCATTCACCACTATAATCCTTTCCTAAGTTGAATACGTTCAGTTAAATAACCTTCACTTTGATATAATTGTAAAGCACCAATATTTTGAGCTTCTACATGCAAATACAAAGCGTTTATATGCGATTCAATAGCTATTCTTTCAATTTTATTTAAGAGTTCTCGTGCAATACCCATGTTTCTCCAATTAGAATCAACATATATTTCACTAATATAAATTCGTTTTTCCTCTCTGAAAAAATGTACATAACTCCATAAATATGCAACTAAGTTTTCTTCTTTAAAGCAACCTAAAACTATTGCTTGATCTACCTCAAGGTAGCCAATTAATATAGCGATTTTCTTCTTTGCTTCTTCAATAGTATAGGAAATTGTAAATGCACAATCTTTCAAATTTTCATAATAAAATTTCCATAATGTTTCTTGATATTTCCTACAGGTTTCAACATCAAGTTGTCTTATCTCATGACCACAGTTTATATTTTTCATTTCTATTTACCTTTTATTTTAAACAGGAGAATGTTTTAAAAGTTATTCTATGCTCTCAAATTATCTCACAAAAAACTGACAACTATTAAAAGTGACTTCGCCGGTCCATCCAGGCCAGTTGACCGGAGCTAACCCGGCCAATGAACGGAACCGACCCTGCCAGTTGAAATCGTTGGTAGAGAAACCACTCAAAGTTTGGCAAAATGCCAGGCCTAGAGATCCAGGTTTTCCAACCGTAAGATGAAAGAAGCCGCCGCTACAAGAACGAGGATGGCCTGTCCCTTGGCGAAATTGCTGATAACCATCGGCCAGTTTACTGCTGGGAGTTTCATACAGATGATGGTGGATGTCATCATACCGGTTTTTTATCAATTCCATGAGGATTCCACCTGTTTCTCTAGTTTTTGGAACCAAAAGCCATTTGTCTATAAATAACAACGGCAAATAGTTGGGGTAGTGGATTGATCATTCGCAGACCACATTGGATCATGTTCTGCAAGGCAGTCATGCGTCATCCAAAGTTTACTATTCTAGGGTGAAACCGCTGGTAGGGTTTTCTCCGGTCAGGCGGAAGGGTCACACCGGCGAAGTCAAAAGATATGCATTTTCAATTTCAACCAATCAAAAGTCTGAAAACTTAATAATGCTGATTAAAATTGGAACACAAAATCTAATATTTAGGATGTCCAAATATTATTTCAAATTTTGTCTTTCAATATTCAGAGATCTATGAACTTCATGATATTTATTATCAATTACAATGAACATCCTTCCATTTACAGCATACTCAAATTGATTGGCGTCTGCAATATTTTCTCTTCTAAATACTTTTTTAAAAGTTTGATAAATGATTGAGAAGTCTCTAAATACTGTTATTTTTTTTATATACTCAAGATCATAATTAAAGATTTCTTCCCATCCAATATAACTTCTACCATTTACTTGTGCCAATCCTGTTAGTCCTGGCCTTACATCATGCCGATGGTGTTCATTTTTTGTATAATATTTAAGATACTCTACAATTAACGGTCTCGGCCCCACAAAACTCATTTCCCCTTTCAATATATTCCAGAGCTCCGGAAGCTCATCAAGACTAGTGGATCTCAACATCTTACCAAACTTAGTTAATCTCACTTCATCAGGAAGCAGCTCCCCTCGTTCATCCCTTTTATCAGTCATGGTCCTGAACTTATATAGAGTAAAAATCTTCTCATTCAGTCCAGGCCGTTTCTGTTTGAATATCACGGGTGATCCAAGCTTGATTTTTACCAATATTGCCACAATCAGGAGAACTGGAGATAAAACTATCAACGCAAGCAGTGAGCAAACGATATCAAATAGTCTCTTAAAGTATTTTCTATACATAGTCTAGAAACATCCCTTTATAATTCCTATAACATGTATTTGCTCTTCCTCTTTCATATTCACATCACTTGGCAGACACAGTCCTCTTTCAAATATTCCCCTTCCGAAATCTCTTCCATTCTCAATGGTTATATATTCATTCTTTTCAAATACTGGCTGCATATGCATGGGTTTCCATATGGGCCTGCTTTCAATATTCTGTTTTTCAAGTGTTTCTCGTATCATGGTAGGAGTAACAGGAGAATCTTTATCAATGAGAATACAGGAAAGCCAAAAGTTTGGTTTGCTAGATGGATCATACGGATTCATATGAAGAGGTAGACCTTTCAAACCCTCTTTATACATCTGATAAATCTGTTGCTTCTTTGCGATATGCTGTTCAAGTATTTTTAACTGCCCTCGGCCAATTCCTGCAACCACATTGCTCATGCGATAATTATAGCCAATCTCACTATGTTGATAATGAGGAGCTGGGTCTCTTGCTTGGGTGGCCCAAAAGCGAACCTTTTTAACTGCATCCATATCATTGGCAAGAAACATCCCCCCACCTGAGGTGGTAATGATTTTATTTCCGTTGAATGATAGCGCTGCATATTTCCCAAATGTGCCTGTCTGTACCCCCTTATAGGTAGCACCAAGGCTCTCGGCAGCGTCCTCTATGAGTGGAACATTATACTTTGAACAAAGTTGGGAAATCTGATCCAGCTTTGCTGGGGTACCATATAGATTGGCAACTATAACTGCTTTAGCATGTGGATATTTCTTCAAAGCTTTCTCTAAAGCCCTGGGATCCATATTCCACGTATCGGGCTCGCAATCTACAAATACCTGGATGCCGTTCTCATATGACACAGGATTCACTGTTGCAGAGAAGGTAAGGTCAGAGCAAATGACGAAATCGCCCTGTTTGACGCCGCAGAGCTTGATAGCGAGGTGCAGAGCAGCAGTTCCAGATACGAGAGCAGCAGCATGGGCCACACCAATATAGGAAGCCATCTCTTTTTCAAACTCATCTACATTCTTACCAAGAGGGGCAATCCAATTGGTATCGAATGCTTCCTTGATATAGCGCATCTCATATCCTTCTTCACTCATATGAGGAGAAGAAAGATATATCCTTTTATTACTCATGATTCTTTGACCTTTTCATATTCCAATAGCTTCGCCCTCACCTCTTCAGGCTGATGATTTCCTAGTGCGAAGCTTTCATCCCACGCGCTTCCCCATGCCGAAACAATGAAGAATGGTATGGAAATCCTAAAAGCACCCTCTGGATATGAAAAAGGTAACGGGGGATGCGAACTCCGTCACCTTTGGTTTTTCGTGGTTATTCTACTTTGAGGAAGCGACGCAAGTCCGGAGAGGCGAAGATGCGGCTGCACTTTGGCAGACTGTTTCGAATTCCCACTCTGCTCGTGACACACGCTTGGCTTATGGACATGGACGAGTCCCCCTATTGAGAGCAACTTCACTAGAAGACAGGAAAGCGATACTCTCGCACAAGAGAATACCATAATAGGGGTGAAGGTACAATAATTTTTATATCGGAAGTACATAAGAACCATGGTGCAGGCTTGGAAAATGAATGCTTTGTTCATAACTACCTATGTCATTAGTGCCAAAGAAATAGTAAGATGAAGACAAGCGGCTATGCCAGAAAGTTACAAATAGCCGGAATTGGGCGGCTTTTACTATTGTGCTCTCTTACATGCAGTTATGGTGTGGTGAACAAATTTTCACATAACCCTACAAAACATCTTACATATATCTTTACCTACAACATTTTTCTTCACGAGTTATGAAATCATAACCTTATGGATACTGCTGACGCTGGATAGGTAATACATTTACAGAACAAAATTCAAAGATCCCAAGGGACACCCTCCTCCGACACACTACACGAAGTGGCCTCCCTTGGAAAATTCAATTAAGCACTAGCCTACTCACACACCTCCTTTCGACCCAAGAACCGGGGAGAAGAACATCTGGGAATTATCAGGAAGGGTCAAGCTCAGGACGACCTCGCCCTCCGCACTCGCGGTAATCTTCAGCTCGCACTGGGCATCCACTGCATTGATGATCGTATTGAAAGACGGGACATCCAGCGCATATACGACCTGGGCGGACTTGATGATCCTGGTGGAGGATGTGGGAGCGTAGATGCTGGCGGAGAAGAGGTCCTGAGAATCGCTGATGGAAGCGAAATTCAGGACGCTCCAGTTCTTGGCATCCACAATATACTCCTGCTGTGCCTGCCACAGGGTGGCGGTGAGGAGGGAGCGGTCATCGCTGAGGTCCGTGGTGGTAGGAGAGTTCTCACACCCCATGCACCCCCATAACATGAAAATGAACAACACGACGATCATGAGCTTTGTCTTCATACGTTACCTCCTCACATAGCCTTCAGTTTCGTCCCCACAAGAGGACGCCCCCTAAGCATGGCACAGAATGGGGAGCCTGTATACATGATATTTCATTTTATTTTGTTTTGAGATATATAGTTAAATGTGTTTTTAGTCACTGTGGCGCCACCGCCTAGGCCATGCAAGGTCGCATGGACATGCCACGGGTGGAGGGACGAAATCCAAGGAATTGGCGATGTGGACAAATCGGGGCATCAAGCCAAGATAGGGTTGGAACCCGATGGAGCGGTTTGTAGTGTGGGGGAAGTATAAAC